>NZ_JAMAXZ010000006.1:0-253174 GCF_023712585.1 Microbacterium sp. P26 | reverse complement strand
CGAACCCGGAAGCTAAGCCTCTCAGCGCCGATGGTACTGCAGGGGGGACCCTGTGGGAGAGTAGGACACCGCCGGACTTCCTTTAAGTCGAAATGGCCACCCAAAGCTGGGTGGCCATTTCGCATTTTCGGGTACTTTTACCCTGAGGAGGACAGTCATGTCGACGGACGACGCGAACGAGCGCAAGGGCAACGAAGGGCGCTCGGGCGACCGCGCGTTCGGACGTGGACAGTCCTCCGGCGGAGGGTCAGCTCCTCGAGGTGACCGTCCGTTCCGTCGTGATGGCGAGCGGCCCGTTCGTCGTGACGGTGACCGCCCCTTCCAGCGCGACAGCGGGAGCCGTCCGCCGCGTGATGGCGATCGCCCCGTTCGCCGTGATGGCGATCGTCCGTTCCAGCGTGATGGCGGAAGTCGTCCGCCGCGAGACGGCGATCGTCCGTTCCGTCGTGACGGTGACCGCCCCGTTCGTCGTGAGGGCGACCGTCCCTTCCAGCGCGACGGCGGAAGCCGTCCGCCGCGCGATGGCGACCGTCCGTTCCGTCGTGACGGTGACCGTCCGGTGCGTCGTGAGGGTGACCGTCCGTTCCAGCGCGATGGGGGGAGCCGTCCGCCGCGTGACGGTGACCGTCCGTTCCGTCGTGACGGCGACCGTCCGGTGCGTCGTGAGGGTGACCGTCCGTTCCAGCGTGATGGGGGGAGCCGCCCGCCGCGTGACGGTGACCGCCCCGTTCGCCGTGATGGCGACCGTCCCTTCCAGCGCGACAGCGGAAGCCGCCCGCCGCGTGATGGTGACCGTCCGTTCCGTCGTGACGGCGACCGTCCGGTGCGTCGTGAGGGTGACCGTCCGTTCCAGCGTGATGGGGGGAGCCGCCCGCCGCGTGACGGTGACCGCCCCGTTCGCCGTGATGGCGACCGTCCCTTCCAGCGCGACAGCGGAAGCCGCCCGCCGCGTGATGGCGACCGGCCGTTCCGTCGTGACGGTGACCGTCCGGTGCGTCGTGATGGCGATCGGCCCTTCCGACAGGACGGCGACCGGCCGTCGTACCGCGGCGGTGAGTCCCGCGGATTCGGCGGCGGCGACCGCCGTCCGTCACGCGACAGCCGCCCGGGTGCCGGAGCGCCGCGTCGCTTCGATCGCGATGACGCGCGGGCCACGCGCCCGCCGCAGGACCAACGCGAACGCGGGCCCGAGCTGCCGGAAGACGTCACTGCGTACGACCTTCCGGGTGCGGCCCGCAACGAGCTGAAGACGCTCAGCAAGGACAACGCCGACAACGTCGCACGTCACCTCGCCATGGCGGCACGGATGATCGACGAAGACCCTGCGCTGGCCCACGCGCATGCCCTCGCCGCGTCGCGCAGCGCCGGCCGTGTCGGCGTCGTGCGTGAGACTGTTGCGATCACGGCCTATGCCGTCGGCGATTTCGCGCTCGCGCTGCGCGAACTCCGCACCCATCGTCGTATCACCGGCTCCGACGAGCAGCTGCCCCTCATCGTCGACAGCGAGCGCGGGGTCGGTCGCCCCGACCGCGCACTCGAGGAGGGACGCGCTGTCGATCGCTCCACCCTTTCGACGTCGGTGCGCGTGCAGCTGGCGATCGCGATGTCGGGTGCCCGCCTCGACCTGGGCCAGGCGGATCGTGCGCTCCAGGAGCTCGAGATCCCCGAGGCCGACCCCGACCGCGCCTTCGAGTGGAGCCCGGCGCTCTTCTCCGCCCGCGCGGCCGTGCTCGAGGAACTCGGTCGTCTCGACGAGGCCGCCGAGTGGGAGCGACGCGCGGAGATCGCCGCGGACGCGCTCGATGCCGCCGCAGGCGTGGCCGATCGCGAGGTGATCGTGGTCGAGGAGATCGACCTGATCGACGACGAGGGCGGGGTAGAGGTGGCATCCGCTGTCATCCCCGTCGCCGACGATGAGGCGGAATCCACCGGAGACGCGGAGTCCGTCGAAGAGATCCAGCCCGCCGACGTGACCGAGCGCAACGTCGACACCGCTGACGTAGCCGGCACCGACGCGGACGCCGCCGACTCCGCCACTGAGGACGACGAGGCGGGGGACGCACGATGATCTTCGGGCGCGGCAAAGCCGCCCCGACGCCGCTCGACGGAGTCGACGTCGTGCTCGCCGACCTCGACGGTGTCGTGTACGCGGGGCCGGGAGCGCTGCCGCACGCCGTCGACAGCCTGAACCGCGCCCAGCAGGAGGGGCGTCGCCTCGGGTACATCACCAACAACGCGTCGCGCACCGACGCGTCGGTCGCGGAGCACCTGACCTCGCTCGGTCTGCACGTGACGCCCTCCGATGTCACCACGAGCCCGCAGGCGGCGATGCGCCTCATGCGCGACCTCGTGCCGGCGGGGGCGACTCTCCTGGTCATCGGTGGCGAGGGACTCGTCGTCGAGGTGGAGAAGGCCGGGTTCGTCGTCACCCGCAGCGCCGACGACTCTCCCGCTGCCGTGGTGCAGGGGTTCTCTCCGGAGGTGGGATGGGCGCAGCTCGCCGAAGCTGCCTACGCCCTGGCGACGCCCATCGAAGAGGGCGGGATCCCCTGGGTCGCGACCAACACCGACTGGACCATCCCGCAGGCGCGCGGGATCGCGCCGGGAAACGGCACGCTCGTATCGGCGGTGCACACCGCCGTCGGTCGCCTCGCGACGATCGCCGGCAAGCCCGAGCGTCCGATCTTCGACGAGGCCGTCACCCGGACGGGAGCCGAGCATCCGCTCTTCATCGGCGACCGACTGGACACCGACATCCAGGGCGCGCTCACGGCCGAGATGAAGTCGCTGCTCGTGCTCACCGGCATCGACCGGCCCAAGCAGGTGCTCGCCGCACCGCCCTCGCAGCGTCCGGACTACATCGTGGAAGACCTCCGTCAGCTCTTCGAGCCGTATCCCGCGACCGTCGTCAAGGGCGAGCGCACCCGCGTCGGTGACGCGATCGTCGAGATCGACGGGGTCGACCTGCGCATCGTGTCGGCAGGGGACCGTCAGATCGATCTGCTGCGCGCCGGTGCCGCGGCCATCTGGAACTCCGGCCGCGCGATCTTCGGCTTCCGCGTTCCGGAGAGGCTCTACGCCGACCCGTTCCGCGTGCGCTGACCTCGGTAGCATGGCATCCATGTCGGACACCGCCCCGGATGCCGCTCCCGAGCTGATCGATCGGCTGCGTCTCATCGAAGAGCAGCCTCTCGACATGCGCGCGCAGGCCTTCGCCGCGCTGCACGACGAGCTCGCCCGCCGCCTGGAATCAGCTCCGAGCGACCCGTCGGCGCCGCGACCGTGACGGCGCGCCTCGACGCCGAGCTGGCCTCGCGCGGTCTCGCGCGATCCCGCTCCCACGCCGCCCAGCTCATCGCCGGCGGTCTCGTCTCCGTCGACGGCCGCGCAGTGGTGAAAGCCTCAGCGCCCGTCGGAGAAGACAGCGAGATCGTCGTCGCCGGCACCGACCACTACGTCAGCCGCGGCGCGCACAAGCTCCTCGCGGCTCTCGACGCCTTCTCCCTCGAGGTCGAGGGGTCCGTCGCGCTCGACATGGGCGCTTCGACGGGCGGATTCACGCAGGTCTTGCGGGAGCGGGGCGCTCGTCCCGTCCTCTCCGTCGACGTCGGGCACGGGCAGTTGTCCACAGTCGTGGCATCCGACCCCGACGTGGTGTCGGTGGAGGGGTATAACGTGCGGTTCATGACCGCCGAGAACCTCGCCGCCGCCACGCGTGTCGCCGAGCGCCCCCGCGTGGTCACCGGTGATCTGTCCTTCATCTCGCTGCACCACGTGCTTCCCGCGGTGGTGGCGACGGCCGCGCCCGACGCCGACGTCGTACTGCTCATCAAGCCGCAGTTCGAAGTCGGCCGCACCGCGGTGAAGGGCGGTCTGGTGACCGATCCGGCACTTCGCTCCGACGCGGTGCACGGAGTGCTCTGGGCGGCATGGGACGCCGGACTCCGCACAGCAGGACTCATCGCCTCGCCGATCGTGGGAACGCACGGCAACCAGGAGTACGTCGCGTGGTTCTCGGCCTCACGGGGCACCGACCCCTCACAATGGGAGAGCACCGTGACCCGACTGACCGGAAGCCGATGACCCCCAGCGATCGCCGTATCCTCCTCGTCGTCCACGCGCGCCGTGACGACACCGTCCACGCCGCCGAACGCATCCTCACCGCCGTGCGGGCCGCGGGCGCGACGCCGGTGGTGTCGGCCGAGGACCGCCCCGAACTCGCCGACCGTCTCTCGCTCGAAGGCGTTGCCACGCTCGGTGAAGACGTGAGCATCGACGAGGTCGAGCTCGCGATCGTGCTCGGCGGCGACGGAACGATCCTGCGGGCGGCCGAGATGGTCCGCGGCGGGACCGCCCCGATCCTCGGCATCAACATGGGCCACGTCGGCTTCCTCGCCGAGATCGAGCGCGACGACATGGATGACGCGGTGCATCGGGTGATCGCGCGCGACTACTCGGTGGAAGAGCGGTTGGCCCTCGCGGTGCGCGTGCTCGACGCCGATGACGAGGTCATCTTCGAGACGTGGGCGCTCAACGAGGCGACCGTCGAGAAGGCCAGCCGGGAGCGCATGCTCGAGGTCGTCATGGAGGTCGACGGACGACCGCTGTCGTCGTTCGGCTGCGACGGCATCGTCGTCGCGTCGCCGACCGGATCGACGGCCTACAACTTCTCGGCGGGCGGCCCGGTCATCTGGCCCACGGTCGAGGCGATCGCCGTCGTCCCCCTCTCAGCCCACGCGCTGTTCGCCCGGCCGCTGGTCGTGAGCCCCGACGCGATGGTGGCGGTCGAGGTGCTCGAGCGCACGAGCGGCAGTGGCATCCTGTGGTGCGACGGCCGACGCTCGCACGAGCTGCCCCCGGGTGCGCGCGTGATGGTGCGTCGTTCCTCGCGTCCGGTGCGCCTCGCCCGTCTGCACCCCGCCGCGTTCACCGATCGCCTGGTCCGCAAGTTCCGCCTGCCCGTCACCGGGTGGCGTGGAATGGCCGGAGGCGTCTCGTGATCGAAGAGATGCGTCTGCGCGACCTCGGCGTGATCGCCGACGCGACGCTGCCCATCGGCCGCGGCTTCACCGCGATCACCGGTGAGACGGGCGCGGGCAAGACGATGGTCGTGACGGGTCTCGGTCTGCTGTTGGGGGCCCGCGCCGACTCCGGCGCCGTGCGCTCCGGCGCGGCTCAGGCCGCCGTCGAAGGCGTGTGGCTCGTGCCCGAGAACGGCCCCGTCGCGGCGCGTGTGCGCGAAGCCGGAGGCGATGTCGAGCCGGTCGGGAGCGGCGACGCCGAGCTCTACCTCGGGCGCACCGTCTCGAGCGAAGGGCGCGGTCGCGCCACGGTCGGCGGCCGCACGGCTCCCGCCGGAGTGCTGGCCGATCTCGCGGACGATCTCGTGGTGGTGCACGGCCAGTCGGACCAGCTGCGGCTGCGCTCGGCGTCGGCCCAGCGCGACGCCCTCGATCGCTTCGGAGGCGAAGCGGTGACGGCCGCGCGCTCCGCCTATCGCGCGGCTTTCGACGAGTGGCGCGGCCTCGACGCCGAACTGACGACGCTCACGACGGACCGCGACGAACGCGCGCGTGAAGCGGAGCAGTTGCGTGCCGCGATCACCGAGATCGAAGCGATCGCCCCGCAGCCCGGCGAAGAGGACGAACTGGCCAAGCGCGCCGAGCGTCTCGCGAACGCCGAAGAGTTGCGGATCGCCGCGGTCACCGCGCACACCGCCCTGTCGAACGACGACGGTTCCCCCGACGTCGTGACCCTGCTCGCCGAAGCCCGTCGCGCGCTCGAGCGCATCGCCGCCAGCGACGACGACCTCGCCGCGATCGCCGAGCAGGTCGCCGAACTCGGCTACCGCGCGACGGACGCCTCGGTCGCGCTGTCGGGGTACCTCGCCGACCTCGACGAATCGGGTCCGCACGAACTGGCAGCCGTTGATGAGCGTCGCGGGGTTCTCGCCGCGCTCGTGCGCGCGCACGGGTCGGTCGATGCCGCGATCGGCCTGCTCGAGACGGGATCCGCCCGCCTCGTCGAGCTCGACGACGACGGAGACCGCCTCGAGAGACTCGCGGCGCAGCGCGATGCCGCCGCCGCCGAGCTCGACACCGCGGCCGCCGCCCTCACCGCCGCTCGAGAAGACGCTGCTCTTCGTCTCGGCTCGCTCGTCACCGAGGAGCTGCACGCGCTGGCCCTGCCCGACGCCACGCTCACGGTGCAGGTGAGCCCCGCGACCCCCGCCGCCCACGGGCGTGACGAGGTGTCGATCCTGCTCGCCCCGCATCCGGGTGCGGATCCGCGACCCGTGTCGCGGGGCGCGTCCGGTGGCGAACTGAGCCGGGTGATGCTGGCGATCGAGGTCGTGATCGCGGGGGTCGACCCCGTTCCGACCTTCGTGTTCGACGAGGTCGACGCGGGCATCGGAGGGGCTGCGGCCATCGAGGTCGGACGCCGTCTGGCGCGTCTCGCGGAGTCGTCGCAGGTGATCGCGGTCACCCACCTCGCGCAGGTCGCCGCGTTCGCCGGCAACCACCTCACCGTGGTGAAGGCGAACGACGGGTCGGTCACGGCGTCGAGCGTCCGCCGCCTCGACGGTGCGGAGCGAGAAGCGGAGATGGCACGCCTGCTCTCCGGCCTGAGCGACTCCGACGCCGCACTGACCCACGCCCGCGAGTTGCTGGAGACCGGGCGATCGCGATGACCGACGCCCCCGACGACGCGAGACAGGCGCCGCCGGAGGCGACGCTCGTTCCCGCACCCCAGCACACGCCGCTCTGGCTCGCGCTGTCGCGGCTGCTGGAACGACTCGAGGCATGGCTGCGGTCGCACGGCGGCCGTCGGCTGCGCACCGGCACCCGCGTGTTCTGGGCGGCGGTGACCGCGCTCGGCATTCTGCTCCTGGTCGGACCGGTCGTGAACGCCCCGCTGACCTTCGACGACATCACCTCGTCGGCGAAGGATGCGACCAGCACGTGGTTCGCGAAGGACTTCTCGGCTGAGTACGTCGTCGTTCGCGACGACGAGGGGCGGCTGGTCGCCCGTGTGGAGGAACGCTTCACGGCGGTGTTCCCCGACGACGTCGACGAGCACGCGATCGAGCGTGTCGTCGCCTCCCAGTACGAGGGTCATGATCTGGGTCCACAGCTGCGCGAGGCCAGGCTCGACGATGCGATCGTCGAGGCGCGCACGAGCGCCGGCCCCACCCGCACGACCTACACGATCGACGCCGGCGAGCGGCTCACCGGCTCCCATGACGTCGTGCTCAGCTACGACCTGCGCGACCTCGCCTACGACGACCGCGATCCGTCGTCGCAGCAGTCGTATCAGGTGCTCGAGTGGGACGTGTTCGGGCCGGACTGGCCGCACGGGGTGGCGGGGAGCTCTCTTCGCGTGAGCGTGCCGCGCGACCTCGCCGCGACCTACGCCCGTCAGCCCACATCGGGGATCGCCTGGCTGCTGGTGAGCGGGTCGACGACGTTGGAGCCAGAGGACGCGGCATCCGACCCCCTCGTGTACGAGGTCTCGAACGACCAGAACATCCCGCCGCACGGCTCGTTCTGGTTCACCCTGCGCTTCGCGCCCGGGACGCTCGCCATGCCGGGGCCCTCGCCTCTGTTCTACGTGCAGGCGTACGGTCCGTTCGTCCCGCTGCTGCTGCTCGCGGTGGGCGTGCTGTTCGCACTCGCGGCGCGAGCCGTCGCGTGGGGAGATGCGCGCGGGCGCGCCTGGTTCGTGCCCGAGTCGCAGCGACGCAGAGGCAGCTCGGTGGCGCTCGACGCGCGCCTGTGGGGCGCACGGCGGACCGCAGCGCTCGCCGAAGCCCTCGAGGCGTGGCGCCGCTCGCCGGAGAACCCACGGCTGACGCGGCGTCTCGCGCGGGCGGGCTATCGAGCGGGGCGCTGGGGCGATCTCGTATCCGCGGGTCGTGCGTTCCGCTTCTCGCCCGCGTGGCGCGCGCAGTTCGACGACGGCTTGCGGCGGGTTCCGCGGGGGTTCGTGCGCGACGCCTTCCTCGGCGGGGCGATCGCGCTGACCGCCCTGCAGTTCGGGCTCGCCCGGCAGCTGTCCCACCAACGCGCGCTGACGCTCGAGTGGTGGCCGCCGGTGGCCGCCGTCGCGGGAGCGATCCTCGCCGTCGCCGTCATCGCAATCGCACTGAGCGCCCGTCCGCTGACCCGCGAGGGCGCGCTCGCGCGCGAACACCTGCTCGGCCAGCGCCTGCATCTCGATCAGACCCTGGCCGCGGAGCGGTCGACGCTGCGCTCGGCCGATCTGCCCTACGTGGTGATGTTCGCTCGTCCGCGGGCAGCCGGCCGCCTCGTCCGAGACCTGTTGGCCCGGGAGGGCATCGGCCGACGAGCCGGAGCCGATCCGACGTTCTTCGGCGCGGGTCGGCTCGGCGTGCGCTTCGCCGCGATCGCCGTGGTGGGTGGAGCCGTCGCGCTCGCGTTCCTGACGGCGTCGCCGACGAGCCCGCCGCCCGATCAGAGCGACGTGGTCGACGATCTCGACGGGTCGTACGGCGTCGCCGTCACCGACGCCCGGTTCGACGCCACGCTCGTCCGCTCGGACGACGGCTCCGCGCGGCTCGACGTGGTGGAGCGACTGCGGGCGGACGTCGCGGCGCATCTGCGGGCCGTGCCCCAGGTCACGCGCGCGTGGCGCGACGTGGTCGACGGCCATGACCAGGGGCTGCGCGTGCAGGAGATCACCGTCGACGGTCAGGCGGTGCCCTTCGAACAGACGCGACGGATGGGGTACGCGGTCGTGCAGAGCCGGTTGCCCGACGACTGGGAGGGCGAGCACGACGTCGAGGTCCGGTACACGCTCGATCGCCCCGTGGTGGCGGCGCAGGCGGACGGGGCCGCCGTCGAAGAGCTCACGTGGACGGCGCTGATGCCGCGCTGGACGTGGACGTGGCAGCTCCCGGATCTCGAGACCGAGCGTCTGCGGATGAGCCTGACCCTCTCGGACGAGCTCGCCGACAGCCTCACCGACGGCTCGGGATGGCTCGACGAGACCCCGAACCGGCCCGACGAGCCGCCGATCCCGTTCGGCGACACGCTGCAACGCGGTGCCCAGGCGGTGGTGGCGTTCGACGAGAACGTCGACGACGAGTACGAGCCCGACAGCCTGTGGCCGGACGGCTACGGCGGCGTGCAGCTCCGCTTCGCGGAGGGGACGTTCGCCGCTTCGCCCGCACCGGGCATCGGCCATGCGCTGTGGATCGGTCTGCCGTGGGCGCTCGGGCCGGTCCTGGGGTCGCTCGCGGTGGTTCTGGGACTGGTCGGAAGCCTCGCGCGCAGCCGGATCGGTGTGCAACGCGACCTCGCACGATGGATGCCGCCCAGCCTGACGATCGCGCAGGTGTTCCTCGTGGGCTGGGCCGCGGGGGGAGCGTCGGACGACGACCCGATCCTGGCCGTGGTGCTCGTTCCGCTCATGGTGTCGATCGTCGTGGTGGTCTTCGCGTTCATCCGGACGCGCCGCACCTCTGCGGCGGGCGAGCGCCCTCGGCATCCGGCACGCCCGAGACGCAAGAGTGCGGCGACCCGCTGACCAGTTCTCACCACTGACTGATAGGATCGAAGCCCGTGATGAAGACTTCGGACGCGGGACATTCAGACGACACGACTTTCACGACGAAGCACATCTTCGTCACCGGAGGCGTGGTCTCCTCCCTGGGGAAGGGCCTGACGGCGGCAAGCCTCGGCAACCTCCTCACGGCACGTGGTCTGCGCGTGGTCATGCAGAAGCTCGACCCGTACCTCAACGTCGATCCCGGAACGATGAACCCGTTCCAGCACGGCGAGGTCTTCGTGACCGACGACGGCGCCGAGACCGACCTCGACATCGGCCACTACGAGCGCTTCCTCGACATCGAGCTCAGCCAGGCCGCGAACGTCACCACGGGCCAGATCTACTCGCAGGTCATCGCCCGTGAGCGCCGCGGCGAGTACCTCGGCGACACCGTGCAGGTCATCCCGCACATCACCGACGAGATCAAGCGCCGCATGCGCCTGCAGGCCAGCGAGCAGCCGCAGCCCGACGTCATCATCACCGAGATCGGCGGAACGGTCGGCGACATCGAGTCGCAGCCCTTCATCGAGTCGGCGCGCCAGATCCGTCACGAGCTCGGCCGCAAGAACGTCTTCTTCGTGCACGTCTCGCTCGTGCCGTTCATGGGCGCCTCGGGTGAGCAGAAGACCAAGCCGACGCAGCACTCCGTCGCGACGCTGCGCTCCATCGGCATTCAGCCCGACGCCCTCGTGCTGCGCAGCGACCGCCCCGTCACCGAGTCGAACAAGCGCAAGATCGCGCTCATGTGCGACGTCGACGAAGACGCGGTGGTCAACGCGATCGACGTGCCGAGCATCTACGACATCCCGTCGATGATGCACGACCAGGGCCTCGACGCCTACATCGTCGACACCCTCGAGATCTCGAAGGCCGCGGACGTCGATTGGACGCGCTGGAACCGCGTGCTCCAGGCCGTGCACAACCCCAAGCACGAGGTCACGATCGGCCTGGTCGGCAAGTACATCGACCTGCCCGACGCGTACCTCTCGGTCACCGAAGCCATCAAGGCCGGTGGCTTCGGCCAGGAGACCCACGTCAAGATCACGTGGATCCCCTCCGACCTGTGCGAGACGCCCGAAGGCGCGGCCAAGGCCCTCGGCGCGGTCGACGGCATCATCGTCCCCGGTGGTTTCGGCATCCGGGGCATCGAGGGCAAGCTCGGTGCGCTGCGGTTCGCGCGCGAACAGGGCATCCCGACGCTCGGCATCTGCCTCGGCCTGCAGTGCATGGTCATCGAGTACGCCCGCACCGTCGCCGGTCTCGAGGGCGCATCGTCGAGCGAGTTCGACCCCGACACCGCGCACCCGGTGGTGGCGACGATGGCCGAGCAGGTCGACATCCTCGAAAGCGGCGACCTCGGCGGCACGATGCGCCTGGGCCTGTACCCCGCCGCGCTCGCGGAGGGCTCGCTCGCCGCGGACCTGTACGGATCGAACGACATCTCGGAGCGGCACCGCCACCGCTACGAGGTCAACAACGCCTACCGCCAGCAGCTGAGCGACGCGGGCCTGGTGTTCTCGGGCCTCAACCCCGACCTCGACCTCGTCGAGTTCGTCGAGCTGCCGCGCGACGTGCACCCCTACTACATCGCGACGCAGGCGCACCCCGAGCTGCGCTCGCGCCCCACCGAGCCGCACCCGCTGTTCCGCGGTCTGGTCGGCGCGGCCCTCGAGCGTCACCGCTCGAGCGAGCTGTTCGACGTCGAGGAGGACTGACATGGAAGAGCTGCGCGACGAGAAGGTCGACCTCGAGATCGTCTCGACCGACCTGGTCTACGAGGGCGCGGTCTGGGACGTGCGCTCCGACACCGTGCGCTACGGCGACGGCGAGATGACCCGCCAGTACGTCGAGCACCCGGGGGCCGCGGCGGTCATCGCGATCGACGATGAGGAGCGCGTCGTGCTCATCCAGCAGTACCGCCACCCCATCAAGGAGCGCGACTGGGAGATCCCGGCCGGACTCCTCGACGTTGCGGGCGAGCCGCCGATGGAGACCGCCAAGCGCGAGCTGACCGAAGAGGCCGACCTCGCCGCCGACCGCTGGCAACACCTCGTGTCGATGCACACGACCCCCGGCGGCAACGACGAGGTCGTGCACCTCTTCCTCGCGCGCGGTCTGCGCGCGGTCGAGACCGACTTCGAGCGCGAACACGAGGAGTCCGACATGCGCCTCGAGCGCGTGCCGCTGGCCGACGTCATCGACGGCGTGCTCGCGGGACGCTTGCGCAACGGCATCCTGGCCACCGGCGCCCTCGCGGCGGCCGAGGTGCTGCGCCGCGAGGCCTCCGCCCGCTGACGTGGAGCTCGAGCGCGCGGTCGAGACCTACCTCCGGCACGTCGCGCTCGAGCGCGGGCTCTCCGACCACACGGTGGCCGCGTATCGTCGCGACCTGTCCGTCTACGCGGACTGGTTGGGCGAGCGCGGCGTCGTCGAGGTGGAGGCCGTGACGCCCGCCCTGATCGCGGACTTCGCGGCCGAGCGCGCCTCGGCCGAGCCGCCGCCGGCTTCGTCGTCGCTCGCGCGGATGCAGTCGTCGGTGCGGGGGCTGCACCGCTTCCTCGTGCGGGAGGGGCGAGCGGATGCCGACCCCACGGGGCGACTGCGTCCGCCCAAGGCGCCGCGCCGCCTGCCGAAGGCCCTGACGATCGCCCAGGTCGATCAGCTGCTGGATGCCGCGGGACCCGCGCCCGGTTCGGTCGACGCCTCCGCCGCTGAGCCGGCGGCCGTGCGCGACCGCGCGCTGCTCGAGCTGCTGTACGCGACGGGAGCCCGTGTCTCGGAGATCGTGCAGCTCGACGTCGACGACACCGCCCACGGCGACCTGCTGCGCGTGCGCGGCAAGGGCGACAAGGAGCGGATCGTGCCCGTCGGTTCGTACGCGCGCGCCGCGGTCGAGGCATACCTCACGCGCGTGCGACCCGCGCTCGCCGCGAAGGGGCGGGCGACACCGCGGCTGTTCCTCGGCGTGCGCGGGGCGCCTCTGTCGCGCCAGAGCGCGTGGCTGATCATCCAGGCCGCCGCCGAGAAGGCGGGGCTCACCGCCCACGTCTCGCCGCACACGCTGCGGCATTCGTTCGCGACGCACCTGCTGCAGGGCGGAGCGGACGTGCGCGTCGTGCAGGAGCTGCTCGGACACGCCTCGGTGTCGACGACGCAGATCTACACGCACGTCTCGGTCGACGCGCTGCGCGACGTGTACGCGATCTCGCACCCGCGGGCGCGGTGAGGCGACGGGTCCGGTCCCCTCGACAGGGTCAGAGACCTCGGGGGGTGCGGGTCGGGGCGGGACGGCCTGAGACACTAGAGGGATGACCGCCACCCTCGTCGCGCAGGGCCTCGCCGGGGGCCACGGACACCGCACGCTCTTCGACGGCGTCGACCTCACGGTCGCGCCGGGCGACGTGATCGGCGTGGTCGGAGCGAACGGCGCGGGAAAGTCCACGCTGCTGCGTCTGCTCGCCGGCGTCGACGAGCCGCAAGGCGGATCGATCAGCCTCGCACCGAGCGATGCGTTCGTCGGCTGGCTCCCGCAGGAGCACGAGCGCGTCGCGGGCGAGACCGTCGCGCAGTACATCGCCCGCCGCACCGGGTGCGCCGAGGCGACGAGAGAGATGGATGCCACGGCGGCGGCCCTCGGCGACGCCTCGATCGTGGGCGCCGACGACGCCTATGCCACCGCCCTCGAGCGCTGGCTCGCCAGCGGTGCGGCCGACCTCGACGAGCGGATGCCGATCGTGCTCGCCGACCTGGGCCTGGAGGTGGGATCGGATGCCGAGATGACCGGCCTCTCCGGAGGCCAGGCGGCGCGCGTCGGGTTGGCGGCGCTGCTGCTCTCGCGCTTCGACATCGCGCTTCTCGACGAGCCAACCAACGACCTCGACCTCGACGGACTCGAGCGGCTCGAGACCTTCGTGAAAGGGCTCCGCGGCGGGGTCGTGCTCGTCAGCCACGACCGCGAGTTCCTCGCCCGCTCGGTGACCCGGGTGCTCGAGCTCGACCTCGCGCAGAACTCCCACCGCGTCTACGGAGGCGGCTATGACGCCTACCTCGAGGAGCGCGCGACCCTGCGCCGCCAGGCGCGGGAGAAGTACGAGGAGTACGCCGACACCAAGGCCGATCTCGTCTCGCGCGCCCGCACGCAGCGCGAGTGGTCGAGTCAGGGCGTGCGCAACGCCATGAAGAAGTCACCCGACAACGACAAGATCCGCCGCAAGGCCGCGACGGAATCGAGCGAGAAGCAGGCGCAGAAGGTGCGCCAGATGGAGAGCCGGATCGCGCGCCTCGACGAGGTCGAGGAGCCGCGCAAGGAGTGGCAGCTCGAATTCACGATCGGCTCGGCGCCGCGCTCGAGCTCGGTCGTGTCGACGCTGTCGGGTGCGGTGTTCCGCCAGGGCGACTTCACCCTCGGGCCGGTCTCGCTGCAGATCAACGCGGGGGAGCGCATCGGCATCACCGGGCCGAACGGTGCCGGGAAGTCGACGCTGCTGCGCGGCATCCTGGGCCGTCAGAGCCCCGACGAGGGATCGGCCTCGCTGGGCTCGAGCGTCGCGATCGGCGAGATCGACCAGGCGCGATCGCTGCTGGTCGGCGGGCGTCCGCTGGCCGAGACCTTCGAGGGGTTCGCCCCCGAAATGAACGCGGGCGAGGTGCGCACGCTGCTGGCGAAGTTCGGGCTCAAGGCCGATCACGTCACTCGCCCCGTCGACGAGTTGTCACCCGGGGAGCGCACGCGCGCGGGACTGGCACTGTTGCAGGCGCGGGGCGTCAACGTGCTCGTGCTCGACGAGCCCACCAACCACCTCGACCTGCCGGCGATCGAGCAGCTCGAGCAGGCACTCGAGTCGTACACCGGCACGCTGCTGCTCGTCACGCACGATCGGCGCATGCTCGCCGCGGTGCAGACCGACCGCCGCTGGCGTGTTGAGGCCGGGCAGGTGTCGGAGCTGTAGGCGGCGTCGCCCCGGGAGCGTTTGTCGAGATGGGTGCGGGGCCCGAGGAGCGCGGGGCGGGGTCAGCGGCCCTGGCGCTTCTTGTAGGGCTTAGGCTCGCCCTTCACGATCGGGGCGCGGCCCTTGCCCTTGCTGGCCTTCGCCTTGCCGCCGCCGGGGGCCTTCTGCCGGGGCGCGGCGGGAGGAGCGTCGGCGATGCGGTGGTGCGCCTCCTCGAGGAGCAGCCGGCCGGCCGGGGTGAGCTGGGTCGGCGGGGTGCGCGAGATGAGCGGCTGCCCCACCTCCTCTTCGAGCTTGTCGACGGTCGTGTACAACGAGGCGAGGGGGATGCGCAGCTTCTCGGCCGCGCGCGGGAAGTGCAGCTCCTCAGCGAGGGCGGCGAACCGGACGAGGTGCTCGAGCTTCATGGCATCCATTCTCCCGTGTTCGACGCGCGGAGCCGACCGGGGCCGCTCAGCAGGCGGCGACGGGCGGGATCTCAGCGTCCGTTCCGAATCGTCCGGAGCGCCGACGGTCACCTGGACGCGTGCCACCGTCCCACCGCATCTGCGCGCGGCGGGACGGACGACGCCACTCAGGCAGCGGCGGAGGCGAGGAAGCGATCAGCCGTGCGCAGCGACAGGGCCATGATCGTCAGCGCGGGGTTGGCGGCGATCGCCGAGGGGAAGACCGAGTTGTCGCAGATCCACAGGTTCGGGATCTCGTGCGACCGGCCGTCGGCGTCGACCACGCCATCGGACGGGTCGTCGGACATGCGGCACGTGCCGATCGTGTGCGCGGTGCGGGCGAGGACCATGGTCTCGCGTGCGCCGGCGGCCTCCATCACGCGCAGCATGAACGCGGTCGCGTGCTTGTCGATCGCCTTCTCGTTGTCACCGGCGGTGAACGTGACCCGCGCGCGCGGGATGCCGAACTCGTCGAGCTCGTCGACCAGCTCGAGGCGGTTGTCGTCGGAGGGCAGGCAGTCGGCGTTGATGCCTATGCCGGCCATGAACCTCGCCTGATCGAGACGCTGCATGAGCTCGGGACCCCAGAGGCCGCCGCCGCGCACGAGGGTGGTCGAGAACGTCAACGGCATGACCCCGAGACTCTGCACAAGGTAGCCGCCGGCGAAATCGGCGTCGGCCGGGCGCATCATGTCTTCGCTGATGAGCGACGACGGGTAGCCCCGGTGCCCGCGGACCGGCTCGTCGAACCGACCCCACACCTGCGTCGCACCGTGCGCGAGGAAGTTGCGGCCCACCTGGCCGTTGTCGTTGGCGAGGCCGGTGTGCAGCAGCAGGCGCGGTGTCTCGACACCGCCTCCGGCGAGCACCAGGGCGCGGCACCGCTGACGACGATCGACGCCGCCCTTGCGGTAGACGACGGCCTGGACGTGACCGCGGGCGTCGAGCTCGATGCCGTGCACCATCGCCTCGCTGCGGATCTCGGCGCCGGATGCCACGGCCGCCGGCAGGTACGTGTTGGCGGTGGATGCCTTGGCATCCACCCGGCATCCCTGGTGGCACTCGCCGCAGTTGACGCACGCACCGCGCGCGCCGTGGTGATCCTGCAGCCGGGCGCGGGTGAGCACGGCGGCCGGGGCGTCGGCCCAGCGCACGCCGAGGGCGTCGCAGCCCTTAGCCACGAGGTTCGCGGGAGCGTTGCGCTTCGCCGGTGCGTAGGCGTAGGTGCGACTCGGATCCCACGGATAGGGGGACGGCCCCGAGACGCCGATGTCGCCCTCGACGCGCTCGACGTACGACAGCAGTTCATCGGGGTCGATGGGCCAGTCGCGGCCGACGCCCGATTCGGTCTTCAGAGCGAGGTCGCGTCGGTCGGGACGAGGGGTGAACGCGCCCCAGTGCAGCATCGAGCCGCCCACGCCGCGTCCGCTGTTGTTCGGACCGAACGCGGTCGGGTCGTCTCCGCCGCTGAGGCGTTCCGACATCCAATTGATCTCGACGGCCTCGGTCTCGTCGGGGGTGAGGTCGTCGAGCGAGAAGTGCCGCCCGGCCTCGAGCGCGACGACGGTGAGTCCCTTACGTGCGAGCTCGGCGGTCAGGGGTGCTCCGCCGGCTCCGGTTCCGATCACCACCACGTCGACGATCTCGTCGTCGGTGAAGGTGCGCATCGCTTCGAGGTTCATGCCGCGTCTCCCGTCGCGATCGTGCCACCGACGTTCGCCGGCTCCCAGTCTTCGCGGCGTCCGAGACGCAGCTCGACGTACCCCCGCATGGGGCGGCCGCCGGTGGCGAACCCGTCGTAGCCGACGCGCGCCATGCTCGCGGGGTGGGCGAGCCACTGGCGAACGAGGTCGTTGCGCGCGTCTTCGAGCCACGCCTTCAGCTGGGCCGCGTCGAGAGGGCCGTCGAGGTCGGAGTCGCCCTCGATGGCCGCCTTGAGGCGGTCGCTGCGCTCCGACGGATCGGTGGGCCAGGCGGCGGCCAACGTATCGAGCCCGCGACGATACGCCTCGGGGTCGCCGGGCAGATCGGCGTTGCGCCACCCGTCGCCCTCACCGCGCGCCAACTGGGCGTCGACGCGGGCGGCGATGTCGATGGCCGGTCCCTCCTGTGGAACGACGAGGTCGGCGATCTCGCGGAGGAGCGTCAGCTGCGCCATGTCGAGCACCGCGGGCGCGTAGCCGTGGTCGTCGGGGAGCGCGCGACGGGCGAGGGCGCTGCGCACGCGGGCGTCGACCCGCTCGCTGCGGATGAGCTCGACCCACTCGTCGGGGACGACCGGACCGACGCCCGCTTCTTCGGCGACGAAGCGCGAGATGGCCGCGGCCGCCTCGACGGGGCGTTCGAGCGGGATCATGTGCCCGGTGTCCTCGAGCGTGACGAAGTGCGCCCGGGGGTACACGGATGCCAGGAGCTCGGGCTGCGCGGAGGCTCCGAGGTCGGCGTCGTCGGTCCCGGCGATCACGACGGCGGGCACGTCGAGCGTGCCGACCGCGGCGGTCGCGTCCACTCGGCTGCCGGTCTCGAGCCAGGCGCGCCACGCCGTGGGGGAGGTGCGACGCAGGTCGGCGAGGGCGAGCGACTGCGCCCCGGCGTCGAGCGGATCGGCGGTGTTCTGGTCGATGAAGGTCTCGGCATCCGCCTCGGAGATCGCGCCGTCGTCGACCCACGAGAGCATGAGCGTCCGACGTTGCTCGTCCATGGGCTCGGGGCGCGGTGGGGACGGGGCCATGAGCACCATGCCCTGTAGCCCGAAGAGGGCCGCATCGCCGCGCAGAACGCGGGAGGCCACGAGAGCGGCGATCTTGCCGCCCATGCTGTGTCCGCCGAGCATCCACGGCCCCCGTGCGTGGTCGGCGAGGCGGTGGACGACGTGGTCGACGGTCTCGTCGACGGTGGCGTCGGGAGCGCTCGCGGCGGAGCCGAAGCCGGGGAGATCGATGCCGACGACGTGCGCGACTCCCGCGAGCTCGTCGGCCAGGCGGTCGAACGAGCCGGCGCTCGCGCCCAGCGCGTGGAGCATGTACAGGGTGAGGGGCGCTCCGCCGGGGGCGGGAGCGGTGTCGGTGGGCATGCACTCACGCTCCCGTATGTGCGCGCGCGACACGGGTCGGTTGCGGATCGACGGGTTTTGCGCAAGCGTGCGGGCCGCGCCGCGCCCTGGAGCGCGCGGGCCGCGCGGGCGCGCAGGAACGCCCCGGCCGCGCGCGGCGGGCCGGGGCGTCTGCGCAGGCCTCAGGGCGTGACCATGCCGCCGTTGACGTTGAGCGTCTCGCCCGAGACGTAGCTCGACTCGGCCGAGGCGAGGAAGACGAACGCGGGTGCGATCTCGGCGGGCTGGCCGGCCCGCTGATAGGTGCTCTCGTCGTCGAAGTGCTCCATCTGGTCGTCGGAGACGCCCTGGCTCACCTGCAGCGCCGACCACGTGGGCCCCGGAGCGACGACGTTGACCCGGATGCCGCGTGACGCGAGCTGCTGAGCGAGGCCCTTCGAGAGGTTGTTGATCGCGGCCTTGGTGGCGGCGTAGTCGAGACGGTCAGGGGCGGGCACGTAGGCCTCGAGGGAAGCCGTGTTGATGATGGAGCCGCCTTCGGGCAGGTGCGCGAGCGCCGCCTTGGTGATCCAGAACGGCGCGAAGACGTTCGTGCGGAAGGTCTGCTCGAATTGGTCGTCGGAGAGGTCTTCGACCTTCTCGACCATCACCTGCTTGCCCGCGTTGTTCACGACGATGTCGAGGCCGCCCAGGGCCTCGGCGGCGCGGTCGACCAGTTCGCGGCAGGCCGCCGGGTCGGTGATGTCGGTCGCGATCGAGACGCCGGTGCGACCGGCATCCCGAACCTGATCGAGCACGTGATCGGCGTCGCGCTGCTCGTCGGGCAGGTGCACGATGGCCACGTCGGCGCCTTCGCGCGCGAACGCGATCGCCACCGCCCCGCCGATGCCGGAATCGCCGCCGGTGATGAGAGCCTTGCGTCCGACCAGGCGGCCGAGACCGCGGTAGGTCTTCTCGCCGAGGTCGGGCACCGGGGTCATGTCGGCTTGCACGCCGGGCTCGGGCTGGTGCTGGAGGGGCGGCTCGACGCGGGCGTAGCGGGTGACGGGGTTGTCGAAGGTCAGCTGATCGCGATCGTTGGTCATGCCCCGACGTTAGGCAGCACGCACCGGGCGGCGACGGCCCTTGACGGGCGCGGCGGTCGAGCTATCGGATGGCCGCGCCGCGAACGCGCGTCGAGCGGATGCCGGAGTGCTCGTCGAGCAGATCGCTGACCTTCTCCGCAGACTCCCGCCACGAGAAGCGTCGGGCGTTGAGCTCACCGGCGGCGATCAGCCGCGCGCGGACGCCCTCGTCGTCGGCGACACGGGACATGGCCGCGGCGATGTCGTCGACGTCGAGCGGATCGACGTACAGCGCGGAGTCGCCGAGCACCTCGGGGAGGGAGGCGGCGCGCGCCGCGATGACGGGGCAGCCGCACATCTGCGCCTCGATCGGCGGGATGCCGAAGCCCTCGTAGAGCGAGGGGAAGACGAAGGCGAGGGCTCCGCGGTACAGGGCGGCGAGCTCGGCGTCGTCGACTCGGCCGAGGAAGCGCACCCGCGCGTCGGAGGTGTCGAACTGCTGCCGGGCGAAGCTGTTCGTCTGGCTCCCCACGACGCGCAGTTCGACCTCGGGATGGGTTCGGGCGAAGATCGCGAACGCGTCGAGCATGCGGGCGACGTTCTTGTGCCGGTTCGGCGAGGAGACGGCGAGCAGGTACGGGCGGTTCGAGGACGTCGCCGGCGGCGTGGACGCCAGCGCGAGGATGTTCTGCGCGCTGTTCGGGACGACGGCGAAGTGGTCGGTGGGCACGCCGAAGCGACGCGAGATCTCGCCGCGCGAGAATTCGCTCACGGTGATCATGCGTTCGCTGTGCGCGACGACGCGGGGGATCACGACCGAATAGAGGGCCCGGAAGCGTCGGCTGAAGCTCTCGGGATGACGGATCCACGTGATGTCGTGCAGCGTGGAGATCTGCGGACGGTGCCACATCGGGCCCGTGCTCGTGAGGTTCAGCAGCAGCTCGCCGCGCCGCCGGGCGAATCGTGGAAGGTCGATCTGCTCCCACGCGTGACCCGTGAAGCGCCCGACCGTCTGGATGCGCGAGCGGTCGAGCCCCGCGTCGTCGAGGTCGCCCGGAGGGACGGCGAGAGTGAGGTCGTCGCGGATGCGGAGGAGCTCGCGCGTGATCTCGGTGGCGAAGCGTTGGATCCCCGTGGTCCCCTGGGTCAGGAACCGGGCGTTCACGATGGTCATCTCGAGGCCTTCCCGACGAGTGGTCGAGCCGGCGGGAGGCCCCTCAGCGGCGTCGGATGAAGCCCCCGAACACGCGAAGGTCGCGTCGGCACATCGCCAGCAGCAGTGCGATCACGACGATGACCCAGACGCCACCGACGCCGAGCAGGCGGGGCAGCGAGGGGAGGGAGGTGAAAACGAGCGTCGAGACGGCGAGGCCCGCCCCCAGCGCGACGGCGAAGACGACGATCGGCCGGATCGCCGCGCGCAGAAGGGCCGCCGACGAGACGCCCGTGCGGGGGAGGAAGAACATCGCCGCGACGCCCCACAGCAGGAACTGCCCGAGCGCGATGGCGCCGGCCACCGCGGCCGGGCCGATCGGGGCGACGACCACCGCGAGCGCGATCGTCGCCACGCGTCCGCTGATCTCGGAGAACAGCAGCAGCCCGGATCGGCCCGTGGAGACGAAGGCCCAGTACTGCGGGTAGCCGAGGATCTGGAACAGTGCACCGGCCGCGAGGATCGGCACGAACGGCGCGGCGCCCGTCCACGCGGAGCCGAGGACGAGGTCGAGCGCGGGATACGCGGTGGCGACGAAAAGGCTGAGGTAGGCGAGCGTCGGGTAGCAGAGCACCGTCTGATGGCGCACGAGCCGCCGCTGCAATTCGGCGGTGTCTTCGGCATCCGCGAGACCGGGGATGACCACCCGCGTGAGCGGAGTGATGAGCTGATCGATCGGGAGGTTCACCAGCTGGGTCGCCCGGTTGAACAAACCGATCACCTGATCGCTCGCCACCCGCGCGACCGACACCGTGCCCACGTTCGTCGCGGCGTAGTTCAGCACGTGCACCAGGAAGGTGTTGCCGCCGAAGCTCAGCAGGGGGCCCATCGCCGCTCCCCGCCGTGGCAGCCCCGGACGCCAGGGCGTGAGGAACACCGACAGCACGAGGGTGACGCCCGCCGCGATCGTGCCCTGCAGGGCGAGGGCGAGATACCCGCCGCCGAGGAGCGCGAGGGCGACGGCTCCGACCAGCCCCGACAGGTCGCCGCAGAGCTCGCTCGCCGCGAGACGTCCGTACCGCCCCGATCTGTTGAGCTCCACACGCAGCTGCGCGCTCGCCGAGCGGAGCGCGAACGCCGGCGCCAGCAGGCACATGACCGCGACCAGGCGCGGATCGTCGAAGGCGGCCGCGAACGGCTGGGCCACCGCGAGCACCACCCCCGTCGCCGCGAGACCGATGCCGGTGTTCATCCAGAACAGGTTCGTCCGCTGCGCATCGGACAGGGTCGGTGCGCGCAGCGCCGCCATGCTCAACCCGAAGTCGCCGAGCACCGCGGCGAGTCCCGCGACCGAGGCCGCGAGCGCGACGATGCCGAAGTCGGCCGGCCCGACCAGCCGGGCCAAGACGACGATGCCGAGGATCTGAGAGACGTACCGACCCCACTGGGCGCCGAGGAGCAGCAGCGCCGCCCCCCGGCGAGGAGCGGTGACGTCGGTGGGGATCACGGGGAGCTCCTCGAGTTGTACTGTGTCGGCCGTGAGCACGCTAACCAGCCCCGCGACCCTCGGTCGCGCCCCCGGCAGGCCCGAGAAGGGGTGGGTGAATTCGCGGGCGCTGCGCTGGACGGCGGTCATCGTCGTGTGGGCGTATTCGGTGGTTCCGGCGGTCGTCGAAACGGCCCTCATCGACCGCCAGCACTACAAAGAGGGCAAGACCGCCTCGAACCCGCTGGTGGTGGCGCTCGACGACGCCCTGAGCATCGCCGTGCCGATCCTGGCGGTGGGACTGCTGCTGCTCATGCTGCTGTTCTCGAAGGTCACGGGCGAGAGCCTGCTGCTGGTCGTCGCCCCCGGTCTGGTGCTCGCGGCGAACGAGCTCGTGCACGGGCGGGAGCCCACGCTCGGCCTGCTCCTCACCTCCGCCGTGGGCACCCTGCTGGTGATAGCGCGGGTGAAACCGAGGGATCTCGGCATCCTGGGATACCTGGGTGCCCTGGTCGCTGCGGCCGCGATCGCCCTGTCGTACCTCGACCCGTCGAAGGTGTTCATCTCGGGCGGCTCCGAGACCTTCGAGAAGTCGCTCACCGGAACGTCACTGCTGTCGGGCATCTTCTCGAACGCGAACGTGTTCGGCATGTTCCTCGCGCTCGCTCTGCCGTTCGCCTTCACCGCACGTCGGTGGTGGGTGCGGTGGCCGCTCATCGGGGTGATCGCGTGGGCCCTGGTACTCACCTCGTCGCGAACCGCGCTCGCCGGGGCCGTCGTCGTGCTCGCCGTCATCGTCTTGTCGCGGGTGCTGCCGCAACCCGCCTTTCGCGTCGCCGCCGTCGCAGGACTCGTCGCGGCGTGCATCGCCTGCGTGCGCGTCCCCTTCACCGAGACCGACCCCGAGGCCTACACGTTCCGCGGCGCCATCTGGACGTTCAACCGCGACGAGTTGGGCGGCCATTGGCTCTTCGGCCTCGGCGCCCACTGGTACGCGGACAACTACGCGATGCTGTCGAACGCGCTCTCGAGCGCCGCGAGTCACGGCCACAACCTGGTGCTGACGACGCTCGTGATGGGCGGCGCCGTCACCTTGGCCGCCTGGGCCGCCGTGATCGTCATGGCGTTCGTCTCGAGCCTGCGCGACACCGATCGACGTCAGCAGGCGGTGGGCGTGGCGTTCGTGCTCGGTCTGGTCGTGATCGGCGTCACCGAGACGCCGTTCGGGATGCTCGGGTGGGGGCCGCTGTCGTCGTCGACGGTGCTGCCGCTGTTCGTGCTGGCCGCCCGGCACTGGATCGATCGCGACGACCGCGCGCAGCTCGCCCAGGTGATCGCGTCGATGCCGAGCGAGATGATGTCGCGTTCGGCGTTGCGCGCGATGCGTCGCTGACGGGGGCTCGTTCGGGGCTCAGCGGCGCGACGAGCGTCCGAGCCACTCCCGCGCGCCGCGGGTCAGGCGGCTCCGCCTCGCGGCCGCGGCCGTGGTGACGGGGCGCCCGGCGCGTCGTTCGGAGGCGAGCGCGACGTCGTCGTCGGGCCAGATCAGGCGGAGCCCCACGCGCAGGCGCAACAGCGGCGGCACGGTCTGCAGGGCTGTCCAGTAGGCGCGGAGGCGGTCGGGGCGACCGCGCCACTCCCAGTCGTGCGGTCGGGCTCCGTCGCTCGGCAGAGGTGCGGTCCCCGTCGCCGCGGCGATCTCGGTGCGCAACACCTCGACCGCGCCGAGCGCGACGGCACTGTCGAGAGTGGTGGGCGCGGCGGCGAGCATCGTCGTCGCGAGCGCGGAGGCGCGCTCCGAGCGGGGGCCGGCACCGATCTCGGGCCGCACGGCGTGGACGGCGGCGAGCACCGCGTGTGCGGCGACGTCGGGCACCCTCACCTCCACCCCGGCGTAGCGGACGGCGGAGGTGCGGGCGGTGAGCGCGGCGAACGCGTCGCCGTCGTCTCTCGTCAGGCCGGGGAGGCGGCGGTGCACGTCGATCTCGCAGCCCCAGCGGGCGGGTGTCATCGTGGCGGTGTGATGGACAGGCGTTCCCCGCCACGGGTCGGGTTCACGTGTCCATCCCCAGGGCTCCAGCGCCGCGGCGAGATCGTCCCAGCGGTCGGGGTCGCACCACACGTCGACGTCGCCCGAGTGCTCCCGTTCGCGCAGCCCCTGGCTCTTCAGCGCCGGGCCCTTGATGAAGACGCACCGGATGCCGTGAGACTCGGCGACACGCGCGGTGACGGCGTAGACGAGTTCGTGGGTGGGCGACGACAGCGTGGGGCGGGGGAGGTGGGTGACCGCCCACGGGTGGCGGGGGTCGGCGTCGATGATGTGCAGGTCTCTCATGCGCTCGATGAGCTCGCGTTCGTCGGCAGAGAGGTCGGCGTGGCGCACGGAGCCCTGCGCGACGAGGCGCCGCCACAGCGCCGCCCCGTCGCCGACCAGGCAGAAGGCGTCGCCGGGGACGACCGGGGCGAGGAGCACTTCGGGGCCACCGGGCGTCGTGTCGTCGGAGCGCACGTCGAGCGCCCCGAGGGCCACGGGCGTCCAGACCCCGGAGGGGGGAGGGGAATCGCCCATTGTGCAGCTCCTGCGTCGACGGTGGGAGAACCCAGTCTGCGGGGGTCCACGGCACGGTGCGGCACGCGAGGGCGACGCCGGGGGCGAGGCCCGATCTACTTCACCCCGCAGGTCACCCTTCGAAGGGGGCGCGGATCAGCGCACGCCCCCGCGATCGACGAGGCGCGTGGGAATCAGATGCGTGTGCGAGCCGGTGGCCGGGTCGGCGCCCCGGGCGAGGAGGGTCTCGGTCGCGCGGGCGCCGAGATCGGCGACGTCGTAATCGACGAGGCGGATGCGGCGGGGCAACAGGCGCGACAGCTCGAAGTCGTCGAATCCGGCGATGGCGACGTCGGCACCGCGCGGCAGGATCGTCTCGAGCGCACCGATGGTGAGGCGGTTGTTGGTGCAGAACACCGCGGTGGGCGGGTCGGCGGAGTCGAGCAGGCGCTCCATCGCGTCACGCGCGTCGGCGGGGGTGTGCAGCCCCTCGACGACGAGGGCGGGATCGAGCGCGCGCCCCGCTGCGGCGAAGGCGTCGCGCACACCCTCACGGCGCTCGGCCATCGTGTAGATGGAGGGCGCGTCGAGCAGCACGGCGATGCGGCGGTGACCCGCCGCGAGCAGTTCGGCCACGGCGTCGCGCGCCCCGCCGCGGTTGTCGAGCAGGATCGCGTCGGCCGGGATGCCGCTGCCGGGGCGGTCGAGGAAGACCACCGGCGTGCCGAGCTCGACCTCACGGGCGAGGTAGGAGTGGTCGGCCGCGGTCGGGACCACGATGAGGCCGCCCACCTGGCGCTGGCACATGTCGAGGGCGAGAGTGCGCTCGAGGTCGGCGTCTTCTTCGCTCGACGCCATCACCACGTGCATGCGCTCGCGCGTGGCGACCTGGGAGACCGCGGCGGCGACGGCCATGTAGAAGGTGTTCGACAGGTCGGCGGCGATGAAGCCGATCGTGTCGCGGTTGCCGGAGCGCAGGCTCGCGGCGAGGGAGTTGCGGTGGTATCCGAGTCGCGCGACCGACGCGCGCACGCGTTCGATCATCGCCGGGTCGACACCCGACTCTCCGTTCACGACCCGCGAGACCGTCTTCAGGCTGACGCCGGCGTCGGCGGCGACGTCGATCATCGTGGGCCGGCCGGTCTTGCGCATGCGTCTCCTCGGGCTGCCGTGAAGCGACGGCATGATCCGAGCATAGGGAGTGGGACCGTCTTCGACCGGTGACGTGGGGCCCGGTGGCGCGTCCGGGCCCGCACGTCGCGCGATCAGGCCTCGGGAGCGACCAGCGTGCCCGTCTCGTGCGAGGCGATCGCGGCGGCGAACAGGCGGTGCGTGAGCGCGGCCTCTTTGGGGCGCACGCAGCCGAATCCGTCGCCCAGCTCACCCAGGTACTCGGCCAGGAAGGCCGCCCACATCTGCAGGATGGCATCCGAGAACCCCGACTCGAAGTTGGGGCCGGTCACCGTCGGCCAGACCGACTGGCTGCCCGCATCCACGCTCTGCCAGCTCTGCTCGCGGCCCACGCCGGGCACGTCGACGAAGGCGAACACCTCGACCTGCTTGGGGTTCTTGGTGCTGAAGCGCACCCCGCCCGACATGCCGATCGCCTCGAACTCCCACGTGTTCTTCTGACCCGGAGCGATGCGCTTGGTCTCGGTGGTGAGGGGGAACGGGGCGCCCTCGTGGCGCGACCACGAGTGGATCACGGCGTTGTCCCACGTGTCACAGGGCTGTGGTGAACCATCGGGGCCGGGGCGCTCGGTGACGATGTCCTGCAGGATGCCGACGACCTTCTCGGGCGCCCATCCCAGGCGCAGCGGCACGTGCCATGTGTGCATGCCGAGGTCGTTGAGGACCCCCGCGTCGCCGCAGAACTGCTTCTGCCGCTTCCAGTTGAGGGGCTTGTTCACGTCGATGTCGCTGGAGTGCAGGAAGGTGCACTTCGCCTCGACGATGCGGCCGAGGCCGCCCGCGCGCACGTAGTCGACGGCCCACTGGGCGCCGGGGAAGAACGGCATCTCGCTCGAGACGCGCACGAACGACTGCGGGTTCTCCTCGATCGCGGCCACGACCGCGTCGGCGGCGGCGCGGTCGATGCCGAACGGCTTCTCGGCCAGCAGCGCCTTGCCCGCGCGCACGGTGTCGACGTAGAGGCGCTCGTGCAGGTCGTGGCGCACCGCGATGTAGACGACGTCGACGCGGGGGTCGGCGAGCAGCTCGTGGTGGTCGGTGGTGGTCAGCTGCACCGTGTCGATGCGCTCGAAGAACTCCAGCGCCGCCGGGTTGATGTCGCAGACGGCGACGAGCTCGGGCTCGGCCGGGTGGTCGATGAGGGCGGGCCAGCGTCGCAGCGCCGCCGCGATCTCGCGCCCCATGAGGCCACCGCCGATGATGCCGACGCCGATCTTCTTGCCGGTCATGCGCGGTCTCCTTCCGCGGGGGCGCCGATGAGGGCGAGGGCCTCGTCGACCGAGGCGTCGTCGTGCACGACGGCCATGAGGGCGGCGGTGATGCCGGCCGGGTCGTGGTGCTGGATGACGTTGCGTCCGTAGACGATGCCGCGCGCGCCCTGCTCGAGGACGGCCTGGGTGCGCTCGAGCAGCGTGCGGTCGTCGACGCGCCCGCCGCCGCGGACCAGCAGCGGGGTGTCGCCCGCGGCCTGGATGACCCGGTGGTACTCGGTGATGTCGTCGGTGGGGTCGGCCTTGATGAGGTCGGCGCCGAGCTCGCGCGCCTGGCGCACGAGGGTGATGACCTTGGCGGTGTCGCCGTCGACCCCGTATCCGCCCGAGCCGGGCTTGGTCTGCATGACGAGAGGCTCGATCATGAGCGGCATCCCGTATTTCTCGGCGTCGGTGCGCAGCGCCAGGATCGAGCGGATGCACTGCTCGCGCACCTGCGGTTCGCCGGGGAGGTCGAGGAGGTTGACGCATACGGCCACCGCGTCGAGGCGCACGGCGACCTCGATGGCATCCGGGACGTGGATGCTGTGCAGCGGCATCTCGAGCGGGTCGCCGTAGACGTTGGCGATGTCGGTGCGCAGCACGAGCCCGGGCTTCTGCTTGCCGGGGAACGCCTGCAGCAGCGGGGCCTGGCCGAGGGTCAGCTGCACGGCGTCGGGGCCGGCATCGACGAGGGTCGCGACGGTCTTCGCCATGTCTTCGATGCCGGTGAGGAAGTTGTACTCGTGGAACGCGCCGTGGTCGACGGCGACGTCGAACGCGCGACCGGATCGGGCGTTGAAGAGGCGATTGAGGCGGGGTTTCGACATGGGGTGTGGGTCTCCGAAGCGTCGTGTCGGGGCGCGGCTCTGCGCTCGACGGTCAGTATGCGGTTCACAAGACAACGTTGTCAAACATTGATAGCGTGAGCGTCGCAACGGCGAGGAAGGCGGGGCTCATGGGTGAGCTGTACGGACGACCGATCGATGAGGCGCTGCGGCGCGCAGGCTCAACGGCCCAGATCGCGGCGGTCGAGGCCTCGGTGCGCAGCGACGGACCGGATGCCGGAACCCGGCGACTACGCGTGATCGCGGGCGACCTCGACATCGAGCTGCTGCCCGACCGCGGGCTCGACCTCGGGCAGGTGCGCCACCGCGGCGTGCCCCTGGCCTGGGTGTCACCGACGGGGTGGCCGCGGCCGGGGACGGCGGGCTTCGGGGCGGCGTTCGGCGGGGGACTCGTGACCACGTGCGGTCTGCTGTCGTTCGGCCCGCCGTCGGTCGACGCCGAGGGGGAGCATCCGCAGCACGGGCGCTACAGCGGCCTGTCGGCATCCGTCACCCGGGCGGAGGTGCAGGCGGATGCCGTGGTGATCGAGGCGACCGTGACCGAGGCGACGGTGCTCGGTGCGCACCTGGAGCTGCGGCGGCGCCTGCGCGTGCCGCTGGGCGAGGGGCGGATCGAGCTGCGCGACGAGATGGTGAACCGCGGGTCGCGCGTGGTGGAGCCGATGGTGCTCTACCACGTGAACCTCGGCTGGCCGCTGGTCGACGCCGGCACCGTGCTGCGCTCGCCCGCGGAGAGCGTGGTGCCCCGCGATGCGGCCGCCGAGGTGGGCATCGAGGGCTGGGCGGAGTTCCCCGCCCCCGTCGCGGACTACCCCGAACAGGTGTTCCGCCACGAGTTGCCGAGCGATCGTCGCGTGAGTGCCGAGGTGATCGCTTCGTCGGGGCTCGGCATCCGGATCTCCTTCGACACGACGGCGCTGCCGGCGATGTTCCAGTGGCGCGTGGCGCAGGACGACGGTCTCGTGCTGGGCGTCGAGCCGGCGACGGCGGCCACGATCCACGGCCGCGGCGCGGCGCGCGAGGCGGGGCTGCTGCGGGCGCTCGCCCCCGGCGCGTCGTGGGAGCTCGGTCTCGACATCGATGTCATCCGTGACCGATCCGAGACTTGACAACGTTGTCCTCCTAGCCTCAGGATGACTCCATCGGAGCCCGCCCGAGGGATCCGCCCCGAAATGACAACGATGTCGAGGATGCGATGACGCACGACGAACTGGTGGCCGCCGCGGTCGCCGAGGCCGCGCCGGTCCGGCCGCGCGCTCGCCTCATCGACGTCGCGATCGCCGCGGGCGTGAGCCCCAAGACCGTCTCCCGCGTCATCAACGACGAGGCCGGAGTACTCCCCGTCACCCGCGACAAGGTCATGCGGACCGTGCGCGACCTCGGCTTCGTGCCCGATCGCAGCGCCCGCGAGCTCAAGCGCCAGGCGGCCGACACCATCGGCATCCTCATCGACGCGATCAGCGACCCGTTCTTCGCCGCCTTCGTCAGCGTCGTCGAAGAACTCGCGGTCGCCGAGGGGCTCAGCGTCATCTTCGCCAGCACCGGCTACGACGCGGCGCGCGAGCGCACGCAGCTCGAACGCCTGACCGGCCACCGGCTCGCCGGTCTCGTCGTCGCCCCCGTCGCCGTGGGGGCGGCCACCCTCGCGGGGCTGCGCACCCGCTTCCCCGTCGTCACCGTCGACCGCTCACGCTCGGGCATCGACGCGGTCGTCATCGACGACTTCGGCGCCGCCGCCGAGGCGACCGCGGCACTCCTCTCGCACGGACACCGCCGCGTGGCCTTCATGGGCGAGGACGTGCCGTACCCCACGGTCAGCGACCGTCTCGCCGGCTACCGCTCGGCCCTCGAGGCGGCGGGCGTGCCGTTCGACCCCTCGCTCGTCGTCACGCACGAGCGCTTCCAGGCCGGCGAGGCGGCCGAGGCGTCACGGCTGCTCGAGCGTGCCGACGCGCCCACCGCCCTGCTGTGTGCCACCAGCCTCGCCGCGATCGGCACGGTGCAGGCGATCCGCGCCCGCGGCCTGCGGATGCCGGCGCTCGTGTCGTTCGGCGACTTCACCCTCGCCGAAGTGCTCGAACCCGGGATCACCTACGTCGACCACGACCCGCGTCTCATGGGCGCCGCGGCCTTCCGTCGCCTGCGCGAACTCGCGGTGCACCCCGAAGCCGAGCCCACCCGAACCGTCGTCCCCACCCGTCTGGTCCCGCGTGGATCGGGTGAGGTCGCCCCCTCCTTCCCCCTCGACCCGATCGGAGCGACGCGATGAAGCCCGTCCTGCTGCCCCCCAATCCCGTGCAGCACTTCTACCGCGGGGGCGACCGCATCGCCGCCCTTCGCGGCATCGTGCCCGAGACCGACCGTCAGCCCGAGGAGTGGCTCGGCTCCACCGTCTCCCGCTTCGGCTCCGACGAGATCGGCCTGGCCGTCACCGACGGCGGAGAGTTCCTGCGCGACCTCGTGACCGCCGATCGCGCCGCCTGGGTGGGAGCGCGCGGCGGACGCGATGCCGCCGATCTCGGCATCCTGGTCAAACTCCTCGACGCGCGGCAGCGTCTCCCCGTCCACGTGCACCCCGACCGCGGATTCGCGTCGTCGCACCTGGACTGCCCCTACGGCAAGACCGAGGCCTGGTACGTGCTCGAGACCGAGGACGACTGCGCCGTGTACGTCGGGTGGAACGAGAGCGTCGACCGCGACGAGCTCGACCGCCGCCGCGACGCCCAGGACAGCGAGTGGATGCTCGCCCACATGAACCGCGTCGTCGTGCGCCCCGGCATGGGGGTGCTCGTGCCCGCCGGCACCGTGCACGCGATCGACGGGGGCATCTTCGTCGCCGAGGTGCAGGAGCCCACCGACTTCTCGATCCTGCTGGAGTGGTCGGTCACGACCTCGACGCGCGAGGAGTCGCACCTCGACCTCGGATTCGACGCCGTCATGCCCGCCGTCTCGACCGAGAAGCTCGACGCCGAGGCCCTCGACGCCCTGGTCGACACCTCCGGCACGACCCCGGCAAGACCCGCCTTCCGTTCTCTGCTGCCGGATGCCGCCGACCCCTACTTCCGCCTCTTCGACGCCGCGGGAGACACCGTGGCGCACGCGGCCGGCTTCTCGGTCGTGCTGGTGCGCGAGGGCGCGGGCGCCCTGGTGTCGGATGCCGGCCGGGTCGACGTCGAGCGCGGACAGGTCTACGCCGTCCCGCACGCCTTCGGTGCATGGCGCCTCACGGGCGGAGCCGAGATCCTCGTCGCCGCGCCCGGCGCCGGCTGGCCCGGAACCCTCCGCGGCGGTGACGTGCGATGAGCGAGTATGTCGTCGGCATCGACATGGGCTCGACCAGCACCAAGCTGCTCGTCGCCACCCCCGAGGGACGCCAGGTTCTCGTCGTGAGCCGCCGGTCGCCGTGGACCAACCTCGACCACGGTCAGGCCGAGATGACCGCGGCCGAGGCGATCGCCGTCGTGCGCGACCTCGCCGCCGAGGCCGACGCGCGCCTCGACGAGGGCTACCGCGTCGTCGCGCTCGGGGTCTCGGGCATGGCCGAAGCGGGCGTCCTGCTCGACGAGCGAGGCGAGGCCCTCGCCCCGATCATGGCGTGGTTCGACCCGCGCGGGGCGGCGCAGATCATGTCGACCCCCGAGTCCTTCCGCGCCGAGTTCCCCGGCCGCACCGGACTGCCCGTCGGACCCCTGGCATCCATCGCCAAACTGCTGCACCTGCGCGACGAGGGCATCACGCTCGCGGGCACCACGTTCCTGAACGTCCCCGAGTTCGTCGTGCACGCGCTCGGCGGCCCCCGCGTCGCGGAGTACTCGCTCGTCTCGCGCACCGGGCTGATCGACCAGGACGACAGCACCCCCTGGCAGGCGGCGCTCGACGTGCTCGGCGTCGACGAGAGCATCCTCGGCACCCTCGTCAGCGCGGGAGAACCGGTCGGCACCCTCACCGATCCCGACATGCCCGCCGGCTTCCGTGGTGCGGCCCTGACCGTCGCCGGTCACGACCACCTCGTCTCGGCGGTCGCCGTCGGCGCCACGCACACCGGCCAGCTCTACGACTCGATGGGCACCGCCGAGGCGCTCGTGCGCGTACTCGACGACACCCTGCCGTTCGACGCGCGCGAACGCCTCGCCCACGCCGGCATCAACTGCGTGCGCCACGTCATCCCCGGCAAATACGTGCTGCTGGCGGGCACGAAGTCGGGCCTGCTCATGCGGCGCGTGCTGCAGCTTCTCGGAATCACGGATGCCGTGGGGCGGGCCCGCATCGACGACGAGGCTCTCGCTCTTCCCGTCGACGGCACCCTCGCCGACGGAGGCCTGGAGGTCTCGGGCGCGCGCAACGACGACGGCGTGCTGAAGATCGTCGCGCAGAGCGACGGGCTCAGCCCCGCCGAACTGTTCGCGGCGTCGCTGCGACACGGCAACGACATGCTCGCCGAGTGCATGTCTGCGATGGACCGCGAAGTGACCCCTCCCACCTCGACGGTGCTCACCGGTGGGTGGTCGACCATGGCATCCGTCGTGCGCTCGCGCTCCGCGCTGCTGCCCGAGGTCACCGTCTCGACCCACGACGAGGGCACGGCCTACGGCACCGCGCTCTTCGCCGCTTTCGCCGCGCGTTCCGCCGGGGACACGGCATCCGGATCCTTCGCCGACGTCGCGAACACCTTCCTCTCGTCAACGCTCGACACGGTGGAGCACCGCCCCGCCGTGCTCGCCTCTCTCACCCCCACCCCTGAAAGGAGCTGACGATGTCGTCAGTCAGCACGACCGTCCCGGTGCTGCAGGCCCGTGGCCTGTCACGTCAGTTCGGATCCGTCCGCGCCCTCCACAACGTCGACTTCGAGGTCTACCCCGGAGAAGTGACGGCCCTGATCGGCGACAACGGCGCCGGCAAGTCGACCCTCGTGAAGGCCCTCTCGGGCAATCTGGCGGTCGACGAGGGCGAGATCCTCTTCGATGGCAAGCCCATCGAGATGTCGAACCCCCAGGTCGCGTCGGGCCTCGGCATCGAGACGGTCTACCAGGACCTCGCCCTGGCGCCTCACCTCGACCCCGTGCAGAACATGTACCTCGGTCGCGAGATCCGCCGCCCCGGCCTCGCGGGTGCGCTGGGCTTCATGAAGACCAAGGAGATGGCCGTCGCCTCGCGGGCCGCGTTCGACGAGCTCGGCGCGACGGTGCGATCGCTGTCGTCGCCGGTGGGCGAGATGTCGGGCGGTCAGCGCCAGGCCATCGCGATCGCCCGCGCCGTGCACTGGGCCGGACGCCTCGTGTTCCTCGACGAGCCCACCGCCGCCCTCGGCGTGCGCCAGACGAAGAACGTGCTCGAGACGATCCGCCGCGTGCGCGACAAGGGCATCGCCGTCGTGCTCATCTCTCACTCCATGCCGCACGTGATGGAGGTCTGCGACCGCATCCAGGTGCTGCGCCTGGGCACCCGCGTCGCCAACGTCGACGCGAAGAACACCTCCATGGAAGAACTCGTCGGACTCATGACCGGCGCCGTCACGAAGGACGACTCCAAATGAGCACCAAGACCCCTCCCACCGAGACCGTCGCCATCGGCACGTTCGAGGACACCAAGCCCAACTTCTTCCTGGGGCTGCTCAAGGCGCAGGCCTTCCAGATCCTCATCATCCTCATCGTCATCGTGCTGATCTTCAGCGCGCTGGCGCCGGACTCGTTCGCGCAGTGGTCGAACTTCCGCCTCATCATCCAGAACGCCTCGATCCTCGCGGTCCTGGGCGTCGGCATGACCTACATCATCATCACCTCGGGCATCGACCTCTCGGTCGGTTCGGTGCTGGTGTTCTCGGGCGTCGTGTCTGCCCTGACGATGCGCGCCCTCGGCGGCGAGGGCTGGGGAGTGGCGACCGTCGGCATCATCGTGTCGATCCTGAGCGGCGTGTGCTGGGGCCTGCTCAACGGCTTCCTCATCGCGAAGGCGAAGATCCCGCCGCTCATCGTCACGCTGGGCTCGCTCGGCATGGCCCTGGGTCTCGCGCAGATCCTCACCGGCGGTGTCGACATCCGCGACGTGCCCACCGTGCTGACCGTCTCGATCGGCTACGGCAACGTGTTCGGGTCGCTGCCGATCATCAGCGTCATCGCGCTCGTCGTCGTCGTCATCGGCGCGATCGTGCTGCACTTCACCAAGTTCGGCCTCTACACCTACGCCGTGGGCTCCAGCGAGCTCGCTGCCCGCCGCGTCGGCGTCAAGGTCGACCGTCACCTCATCTCGGTCTACACGCTGTCGGGAGCGCTCGCCGGACTCGCCGGCATCCTGGCCCTCTCGCAGTTCTCGACCACCGCCATCGCGGGGCAGTCGCAGACCAACCTGAACGTGATCGCGGCTGTGGTCATCGGCGGCACCTCGCTCTTCGGCGGGGTCGGCACGATCTTCGGCACCGTGGTCGGCCTCTTCATCCCGGCCGTCCTGCAGAACGGCTTCGTCATCACCGGCGTGCAGCCCTTCTGGCAGCAGGTCGCCGTCGGCGCGGTGCTGATCACCGCCGTCTACGTCGACCAGGTGCGCCGCACCGCCGCGACCCGCGGCAACACCCAGAGCCTCTGGCGGAAGTTCGTCAGCGGAGGACGCCGCGGCTGAGGCCCGGCATCCGACACCCACCAAGAGAGAACAGGCAATCACAATGCAGTGGAACAAGAAGGTTCTCGCGTTCGCCACCCTCGGCGCCGCAGCCACCCTCGTGCTCGCCGGCTGTTCCGGCGGATCGTCGTCGGGCGGCGCGTCCGGCGGATCAGACGGCGGCTACAAGATCGCGTTCGTGCAGGGCGTCGCCGGAGATGAGTTCTACATCTCCATGCAGTGCGGCATCCAGGCCGAAGCCGAAAAGGAGGGCGCGACCGTCACCACCCAGGGGCCCGAGAAGTTCGACCCGACGCTTCAGAAGCCGATCGTCGACGCGGTCGTGGCTTCCAAGCCCGACGCGCTGCTGATCGCACCCACCGACGTCTCGGCCATGCAGGCACCGATCGCGGCCGCCGAGGCGGCGGGCATCAAGGTCGTCCTTGTGGACACGACGCTGGAAGACCCCTCCGGTGCGGTCTCGCAGATCTCGTCCGACAACGAAGGCGGCGGGGCTGCCGCGTTCAAGGCCATCCAGGACGCCAACCCCAACGGCGGCAAGGTTCTCGTGGTGTCGGTCGACCCCGGCATCTCGACCACCGACGCCCGGGCGAAGGGCTTCGAAGACGCGGTCGCCCAGGACAGCAAGTTCGAGTCGGTCGGTGTGCAGTACTCGCACAACGAGCCCTCCACGGCTGCGGAGATCGTGACCGCCGCGCTGCAGAAGGACCCCGACATCGTGGGCATCTTCGCCGCCAACCTGTTCGCTGCCGAGGGCTCGGCCACGGGCGTGCAGCAGGCGGGCAAGCAGGGTCAGGTCACGATCGTCGGCTTCGACGCCGGTCCCGCCCAGGTGAAGGCGCTCGAGGCCGGCACCGTGCAGGCCCTCGTCGCGCAGGAGCCCGCCACCATCGGTCAGGACGGCGTGCAGCAGGCCATCGCGGCGCTGAAGGGCGAGGCGACCGAAGCCAAGATCCAGACCGGCTTCACCATCCTCACCAAGGACAACATCGACACCGATGGCAAGGACGCGGTGTACAAGTCGTCCTGCTGATCGACACCGGATGCCGGGATCTCGCGGTCGCGCGGGGTCCCGGCATCCGCCCCTCCCGCCCGGGGGTTTCGACAGGCTCAGCCACCGGACTCGTGCAACATTCCGCCCCGACAAGAGAGACACCGCCGTGCCGCTGGCCGACATGCCCGCCCTGCTCGCCGCGCACCGCGCGGTCGGGGCCTTCAACTTCATCACCCTCGAGGTCGCCGAGGCGATCGTGACCGGGGCCGAGGCCGCCGGCACCGGCGTGGTCCTGCAGCTTTCACAGAACGCCATCGCCTTCCACGGCGGTCTGGCGCCCGCCGCCTCCGCCGCCCTCCGCCTGGCCGAAGCGGCGCGGGTCGACGTCGTCGTGCACCTCGACCACGCCACCGACGAGCCCCTCATCGACGAGGCCCTGGCGGTCGGCATCCGTTCGGTCATGTTCGACGCCGCTCACCTGACCGACGCCGAGAACCTCGCGCGCACCGCCGCCGTCGCCGAGCGCGTGCACGCGGCGGGCGGATGGATCGAGGCCGAGCTCGGCGAGATCGGCGGAAAAGGCGCCCACGCCCCGGGGGTGCGCACCGACGTCGCCGAGGCCGTGCGCTTCGTGCGTGAGACGCGCGTCGACGCCCTCGCGGTGGCGGTGGGCAGTGAGCACGCGATGCGCGAGCGCAGTGCCACCCTCGACGGGCAACTGATCGCCCGACTCGCCGCCGAACTCCCCGTGCCCCTCGTGCTGCACGGGTCGAGCGGCGTCGCCGACGCCGGCATCGACGCAGCGGTGCGTGCGGGCATGCGCAAGATCAACATCGGCACGCACCTCAGTCAGGTGCTCACCTCGGCGGTGCGCGCCGAACTCGAGCGGGATCCGGATGCCATCGATCCGCGCCGCTGGCTGGATCCCGGTCGCACGGCGGTCGCCGCCGAGGTCGAACGGCTGCTCGGTGTCGTGACGGGACGCGCCGCATGAGCGGTATCGTGACCCTGACCGCCGCAGGCGCCATCGACGCCACGTATCGGGTCGGAACGCTCCGCCGCGGGGCCTTCGCGCGCGCCGAGAGCTATACCCGCGAGGTGAGCGGCAAGGGCGTCAACGTCGCGGCCGCGCTCGCGGCCGGAGGCGCGGACGCCTCCGCCGTGGTGGTGCTCGGCGCCGACGACGTGCGGTTCGCGCGCTGCGGTCTGACCGCGCCCCTGCTGCGCATCGTCGAGGTGCCCGGGACGACGCGCGTGAACACCTCGATCATCGACGCCGAGGGGGCCACGACGAAGGTCAACGCCCCGACTCCGCCGCTGTCGGCAGAGGCCTGGGAGGCCACGGTCTCGCTGACGCTCGACGAGCTCGACCGCGGTGCCGCGTCGTGGCTCGTGCTGTCGGGGAGCCTGCCCGAGCTCGCCGGAACCGGCGCCCTCGTCGACCTCGCCGCCGTGCGTGCGGGGGCGGCCGACCGCGGCGTGCGCCTCGCCGTCGACACCAGCGGCGCAGCCCTCGACGCTCTGCTGGCCAATCCTGTCGGCATCGACCTGCTCACCCCGAATGCGGAGGAGCTGGCCGCGGCGGTCGGCCGCCCGCTCGCGACCTTCGGCGAGGTCATCGACGCGGCGCGCGAGATCATCGCCCGCGGCGTCGAGACCGTCGTAGCCAGTCTGGGCGGAGACGGGTTGCTCGCCGTCACCGCCGAGCGCGCGGTGTTCGCCCGCGCCCAGGCCCCGTACGTCGCCAACACCGCGGGGGCCGGCGATGCCGCTCTCGCCGGCTTCCTGCTCGGCCTCACGCGTGCTCCCGCGGCGAACGCTTCCGGAGCCGACCCGCTCGCCGTCGCGGCCGCGTCGGCCGCCGAGTGGGGCGCCCACGCCGTCGCGCACGCGTCGACGCTCGTGGCGGGGCCGCCGCTCGGCATCCGGGCCCTCGTCGAGGCCTCGCCGGAACTCGATCGCACGCTCACCCCGGAGGACGCCGCATGAACCTCGCGCCCGTGCTCGCCACCGTCGGTGATCCGTCCCGTGTGCGCACGCGCGCCATCGACCGGGTCGCGTACGCCAACGACGCCTCGCACTACCTGCTGACGCCCGAGGCGGTCGTGATCGCCTCGGGTGCCGCCGAGGTCGGTGCCGTGATGCGCGCAGCGACGGCGTCGGGCACGCCCGTGACCTTCCGCTCCGGGGGCACGAGCCTGTCAGGGCAGTCGGCCGGGTCGGGCCTACTGGTCGACGTGCGGCAGGGATTCGGGCGCATCGACGTGCTCGACGGCGGCCGGCGCGTGCGCTCGCAGCCGGGGGCCACCGTGCGTCAGGTCAACGCGCGGCTCCTGCGCCACGGGCACCGCCTCGGCCCCGATCCCGCGAGCGAGGCCGCGTGCACCATCGGCGGAGTCGTCGCGAACAACTCCAGCGGCATGGCGTGCGGAACGGTCGAGAACTCGTACCGCACCCTCGAATCGGTCGTGCTGGTGCTGGCATCCGGAACAGTCGTCGACACCGCGGACCCCGACGCCGATCGGCTGCTCGCCCAGCGCGAGCCCGCGCTCGTCGACGAGCTCATGCGGCTGCGCGAACGCGTGGTGTCGAACCCTGCGAGCGTTGCGCTCATCGAACGGCAGTTCGCCATGAAGAACACCATGGGCTACGCCCTCAACGCCTTCGTCGACTTCGACACCCCCGCCGCCCTGCTGGCTCACCTGGTCGTCGGCTCGGAGGGGACGCTGGCGTTCGTCGCCGAGGCGACCTTCCGCACCGTGCCGATCCGACCCGCGATCACCACGACCCTCGCGGTGTTTCCCACGCTCGACGCCGCCACGCGGTCTCTTCCCGCGCTGGTCGCGACGGGCGCGGCGACGCTCGAGCTGATGGATGCCACTTCGCTCCGAGTCGGCCAGCGTCTGGCCGGGACTCCCGCCGCGATCCACGGCTTCGAGGCGACGACCCAGGCGGCGTTGCTGGTGGAGTATCACGCCGACGACCTCGAGGCCCTGCGCGCCCTCGCCGAGAGCGGATCGCGAGTATTGGGGGAGCAGGACCTGCGCACCCCCGCGGTCTTCTCCAGCGACGCCGCCGACCGCGCGGCCGCGTGGAAGTTCCGCAAGGGCCTCTACGCCTCGGTCGCCGGCGCCCGCCCGAGCGGCACCACCGCGCTGCTCGAAGACGTGGTCGTGCCCGTCGACCGCCTCGCCGACACCTGCGGAGGGCTGCAGGAGCTGTTCGCGCGCTACGGCTACGCCGACAGCGTGATCTTCGGCCACGCCAAGGACGGCAACATTCACTTCATGCTCACCGACCGGTTCGAGGGCGCGAAGGCCCTCGGTCGCTTCGAGGGGTTCACCGACGCGATGGTCGACCTCGTGCTCGACGCGGGCGGCAACCTCAAGGCCGAGCACGGCACGGGTCGCGCGATGGCACCCTACGTGCGGCGGCAGTACGGCGACGAGCTGTACGACGTGATGGTGCGGCTCAAGCGCCTGCTCGACCCCAGCGGCATCCTGAACCCGGGTGTCATCATCGACGACGACCCGACCGCGCACATGCGGAACCTCAAGACGCCGGTGTCGATCGAGCCCGAGGCCGACCGCTGCGTGGAGTGCGGGTACTGCGAACCGGTGTGCCCGAGCCGCTCGCTCACCCTCACCCCGCGCCAGCGCATCGTCGTGCGGCGCGCCTCTACCGCCGCTCGCGAGCGCGGCGACGGAGCGCTCGTCGCGGAGCTCGAGAAGGACTACGACTACGACGGCGTGCAGACCTGCGCGGTCGACGGCATGTGCCAGACGGCGTGCCCCGTGCTCATCAACACCGGAACGCTCATGAAGCGCTTCCGCCGGGAGGACGCGAACCCGGTGCTCGCCGCCGGCTGGTCGGCCGCGGCGACCGGATGGGGTGCCGTGACGCGCGCGGGGTCCGCAGCCCTCTCGGTCGCCTCCGTGCTGCCCACGCCGGCGGTGCGGGCGGTGACGGATGCCGCGCGCGCGGTGCTCGGCGCCGACACGGTGCCCCGCTACGCGGCCGAGCTGCCCGGCGGCGGAGCGTCGCGGAAGGCCCTGGGCCGGGTCGTCGGCGCCGAGGGGGTCGAGCCGAGCGCGGTGTTCCTGCCCGCGTGCGTCGGGAGCATGTTCGGACCGGCCTCCTCCGACGGCATCGGCGCGACAGCGGCGTTCGCGCGGCTTCTCGAACGGGCGGGGGTCTCGGCGATCGTGCCCGAGGGGATCGATGCGCTGTGCTGCGGCACGCCCTGGTCGTCGAAGGGGTACGCGAAGGGCCACGCGACGATGTCGGCGCGCGTGCGGGCGGCGGTGGCCGAGGCCTTCCGCGGGGGCGAGCTGCCGGTGGTGTGCGACGCCTCCAGCTGCACCGAGGGCTTCGCGGCGACCCTGCGCGACGAGGGAGTGAGGGTGATGGATGCCGTGGCCTTCGCGGCATCCGCTCTGCTTCCACACCTGACCCCCACGCCGGTGGCCGAGCTGCTGGCTCTGCACCCGACGTGCTCGTCGACGCAGCTGGGCATCGACCCGGCCCTGCGCGCGCTGGGCGAGGCCGTCGCCTCGGAGGTGCGCGTGCCCGATGCGTGGGGCTGCTGCGCCTACGCGGGGGACCGGGGCATGCTGCATCCGGAACTCACCGAGGCCGCGACGGCCCCCGAGGCGGCCGAGGTCGCCGGGCTCGGCGCCGACGCCTTCGCGTCGTGCAATCGCACGTGCGAGCTCGGCATGACGAAGGCCACCGGAAAGACGTACGTGCACGTGCTGGAGCTGCTGGAGCGCGCCACGCGGGGCGACCGGTAGCGGCCGCGCCGCGTCAGCGCTTCTGGCGGTCTTGGATCAGCTCCTTGGTCCGCAGCAGGCGGAGCGCCGTCACCAGCAGGATCCCGCCGAGGACGTTGAACAGCAGCGTGTAGCCGAACCATCCGAGCCACTGCAGGTAGGTGATGTCGGCGCCGCTCTGGATCGCTCCGAAGATGAGCAGCGAGTCGAGGATGGAGTGGAACAGCTGCAGCCCGGCGAGGAGGAATCCGCCGATGACGGTCGCGACGATGCGGGCGGGGTCGGATTCGGTTCCCTGCTGCATGCGCGTCATGAGCGTGATGGTGCTGCCTCCCAAGACGGCGAGCACGATGCTCTGCACCCCGAAGGGCGCGTCGACGTAGTGATGCGCCGCTTCGGCGAGGGTGTCGTGCCACTGCGGGAAGGCAGTGGTCAGAAGCCACATGAAGAGCCAGCCGCCGGCCAGATTCGCCACGAGGGTTCCGCCCCACAGGCGGGCGAGTTGCCCGATCGTCCCCTCTCGAGCGACGAGCGCAGCGATGGGCATGAGGAAGTTCTCGGTGAAGAGCTCGCTGTGGGCGAGCAGGAGCGCGATGAGTCCGACGCTGAACGCGACGCCGGCGAGGAGATGATCGCCCGTCTGGTGGAGAACCGCGAGATACGCGGCGACGCCGAGACCCACTTCGAGGCCGCCGAAGAAGCCGGTGATCAGGACGATCCGCCACGGCCGCGCCAGGCGTTCGGCACCTTCGCCGACGGTGGCGTCGAAGGACTCGGCGAGCTCGTCTTCGACGACTTCGTCGGAGTCGCCGACTTCGCGGCGTCGGTCGTCGCTCACTGAGGGTTCTGTTCGATGGCCATGACTCACTGTCGGTCCGAAGCCGCCGTGGCACAACCCACCTGCGCGGGCGCGGGCATTCGTGTACGGCTCGTCCGACGTGCGGCGTGCGCCCGGACCCGACGTCAGGGTGTCGCCGGGACGAGCCGCAGCGTCCCGGATGCCGTGACCTCGAGCCGCACGGCATCCAGCCCGTCGACGACGAGGTCGGCGGTCAGTTCTTCTTCGGCGGTCGTGCCGGTGAGGGCGACCACGGCGCAGCCGGCGGCGCGGGCGGCGGCGATGCCGGCGGGGGCGTCTTCGACGACCAGGCAGCGGTCCGGTGAGAAACCGAGCCGCTCGGCCGCCAGCAGGAACGGCTCGGGGTCGGGCTTGCCGTTGACCACGTCGTCGACCGTCACGAACACCGCCGGCTTCGCGTAGCCGGCGGCGGCCAAGCGCGCCGTGGCGATCGGCACGGATCCCGACGTGACGATCGCCCTGCGGTCGGCGGGCACCGAGTCGAAGAAGACGTCGGCACCGCGGATGGGCTGTAGGCCCACGGCATCCGTCACCTCGAGATCGGTGACGTGCGCGAGGGCCTCCGCGTGCCGGTCGGCGGGGAGCAGCACCCCCACGAGGGTGCGCGCGGGCTGGCCGTGGTTGGCGTGCAGGGCCTCCATCGACACGTCGAAGTACTCGGCTAAGCGGCGCCACGAGCGTACGACGGATGCCGTGGAGTCGACGAGCGTGCCGTCGAGGTCGAAGAGCACGGCGTCGAACTCGCGCGAGAAGATCGCGGCGTCGGCCGGCACCGCGCGTCGCAGGCCCAGCGCGGGCAGCACGCGCGCGAGCTGCTGCGCGGTCGAGAGCTCGGCGTCGACACCGAGGACGTCTATCGCCGGGGCGACGGCAGGGGTGTCGGGGCGGTGGGCGTCGCGGGCGGCGGCACGATCGGCGCGGCGGGAGGCCAGCACGGACGGGTCTCCGTCGACGTGCACGACGACGGGCTCGGTGGGGAAGAACGCATCGCGCAGCGCCTGCCACTCGTCGCCCCCGGCGAGCTCGGCGCTGAAGGGCGCCACCACGACGACACGGCCCGCGGTCGAGAGCACGTCGGCCGCCGTCGCCCGCAGCGCCGCGTACCGACCGGCGCGGATCTCGGTCGCGAAAGGCGAGGTGAGCCAGTGCCCGCCCAGCGCATCGGCGGGGAGGGCATCGAGCAGGGGAGTCGTCACGCTGTCGAGGTCGATGAGTGCGGCGCCGAGCTCGGCGGCGATCGCGCGGCCCAGGGTGCTCTTGCCGCTGCCGGCGGGTCCGGCGACGACGACGGCGAGCGAATCGGGTATTTGACACGGCGACGGCATACCCCCACCATAGACGTAGCAAGTCACCGGTGTCATGCCTGAAATTCCGGGACTCGAAGAAGTTCCGGAAAGGACGGCCGCTCATGCAAGACACCGGTGTCACGGCATTCGCCCCCGCCGACGCCTCCCTAGCCGCCGGCCTGCGCCTGCACGGGGGGATCGACCTCGGCAGCACGGGCGTGAAGATGCTCGTCATCGACGACCACGGCACCGAGGTCGCGAGCGCCCAGGTGCCCACCCCGTGGCGCGTGGGCGAGGGCGGAACGACCGACATCGACGCCGACGACCTGCTCGCCGCTGTGCGCGCGTTGGTCGATCTCGTCGACACCCAGCTCGCGCCGCTCACGCCCGAGCCGCTCGCCTCGCTCGCCGTCGCGGGCATGGGCGAGACCGGGATCCTCATCGACGCCGACGGTCGCGCCGTCGCCCCCGGCTTCGCCTGGTTCGATCCGCGCGGGTGGGAGCAGATCGCGCTCTTCCCGGATGCCGTGCGCGCCGAGTTCGCCGGACGCACGGGCCTGCCGCTCGGCGCCCAGGTGAGCGTCGCGAAGCTCGCCTGGCTGTGCGATCAGGGCACCTCGCTCGTCGGCCTGCGCTGGCTCGACCTGCCCGAGTTCGTGGTCGCCTCCCTCGGCGGCGACGTCGCCCTCGAGCTCTCGCTCGCCTCGCGCACCGGCCTCATCGATCAGGACTCCGGCGCCGCGTGGCCCGCGATGCTCGACGCGCTCGGCGTCGACGCCGACCTGCTGCCGCCGCTGCGCGGAGGCGGACTCGCCTGGGGCACGGCATCCGACGCCTTCGGCCCGCGACTCGCGGGCGCCGCGCTCACCGTCGCCGGTCACGACCACCTCGTCGCCGCGCAGGCCAACGGCACCCTCGACGCCGACGGCTACCACGTCTCGCTCGGCACCGCCGAGGTGCTGCTGCGCGTGCTCGACGAACCCCTCGGCTTCGCGGCGCGGCAGCGCCTCGCCGAGGCCCTCATCAACGAGGTGCGCCACGTCGTACCCGGCAAGCACGTGCTCGTCGCCGGGGTGAAGACCGGACTTCTGTTGCGGCGCGCCCTGCACGCCGCGGGCATCAGCGACCGCGCCGGGCGTGACGCCCTCGACGCCGCCGTCATGGCTCTGCCGTACGAGGGCGAACTGCCCGCCGGGGCGATCGAGGTCACCGGCGCGCGCAACGACGACGGCGTGCTGCGCCTGACCCTGCACACCGAGGCGTCGCCCGCCGAGATCTTCGGTGCCGTGCTGCGGCACAGCAACGACGAGGTCGCCGCCCTCATCGCGGCCATGGACCGCGAGATCGCCCCGGCCACCCACTCCACCCTCACCGGCGGCTGGGCGGGCATGGCGAGCGTGCGCCGCGCCCGCGCCGAAGTGCTCCCCGATCCGTCCCTGTCCACCCGCGAGCAGGACGTCGCGTGGGGAGCCGCCGACATGGCGCGGCGCCTCGTCTCGGCATCCGCCCCGTCCTGACTTCCCACCCGCCGCGCCCGTCCCGATCGGACGCGCGAACAGACCACCCGCGCCGACCGGCGTGAAAAGAACCGAGAGAAGAGAGATCATGAACGCACTCACCACGATCGAGCGCCGCGCGCTCCAGTCGATCAGCACCCCCGACGGTCACATGCTCATCGTCGCCGCCGACCAGCGCAACGGCATGAAGGCCGCCATCAAGGACGCCCCGAACGGCTCCGACGCGATCTCGCGCGATGAGCTCGCCGAGGTGAAGGCCGACCTGGTCCGTCATCTCGCCAACCATGCACCGGCGATCCTGCTCGACCCCGAGGTCGCGCTGCCGCAGATCGTCGACGACGGCGTGCTCGCCCGCGACACCGCCCTCGTCGTCGGCCTCGACGCCTCGGGTGCCGAGACCGTCGACGGCCTCAAGTACACGCGCTTCGTTCCCGGAGCCACCCCGCACTCGATCCGTGAGCAGGGTGCCGACGTCGCCAAGATGCTCTGGTACACCCGCCCCGACAAGCAGGATGCCGACTCCCGCGTCGCCCGCGAGATCCGCGACCTCGTGCAGGCGTGCGAGGCCGAGGGTCTGCTGCTGATCGTCGAACTGCTGACCTACCAGCTCGAAGACGAGAGCGACGAGGAGTACACGGCGAAGTTCGCCGACCTCGTCGTCGACGGTGCCGCCCTCGCCGTCGCGTGCGGTGCCAAGATCCTGAAGCTGCAGTACCCCGGCTCCGCCGAGGCGAGCGCCCGGGTGACCGAGGCCGCCCAGGGCGTGCCGTGGGCCGTGCTGTCGGCCGGCGTCGACCACGAGACCTTCATCGAGCAGGTGCGCACCGCCGTCGCGAACGGCGCCTCCGGTGCCATGGCGGGCCGGTCGCTGTGGAAGGACAGCCTGTCGATCGACGCCGACCGTCGCGAGGAGCTGCTCTCGGGCCGCGCCCTGCCGCGCCTGCGCGAGCTCGCCGACGCCGTCGACGGGCACTGAGATGACCTCGCCCGCGCGGCTGCGGTCGATCCCTCCGCGGGTGCACGCGGGGGAGGGTCGACCCGGCGCCGCGCGGGCGGGGGTGCCCTCGTGTCGCGAGGCGGTACCGGCGCGGGGGCACGCGGACCGGCGGATAGGGTGGCGATTCGAACCCGTCCCGCCATTTCACCCCGGAGGTGCCTCGTGACGACCATGCGCGATGTCGCCCTGCGCGCGGGCGTCAGCACCAAGACCGTCTCGCGCGTCTTCAACGACGACCCCCACGTGCTGCCCGACACACGCGCTCTGGTCGAAGCCGCGATGCGCGAGCTGAACTACGTGCCCAATGCCCTCGCGACCACCTTCCGTGCGGGGCGCGCCTCGGTGATCGGCGTCGCCGTGCCCGACGTCGTCGACCCCTTCTTCGCCGCGATCGCCCGTGCCGTCGAAGACACCGCCCGCAGCCACGGCCTCTCGACGCTCGTCACGAGCCTCGGCGAAGATCCGGATGACGAGAGGCCGGCGCTCGAATCTCTACTCGGTCGACAACTGACGGGCCTCGTCATCGCCCCCGTGGGCACCGACCACTCCTGGCTCGAGCGCTGGTGCGGGCACACCCCCATCGTCTTCGTCGATCGCGCCCCCGCGGGCCTGCACACCGACACCTTCACCGAGAACGACGAGGCCGGCGCGCACCTGGCGACCAGCCATCTCATCGCGCACGGGCACCGCCGCATCGCCTATCTCGGCGACATGGTCCACCTGTCGACCGAGACCAAGCGCGTCGAGGGCTGGCGCCGCGCGCTGCGCGAGGCGGGCATCGAGGTCGACGACGAGCTCGTCGCCTCGGAGGTGTCGAGCCGTGCGTCCGCGGCATCCGCCCTCGAACACCTCCGCGCCCTGCCCGACCCGCCCACGGCCCTGTTCTCGGCCAACGCGCGCTCGTCGATGGCGCTCGCCCACGTGCTGCGCGGCGCCCCGATGCCGTTCGTCGGTTTCGGTGACTTCCCGATGGCCGACACGCTGACTCCCTCGGTCACGGTCATCGACCAGGACCCGCGCCGCATCGGCGCTCTCGCGGCCGAGCGGGTGTTCGCGCGCCTCGAGCCCGACGCGGGCCTGGGACTCGACGAGGTGACCGTGATCGACGTCTCGCTCGTGGAGCGGGAGTCCTGCGGGCTGTGACCCTCGTTCGACCCTCCTGAGCACGGTCAGGGGAGTCGAAGCAAGAGGGCACCCGCGCGCGGGCGCGCCCGATAGGAAGGGAGTCCAGCGCCACCGCTCCCGAGAAGAGGGCTCCGATGACGACCTCCCCGCACGTCCCCCGCCAGACCGACGCCCGGACGGGGGTGTCGTCATGAGGCTCACCGACACGAGTGACCTGTGGTGGAAGACCGCCGTCTTCTACAACCTCGACGTGAAGACCTACCTCGACGCCGACGACGACGGTGTGGGCGATCTGCGCGGGCTCGCGCAGCGTCTCGACCACCTCGCCGAGCTCGGCGTGACGTGCCTGTGGCTCGCCCCGTTCTATCCGTCACCGCAGCGCGACAACGGGTACGACATCTCGGACTACTACGGCGTCGATCCGCGCTACGGCTCGCTCGGCGACATGGTGGAGGTGCTGCGCACCGCGCACGACCGCGGGATGCGCGTGATCGTCGACCTGGTGGTCAACCACACCTCCGACCAGCACCCGTGGTTCCAGGAAGCTCGGAAGAGTCCCGACAGCCGGTACCGCCACTTCTACCAGTGGCGCGACGACGTGCCCGCAGACGCCCCCGCGAGCATGTTCCCCGATGTCGAAGACGGCGTCTGGTTCTTCGACGAGACCGCGGGGCAGTACTACAAGCACTCCTTCTATCGGCACCAGCCCGACCTCGCCACCGATCACCCCGAGGTGCGGGAGGAGATCGCCAAGGCCATCGGATTCTGGCTCGAGCTGGGCATCGACGGATTCCGAGTCGATGCCGTGCCCCACCTCATCGACGGCGACGACGGCCCCGAGCACGAGTTCCTCCGCGCCCTGCGGGGGTACGTCTCGCGTCGCCGGGGGCACGCCATGATGCTCGGCGAGGTGAACCTGCCGTACGACGAGCAGATGCGCTTCTTCGGCGACGCCGACGGCGACGAGCTGACCATGCAGTTCGACTTCGTCGCCAACCAGCGGTTGTACCTGGCTCTCGCGCGGCAGGACGCCACGCCGTTGCGCGACGCTCTGGAGTCGCGCCCCGAGATCGCCCGGGGCAATCAGTGGGGCAATTTCGTCCGTAATCACGACGAACTGACCCTCGACCAGCTGAGCGCGTCCGAGCGCGACGAGGTTTTCACCGCCTTCGCGCCGGAGGAGGGCCAGCGCATCCACGGTCGGGGGATCACCCGGCGTCTGCCGTCGATGCTCGAGGGGGACCCCCGCCGGATCCGCATGGTCTACAGCCTGATGTTCTCGCTCCCGGGCGCGCCGGTGCTGTACTACGGCGAAGAGATCGGCATGGGGGAGAACCCCACGATCGAGGGCAGCCGCGCCGCGGTGCGCTCGCCCATGCAGTGGACCGGCGGCGACGACGCGGGCTTCTCGGTCTCCGACGATCTCGTGGCCGACATCGTCCCGGGCGGCTTCGGTCCGCAGCACGTGAATGTCGCCCAGCAGCGCCATGATCCCGACTCATTGCTCCGCTTCGTGCAGAATCTCGTGCGGCACTACCGCGCCTCTCCTGAGATCGGGTGGGGAGAGCTCGGCATCGTGGATCAGCCCCATGCCTGCGTCCTCGCTCACTCCGTCACCAGCGAACTGGGAATGCTCGTCGCGGCGCACAATTTCGCTCCCGACGGCCGGACGTTCCGATTGTCGATCGAGGGGGCGGATGCCGAGGGCTGGAGCGTCGTGAACCTGCTCGACGGCGCGGCCGGCGCCGAAGAACTCGTCGACGGCGGGTTCGAGGTCACCCTCGACGGATACGGGCACCGGTGGTGGCGGGTCATCCGGCCGGGGGAGCGTCGGATCGCCTGACGAAGCGCTCGGCCGACGATTCGCGCGCCGGAAGCGAGCGGGCGCGGCGCCCCCCGACGGCGCCGCGCCCGCTGCCGACGATCGGAGCGCGTGACGCATCCGATGCGCGCGAGCGGGGTTTCCCCCACGGCTCCCCGCTCGCGGTCTGCGTCCATACAAGCACAGCCATTCGTAAATAGCACCCGGCGCAGGTTCGTAAATACAACCTCCTGACTGGTCGCGGGTGACGTCTAGGATCGACACGTGGGTCGCGGCGCAGTCGGACCGCCCTCGCGGTACTCCCGCCGAGTGGTGGCGAACGTGGATCGCCTGCGTCAGGCCAAGGGCCTCACGGTGGGCGAGCTTCTGACGCGCGCCGGCATGACGAAGAGCTACTACCAATCGCGCGCAGCGTTCTCCCTGCCGTACAACACGAACGACATCGAGGCCCTCGCCGCCGCTCTCGGGGTGTCGCCCGAGGAGCTGGCGAACCCCGAAGCTGCTCGCCGGGTCGAGATGCGGGTTCCGGCAGCGCCGGTCGCCGCTCGCGTGCGCCGTCTCATCGCGAGTCACGGCTCTCGCGAGGCCGATCTCACGGCCTACCTCGACGGCATCGATCCCGCTCTGGCCGAGAGCGCGCGGGCGCTGCTCGTCGCCACGGCCAACACGGTCGTCCTCGACGAAGAAGTTCTGCGCGCCGTCACCGAATGGGCGGATGTGCCGGCCGAATACCTCACCGACTACACCGACGAGACGGTCACCGATCGCACGGAGGCGGAGCTCGAACTGCGCGAGGCGATGCGCGAGGCCGGGGCCAGTAGCATCCAGTTCCGCGCCCTCGGAGAGATGTCCCCCGACGCGCTGCGTGCGATCGCCCAGTCTCTGCGAAGCAGGCCGTCGACGACGTGAGCGGACGCACGGGGGCACGGTCATGAGCGAGTCGGACGAGATCCTCGCGCGCGTACGCGAGCGAGGCGACGCGGCCTTCCGTCGCGCCGCGCTCACCCCGGGGATGACCTTCGACGACGTCGTCTCGGCGGTCGAGAGGGCCCTGCAGATACGCTTGCGCATCGTGCCCGAGGCTGACACGGCGAGCTGGGGAACGATGACGGGTTTCCTCGCCTACTTCGCCGATCGGCGCGAGGGCAGCATCCACGTGCGGGCCTCGGACGCCGTGGTCTACAGCCAGTTCGCCGCCTCGCACGAACTGGGGCACCTTCTCGACGACGCGCACTGCGCGGGGGCGTTGCACGAGCGCTCCGCGGTGTCGCCCCACGCCGCTCCCCACCTCACCACGGGGGAGTACGAGGCGGAGCTCGTCGCCGAGCACGTCGCCCACCGCATCGCCCGTCTGCTGTACGCGTCGCCGAGGGCGGCCGAGTCGTCGTGGTGACGGTGCTGCTCATCGACGCGGCGCTGGTGGGGTTGCTGCTCGTCGTGGTGCTGCGCGCGCGGGCCGCCTGGCAGCAGCCGCGGGCGCGCATCGCGTGGCTCGCCGCGCTGATCGGCGCGATCGCCCTGCTGACGCAGGGCACGGTCGTCCCGCTCGAGATGCTCGACGGCCTGCTCGGAGGCACGAACATCCTCAAGCTCGTGCAGAACGTGCTGACGATGGTGGCGTTGTGGCTCGGCATCCAAGCGGGGACCGCTCCGGTGACGGCGCGCATCCGCTCGCTGCGGTGGTGGTTCCCGGGCTTCCTCGCCGCTGTGTTCGCCGTCGTCTTCTTCGTCGCGATGCCCGATCGCGGGAGGTCGTCGTTCCGCTTCCTCGAGGACCTGGCGATGACCTCGACCGGAGCCTGGGCGTACGGGGTGCTGCACATGTCGGGCATCGCCCTCGTCGGTCTGATGCTGTTCCGCTCGGCCCGCGGATCCCTGCCGGGAACGCGCGTGTTCTTCCGCATCGGGGCGGTGGGGATCGTCCTCGGCTGTCTCAGCGAGATCGTCGACCTCACCCTCTCGCGCTTCTTCCGGCCCGACGCCGTCGTGAGCGCGCTGTTCGACCCCCTGTTCTACCTCGGCGTCGTCTCGTTCGTGATCGGGATCTTCGCCGCATCCCGGACGACGACGAAGATCCGTCGACGCGGGGAGGAGTTGCTCGAGCGACTCGAACCGGTCGCGCGCGAACGCGAGGTGGAGTCGTTCCCCGGGCTTCCGGCCGACGCCCTCGTCGACACGCGTCTGCACGCCCTGCGGGTCGCCGTCGAAGACGACGCGATCGCGACCTCGACTCCGCTGTCCTCGGCGCAGCGCGCCCTGCTCGACGACGTCGACGTTCACCTCACCCGCCGTACCTCGGGAGCTCGTTCATGATCCGCTCGCTCGCCATCGCCGCCGGAGCGACCGCCGCAACGGTCGCCCTCGCCCACACCGCCCTCGCCGGCTACGTCGCGCGGAGGCTGATCGCACCGCGCGCGCCGAAGGTGTTCTCGCCCGCCCTCATCGAGGGCGACACCGTCTCGGTCCCCGCGACAGACGACAGTCTGCAACCGGGCACCTACGGTCTGCGGCTCGACGACGGCTCGCACCTGAGGGTCGGCGAGGTGGTCCGCACCGACGGCGACCGCGTGGTGCGCACGGTGCTCGAGCGACCCGCGGAGCTCGGCGACGGCGAGGTGATCGCCGCGTGGACCTCGCAGAACATCGGCGCCCCCGAAGACGTCGGGCCCACACGGCACGTGTCGATTCCGCTCCGCCGCGGTGGGGTGGCCGAGGCGTGGGAGATCGGCGACGAGGCCACGGCCGACGGGCGCTGGACGATTCACGTGCACGGCTTGCGCTCGAGCCGCAACGGCGCCCTGCGGTCGGCCCCCGCGACCGTCGACGCCGGGTGGATGTCGCTCGTCGTCTCTTACGCGGGAGACGAGGAGTGCGCCCCCGCCGACACCCTGCCCTCGACGCTCGGAACGCGCGAGTGGCGCGACGTCGACGACGCCATCGCCTACGCGGTCGAACGCGGCGCACGCGAGATCGTGCTCGTTGCCTGGTCGATGGGTGGCACGATCGCGATGCTCGCGGCGGAGCAGTCGGCCCATCGCGACGCCCTCGTCGGGCTCGTGCTCGTCGCCCCGGCGCTGGACTGGAGGCGCATCGTCGAGAACGCCGTGGCATCCGCTCACCTGCCGCGCACCGTGGCGGCCGCCTCGATGCGCGTGCTCGGCAGCCCCGTGGGGGCCCGCGCCCTCGGTCTCGTCGAGGCCGTCGACGCCCGCGCGCTGACCTGGGTCGGACCGCAGCGCCCGGGTCCCGGCATCCCGACCCTCATCGTGCACAGCAGGGTCGACCCGGTGGTGCCGTTCTCGGGTTCGGTCGCCTATGTCGAACGGCATCCGGATGCCGAGCTCTTGGCGTTCGACGCCACCGGGCACTGCAACGAGGCCAATCAGGAGACCGAGCGCTTCCACGACGGGATCGCCGGGTGGTTGCGGAATCTCTGAGGAGAGGAAGGTCTCTGAGCTTGTCGGAGGTCCCTCAGCTTGTCGAAGGGACCGGCAGCGAGCGGGTGGCGATGGCTTCGACAGGCTCAGCCACCCGCGTTCGCGGGACTCACGCGCCGGTGACCTCGGCGATCGCGCCGCGGGCGCCGCGCTCGGCCAGCGACGCGCGCGCCGCCAGGTAGGCGTCGCGCAGGCGCGGGTTCTGCCCGAGGTCGCCGAAGACCGGCGCGTAGTCGAGCAGGCGTGCGGGATCGTCCGCGACGATCGCACGCAGCTCGTCGAGACGACTGTCGACCGCGGGGGTCTCCTCGCCCGACTCGGTCCGCCCCTCGAGGAAGACGCTCCAGCCCGCGAGCACGAGGGCCGTGTGGTCGATGCGTCCGCCCGAGGCGAGCTGCTCGCGCACGACGGGCAGCAGGAACTTCGGCAGTCGGTCCGAGCCGTCGACGACCTGACGCGCGAGGGTGTCGCGGATCGCCTCGCTGCCGAAACGGGCGATGAGCTGGTCGCAGTACGCGTCGAGGTCGATCCCCGGGACCGCACGCAGAGTCGGGATCGCCTCCTCGTGCATGTAGCCCTGCAGGAAGTCGATGAACAGCGGGTCGGTGCACACCTCGTGCACGTAGTGCGCGCCCGAGAGGATGCCGAGGTAGCTCATCGCCTGGTGCGAGGCGTTGAGCAGGCGCAGCTTCATCAGCTCGTAGGGCTCGACGTCGTCGACGAGCTGCACCCCGACCTCGTCGAACGGCGGACGGCCGGCGGGGAAGGCGTCTTCGAGCACCCACTGCTCGAACGACTCGCTGCGCACCGGCCAACGGTCGCGGATGCCGAACTCCGAGGCGATCGCGTCGCGCGTCTCGTCGGTGGTCACGGGGGTGATGCGGTCGACCATCGAGTTCGGGAACGACACGTTCTCGGCGATCCAGCCCGACAGCGCGGCGTCGCGCCGGTCGGCGAAACCGAGCAGGGCGGCGCGGGCGACGTGTCCGTTGCCCTGGATGTTGTCGCACGACATGACGGTGAAGGCCGGGATGCCGGCATCCCGGCGTCGGCGGAGAGCCTCGGTGAGCAGGCCCATGACGCTGCGCGGAGGGGTCGCTCCGTCGAGGTCGGCCAGGGTCGCTTCGTCGCGCGGGGCGTAGTCGCCGGTGGCGTCGTCGATGCCGTAACCGCCCTCGGTGATCGTGAGCGAGACGATCGCGGTGTCGGGGTCGGCGAGCTTGGCGACCACCGCCTCGGGGTCGTCGGGCACGAAGAGGTATTCGACGATCGAGCCGACGACGCGCGCCGCGGAGGTTCCGTCGGGGGCGGTGGTGACGAGCGTGTAGAGGTCGTCTTGAGCGGCGAGAGCGTCGCGCATGGCCGCGTCGAACGACAGGACGCCGACTCCGCAGAGGCCCCACTCGGTGTGGCCGGCTTCGAGCAGGCGATCGAGGTACATGGCCTCGTGCGCCCGGTGGAAGCCGCCCACACCGAAGTGCACGATGCGCGCGCGCACGGCCGACCTGTCGTACGTCGGAACGGAGACGTTCGCCGCGAGGGAGGGGAGGGCGGCGGCGGTGAGGTCGGTCATGCGGGGCTCCGTGGTTCGGGGAGGGAGGGGCGGGTGGAGCGAGATCAGAGGGGCGGATGGGATTCATCTCGCGTGAGGGGTCACTCGGTGTCGCCTGGGAGCGGCCCAGGCGACCGTTTGTGACCCCTCACGCGAGAGGGGTGTGTCAGCAGGACGACTTGTAGACCGCGTCCTTGCCGTCGGTGTCGATGTTGTCCTTGGTGAGGATGGTGAAGCCGGTCTGGATCTTGGCTTCGGTCGCCTCGCCCTTGAGGGCGGCGATGGCCTGCTGCACGCCGTCCTGGCCGATGGTGGCGGGCTCCTGCGCGACGAGGGCCTGCACGGTGCCGGCCTCGAGCGCCTTCACCTGGGCGGGACCGGCGTCGAAGCCGACGATCGTGACCTGGCCCTGCTTGCCCGCCTGCTGCACGCCGGTGGCGGAGCCCTCGGCGGCGAACAGGTTGGCGGCGAAGATGCCCACGATGTCGGGGTCCTTCTGCAGCGCGGCGGTCACGATCTCGGCGGCGGTGGAGGGCTCGTTGTGCGAGTACTGCACACCGACCGACTCGAACTTGCTGTCCTTCGCGACGGCGTCTTCGAAGCCCTGGGCGCGCGCATCGGTCGTCGACACACCCGGGTCGGTCGAGACGACGAGCACCTTGCCGCCGTTGGGGTTCGCCTTCTGGATCGCCTCGAACGCCGCGGCGCCACCGCCGTTGTTGTCGGACGAGATCTGCGAGACCGCGCCGGAGGGGTCTTCGAGGGTGGTGTCGACGAGGACGACCTTGATACCGGCAGCCTCGGCGGCTGCGATCGGTGCCTGCATGGCCGAGACGTCGGTGGGTGCGATCAGCAGCGCGTCGGGCTTGGAGGCGACGACGGCGTCGACGATGGGCTTCTGCAGGGTCGGGTCGAACTTCTCGGGGCCCTGGGTGGTGACGGTGGCGCCTTCCTTTTCGGCTTCGGCCTGGATGCCGCACTGCATGGAGATGTAGAACTCATCTCCGGCGACGCCCTGAACGAACGCGATCTTGTAGCCGCCGTCGGATCCGCCCGAGGCACCGCCCGACGACGAGCCGCCCGAGCATCCCGCGAGGGTGAGGGTCGCCGCCACACCGAAGACCGCCAGCGCGGTCGCCTTGTTGTTCCACTTCATTGTGATCACCGTTCTTTTCTGGAGTACTGCTGTCGGGTTGGTAAGGGATGGAGAGGGAATGGATGCCGCCGCGGCTCAGCCGCGCCGACCTCCGCTGAGGAATTTGCGCCAGAGGCCCTGCGAGTTGCCGCGGGTGGCGGCGGTGCGGCGCACCTGGTCGACGTAGACCGCCGTGATGAGCACGGCGCCGACGGCGACCTGCTGCCAGAAGGGCTGCACGCCCGTGATGACGAAGCCGTTCTGCAGCACGGCGGGGATGAACAGGCCCACGACGGTGCCCATGATCGTGCCGACCCCGCCGAAGAGCGAGGTGCCGCCGATGACGACCGCGGCGATGACGTTCAGGTTGGTCTGCGACTGCCCCGCGATCGCGGTGGTCGAGAACTGCGAGAGCGAGAGGATGCCGCCGAGCCCGGCCAGGGCGCCGGAGATCGTGTAGATCTTGATCAGCTGGGCGTCTACCTTCACGCCGACCCGGCGGGCGGCGATCTCACTCGATCCGACGGCCAGCGTGTAGAGGCCGAACTTCGTGTAGTGCAGCACGATCGCGCCGATCACGACGACCACGAGGGCGATGACGCTGATGATCGGGACGGTGCCGAAGACGTTGCCGTAGCCGATCGAGACGGTCAGCACGGTGGGCACGTCGCGCACGTCGACACCGCCCGTGAGGATCTGCGCGAGACCGAGCGCCATACCGAGCGAACCCAGCGTGACGATCAGCGGCGGGATCTTGGCCTTGGCGATGAGGAAGCCGTTCAGAAGCCCCCAGCACACGCCGCTCAAGACGGCGACGATGATGCCGACGGTGGCGACCCCCCAGCCTTCGCCGCCGAGGGCGCGCATCGTCAGCGCCGACACGACGCCGGAGAAGACGAGGACGGAGCCGACCGAGAGGTCGATGCCGGCCGTGATGATCACGTAGGTCATGCCGACCGCGAGCACCGCGAGGATCGACGCGTTCTGGATGATGAGCCGGAAGTTCGACCACTGCGCGAACGACTCGGGCGCGATGATGCTGAAGACGATGATGATCGCCAGCAGCACCAGCAGGATCTGGAAGGCCTGCGTCCGCAGGATGGCGCGGACGGGGTGGACCTTCTGGTTGTCATCGAAGGTGCCGATGGCGACGGTCTCGGTGGGAGGAGTCTTGGTGCTCACTTCTGGTCGTCCTTCGTGACGGCGCCGGTCATGAGTCCGACGAGCTCTTCCATGGAGGTGTCTTTGGCGTTGATGTTCGCGACGCGGGTGCCCAGACGGAGAACCTGGATGCGGTCGCTGACGTCGATGACGTGGGGCATCGAGTGCGAGATGAAGACCACGGCGATGCCCTTGTCGCGCACGCGGCGGATCGTCTCGAGCACGTTCTTGGTCTGGCGCACGCCGAGGGCGGCGGTGGGCTCGTCGAGGAAGACGACCCGGGACGCCCAGTGGACGGCACGCGCGATCGCGATGGCCTGGCGCTGACCGCCCGACATCTCGCCGACGGGGGAGGTGAGGCTGCGGACGGTGGCGCCGAGTTCGTCGAACGCGTCACGGGAGGCCTTCGCCATGTCCTTGGTCTTCATGAAGCCCAGCGCGCCGGCGAGGCCGGGGCGGCGGATCTCGCGGCCGAGGTACATGTTCTGCACCGGGTCGAGGTGAGGGGCGAGTGCGAGGTCCTGGTAGACCGTCTCGATCCCGAGGCCGGATGCGACCTGGGGGTTCGACATGTCGATGGGCTTGCCGTCGAAGAGGATCTCGCCCTCATCGATCGCGAGGTTGCCCGAGAGGGCCTTCACGAGGGTCGACTTGCCGGCGCCGTTGTCGCCGATGAGGGCGGTGACTTCTCCGGGGTAGACCTCGAAGTCGACGTTGTGCAGGGCGCGGACGGACCCGAACTGCCGCGAGAGACCCCGCGCCTGCAGCACGGGCGTGGCCGTGGTGGTGCTCATGAAGAAGCTCCTTCGTGGTGGCCGACGCCGCCGGCGGCGGCGTCGGAGACGGTGACGACGAGGTCGGCGCGCTCGCGCCCGCGCTCGACGATGAGCGCGTTGCGCTCGTCGACCTCGCGGACCCAGGCGACGGCCTCGTCGTAGGGGTGGTCGTGGGAGAGGCGCCGCGCGACGAGGCGCTCGCGGCGCGCGTGGGAGTCGATGTCGAGGAACCACACCTCGTCGAGGCGCGAGGCGACGGCATCCCACCCGAACTCGTCGTGAAGCAGATAGTTGCCCTCGGTGATGACGAGCGGCACGCCGGCGGGAACGAGCACGGCAGAGCCGATCGACTCCTCCATGCCGCGGTCGAAGCGCGGGGCGTAGACCTCGTGCCCGGCGCGGATGCGGTCGAGCAGGGCGACGTAGCCCTCGACATCGAAGGTGTCGGGAGCGCCCTTGCGATCGCGGCGACCGAGGCGCACGAGCTCTTCGTTCGCGAGGTGGAATCCGTCCATGCCGACGAGCACCGCGTCGTCGCCGAGGGCGGCGAGCAGGGCGTCGCTCACGGTCGACTTGCCCGCGCCGGGGGTGCCCGCCAGCCCCAGGATGCGTCGCTCACCGGACGCCGCGAGCTGCCGGGCACGGGCGACGAGGTCGTCGAGGTGCACGGTCGCGGCGGCGGTCGTCGCGTCGTTCTCCGAGGTGTGGGTCACAGCGGTGTGGTCCTTCCGGGCGACGCACCACGGCGGAGTGCTGCGTCGATGAAGCGGGTCCGGCGGAGGTGTCCACCGGTCGAACTCCGGTTACGGTAAGCCCACCGTGACACCGGTGTCAACACCCGTGATCAATTCGTCATGACACCGAAGTCATCCGCGTGATTCTGTGGTTATCATGGGCCGCGACGACACTGCCGTCGTCCTCGACTCCCGGACCCGCGAAAGAGCCCACCCATGACCGAATTCACCGACCGCACCATCCTCGTCACCGGCGCCGGTGGCGGCATCGGAGGCGCGACCGTGCGCCACCTCGTCGCCGCCGGCGCGACGGTCCTCGCCGCCGGTCGCGACGCCGACAGTGTCGCCGCGATCAGCGCCGAGACCGGAGCCGAGCCCGTCGTTTTCGACCTGGAGTCCGAAGACGAGATCCGCGCGGCCATCGAGGGCCGTGACATCTACGGCGTCGTGAACTGCGGCGGGTGGGGTGGCGAGATCGCGACCCCGATGGAGACCGACATCGACGTCTTCGACAAGGTCATGCGCATCAACGCCCGCGGCTCGCTCCTGGTCACCAAGTACGCCTCGCGCGAGATGATCCGCGTCGGCAAGGGCGGCGCGATCGTCAACGTCTCGAGCCAGGCGAGCCTCGTCGCCCTCACCGGTCACATCTCGTACGGCTCGTCGAAGGCCGCCCTCGACAACATCACGCGCGTCTCCGCCCTCGAGCTCGGTGGTTACGGCATCCGCGTCAACAGCGTGAACCCGACCGTCGTCATGACGCCGATGTCGGCCTGGTACTGGGGTCGCCCCGACATCGAGGGGCCCTTCCTCGAGGCGATGCCGCTGCACAAGTGGGCCACCGAAGACGACATCGCGGCGCCGATCGTGTTCCTCCTCGGCGATGGCGCGGGCATGATCTCGGGCGTCTCGCTCCCCATCGACGGCGGCTACTCCAGCCGCTGATCCCGGATGCCGTGAGGCGGCGTCGCGGTGGGCGACGCCGTCTCGTGGTGAGGTGTTGACGGCACGCGGGTTCCGGTCCCTTCGACAGGCTCAGGGACCGGGGTCGGCCCGATCAGCCCCCGAACACGCGCCGCAGGTAGGCGTTGCGGAAGACGCCGCGGGGGTCGGCCTCGCGGGCGACCGCGTCGAAGTCGTGCGCGCGCGCCAGCGTCGCGAGGATCCGCTCGCCGGGCATCGTGAACGCCTTGCCCCAGTGCGGCCGCGCGTCGAACGGCGCGAGGGCGGACTCGATGTGCGGCAGGGCCGACAGCACCCCCGCGGTGTCGTTGCGCCACGTGAAGTGGATTGCGAGGACGTCTCGCTGAAAGGCGGGGCTCAGCCACAGCTCGTCGGCGGCGACCGTGCGCAGCTCGGTCACCAGCAGGTGCTCGGCGAAGCCCGGGGCGATCTCGCGCACGGCGGCGAGGGCCTCGGTCGCCGAGGTCAGCGGAACGAAGTACTCCGACTGGATCTCGTCGCCGTCGCTGGGGAGCGCGTCGGCGCGGAAGTGCGGCAGACGCGTGTGCCACGGGCCGGAGGTTCCGCGCGGCGTCGTGTTGTCGACGGTGCGGATGCGGCCCAGATGGATGTCGTCGCCGACGGCGGTGCCGCCGAGCTCTTCGACCCACGTCGGTGATCCCGTGTCGCTCTTGGCCCAGACCAGGTCGTGCGCGGGGTCTCCCCAGGTCGTGAAGATGCTGACGCTGCGTGAGCCGCCGAGCACGGCGATCGGGTCGGCGATGATGTCGGCCCAGGCGACCCCGGTGTACGCCTGCTGCGTGACGGCGTAGGTCGGTTCGGTGCGCAGCTCGAGGGCGGTCACCACGCCTAGGGCGCCGATGCTGAGGGCGGCGGCGCCGAACCACGGGTGGGCCTCGTCGATGCGGTGCGTGCGGCCCTCGGCATCCATCAGCTCGACACCCGTCACGGCGCTCGAGAGATTGCCGTTGCTTACCCCCGAGCCATGGGTGCCGGTCGCCGTCGCGCCGGCCACGGAGATATGGGGGAGTGAACCGAGGTTGTGCAGCGCCCGACCCTCGGCCTCGAGCACGGGAGCCAGCTGGGCGAAGGTCAGGAGCCCCTCGACGCGTACCCGGTCGCCGGAGATGTCGATGCGCGTGGGCATCTTCTCGAGAGACACGAGGGTGGCCTCGCTGTCGGCGACGTCGTTGAACGTGTGGCGGGTCGCCTGCACGCGCAGATGATCGGCGGATGCCACGACCTCGGCCAGTTCGTCGGGCCCGGTGGGCAGCAGCACCTCGTGGGCACGGTACTGATGGTTGCCCGACCAGGTGGTTCCGGCGGAACGTGTCTCGATCATCGGTTCTCCTCGCATCGTCGCTCACCCATCCTGCCCCGGACCTCCGACATCGGGGCCGGGCGCGAGGTTTGGAAGACTCTCGCGCTCAGCGCGCCGGGAAGAGCGCGGCCTCGAACACAGCCTCGGCCGCGCCCACCAGCAGGCGGTTCTCGCCGAGCTCGGCGGCGGCCAGCCGCAGACCCTCCGCGCAGGCGGGAATCGTCTGCGCGCGCACCGCGGCGTCGAGACCGGCCAGGTCGAGGTCGCCGAGGATCGCGAGGAACCCGCCCAGCACGATGACCGCGGGATTCATCACGTTCGCGGCGTTGGCGAGGGCGGTGGCGAGGATCCGGCGCTGTCGCTCGGTCTCGGCCCGCACTGTCGGGTCGGTACTGCGGGTCAGCGCCGCCGCGAGGGCCGCGTCGTCGGCGGCGTCGATGCCGAGCGCGCGCAGCAGAAGCGACCGGCTGACCTCGTCTTCGAGCACGCCCTCGGGTGCGCGCCGGTCGGCGGGATCGGCGATCCCGGGTCTGTTCTGGCCGAACTCCCCGGCGTAGCCGCCCGCCCCGCCCAGCGGCATCCCGCCGACGATGACCGCCCCGCCGATGCCGCTCGCACCTCCGTTGAGGTAGACCAGGTCGTGCGCGCCGCGCGCGGCTCCGAACAGGTGCTCGGCCACGGCGCCCAGCGCCGCGTCGTTGGCGACATGGGTGGGCAGGCCCGTGGCATCCGTCATCAGGCCGGCGAGGGCGGCCTCGGTCCAGTCGAGGTGCGGAGCTTCGCGCACGAGCCCGTCGGAGGCGCGCACCGGACCGGGGACGGCGACCCCCACGCCGACGAGGCGGGAGTCGGCGAGCGGCCCGCGGCGCCAGGAGTCGAGGCGGATGCCAACGAGCTCGGCCGTGCGTTCGGGCGTGAGCAGCGTCGACTGATCGAGGCGTTCGCGCGCGACGATCGACCCGTCCAGGGCGACCGCCCCGACGTCGAGCGCATCGACCTCGGGGTTCACGGCGATCGCGACGACGCGCGGGTCGGGCTCGACGATGGGGGAGGGGCGACCGACGCGGCCCTGCGCCTCGGACGCCCGTTCGACGACGAGCCCTGAGCGCTGTAATTCGCCCACGAGGTCGGCGATGGTCGAGCGGTTCAGGCCCGTCGCCTCGGTCAGCGCGGCGCGCGAGCGCGGTCCCTCACGGTGCACGGTGCGCAGCACGAGGGCCAGATTGGCGCGGCGCATGCCGTCGCCCCGGCTTCCCGCGGTGACCATCCGTCCACTGTGCCACGGGCGGGGCGATTCCCACCCCGACCACAACCTCGCGGTGCCAGGATCGGAGCATGGACCTTTCCGGCATCCCCATCACGACCATCCGCGGCGAGCAGACGACCTTCGGCGAGCTGACCGACGGCAAGGCCGCCCTCGTGGTGAACGTCGCCTCACGATGCGGTCTCGCCCCGCAATACGAGGCGCTCGAGGCGCTGCACAAGAAGTACGCCGACCGCGGTTTCACGGTGATCGGCTTCCCCAGCAACCAGTTCCTGCAGGAGCTCAGCGACGAGGACAAGATCGCCGAGTACTGCTCGGCGACGTGGGGCGTGACCTTCCCGATGTCGGAGAAGGTGAAGATCAACGGGCGCAGCGCGCACCCGCTCTACAAGGAGCTCACGACGACTCCGGATGCCGAGGGCAAGACCGGCCGCATCTCGTGGAACTTCGAGAAGTTCGTCGTCGCCCCCGATGGCCGGGTGACCCGCTTCAGCCCGCGGACGCTGCCCGACGCCCCCGAGGTCGTCGCCGCGATCGAGGACGCGCTCCCGGCCTGATCCTCCCTCAGCCAGGCGCGCGGGTGTCCCCGCGATGTCGGAGCCGTGCCCTAATCTGAGCGGCATCCGACCCTCTGAGGAGTTGCCGTGGCCGACGCCGTCGTTCTCGTCTCCGGCGGCGCCGCCGTCACCCCGTTCACCGACACCGATCGCGGTGCCGGGTCGGGGCTCGCGGCGGGCAACACCCTCACCGCCCTCCGCGATCACTTCCGGGCGTCCGGGCGGCAGGTCTTCACTGCTCCGGCCCGCATCGGTGCGGGCACGGTCGAGGCGGATGCCGGGTGGCAGGGCTTCGGCGACGTTCCGATCCTGCTGCCCGCCGAGCTGACGATCAACGCCGTCGGCGCGGTCGACGACGCGGGCGTCGCGCTTGCCGCGTTCCTCCGGTGGCTCTCCGCGGAGTGCGCCGTTTCGAGCGTCGATCTCGTCGCGCACTCCATGGGCGGCCTGTTCTCGCGGGCCGCGATTCGCGAGCTGGCCGGGGCGGGACCGCGGGTGGACCACCTCGTCACCCTCGGTACGCCCTGGGACGGCGCGGTGCTCGGTGACGCCGTCGCGGGCGACATCACGGATGCCGACGCGCACGGCGACCCGGCCACCACGACGATCCTCGATCAGGCGCGGGCTTACGCCGCGGCGAACTCGCAAGGGGCGGCCGAGCAGGTGTCGCGGCGGTTCCTGCGCGCGTGGAACGACGCGCAGGCGGGCGTGCTCGACGATGTCGCGGTCACGGCGATCGGGGCGGGGTACTTCGCCGCCGCCACCGAGCCGGCGCAGCTCTGGCCGCACGACGGGCTCGTTTCGCTCCGAAGCGGTCGGGCCGACGACGTGCCGGCGGCCGTCGTTCCCCGCATCGATCGGCACTCCTTCCCCGACCACGTGCACAGCATCTTCTTCGCCGACGGGTTCGGTCTGCCGTGGGAGCGCGCGCTGACGTGGGATCCGCAGGTCTTCGACGTGGTCGACGCCGCGCTCCGCCGGTGATCCGAGCGGGACTCAGTTCGTCGGGGCGACGTATTCGTACGCCAGATCGCTTACCGCGGCGATGTGTTCGAAGTCGCGATCGGCGCTGAGGACGGTCGCGTCGTTCGCGATGGCGTACGCCGCGATCAGGATGTCGACGGTGCCCGTGGCACGCACCGGGCCGGCGTTCCAGAGTGCGGACGGGATTCCGACGGCGAGCGTCTCGTCCGGTGCCCGTTCGAGGGGGAATCCCCGCGAGATCTGCTCGAGGTAGTGCGCGTGCTCCTCGGGCGAGCGGGCGCTGTGGCAGAACTCCACCACCTGCGGCGGGCAGGTCACGAACAGGTCGGAAGGGGATCGGGCGATGCGTTCGAGGCGGTCGCGGATGGCCGGGTCGCCTGAGGCCAAGCGCGCCCAGACCGAGTTGTCGACGAGGTAGTCCGTCACGACGTCGGAGCGATAGGCGAGTCGAGCCCGGCCTCGAGGTCTGTCAGTCCGGCGATTCCGGCGATCATCGCGTCCTTCTGCTGAGAAGCGATGAGACGGCGGAGGGCGAGGTCGAGGACCGCGCGGTTCGAGAGTTCTCCGGTGAGGATCCGCGCGCGTTCGATGAGTCGTGGGTCGAGGTCGACGCTGGTGGGTGCCATGGCAGCCCCCCTTCGTTATATATCCCCGTATCCGTCGGCGATGTGATCAGGGGGGTGGACGCCGCGGCATCCGGGATATATGTTGTGAGCACCAACAAACCCGCTGCGCGCCACCGCGCGCTCGTGCGTCCATGCGAAGGAGCAGGAATGCCCACCCCCACCCGCGACGACAAGTTCTCGTTCGGTCTCTGGACCGTCGGCTACAACGGCACCGACCCCTTCGGCGGCCCCACGCGTGAGCCCCTCGACGTCGTCCACGCCGTCGAGAAGCTCGCCGAGCTCGGCGCCTACGGCCTGACCTTCCACGACGACGACCTCTTCGCTTTCGGTTCGACCGACGCCGAGCGTCAGAAGCAGATCGACCGCCTCAAGGGCGCGATGAAGGACACCGGCATCATCACGCCGATGGTGACCACCAACCTCTTCTCGGCCCCCGTCTTCAAGGACGGCGGCTTCACCTCGAACGACCGTCAGGTGCGTCGTTTCGCGCTGCGCAAGGTGCTGCGCAACCTCGACCTCGCCGCCGAGCTCGGCGCCAAGACCTTCGTCATGTGGGGCGGCCGCGAGGGCGCCGAGTACGACTCCGCGAAGGACATCCGCCAGGCGCTCGAGCGCTACCGCGAGGCCGTCAACCTGCTCGGCGACTACGTCACCGACAAGGGCTACGACATCCGCTTCGCGATCGAGCCCAAGCCCAACGAGCCGCGCGGCGACATCCTGCTGCCGACGCTCGGCCACGCGATCGCGTTCATCGACTCGCTCGAGCGCCCCGAGCTGGTGGGCCTGAACCCCGAGGTCGGCCACGAGCAGATGGCGGGCCTCAACTTCGCCGCCGGCATCGCCCAGGCGCTGTACCACGGCAAGCTCTTCCACATCGACCTCAACGGTCAGCGCGGCATCAAATACGACCAGGACCTCGTATTCGGACACGGCGACCTGCACAACGCGTTCGCCCTCGTCGACCTGCTCGAGAACGGCGGCCCCGGCGGCGTGCCCGCCTACGACGGCCCCCGTCACTTCGACTACAAGCCCTCGCGCACCGAAGACGAGACCGGCGTCTGGGACTCGGTCTCGGCCAACATGAACACCTACCTGCTGCTCAAGGAGCGCGCCGCGGCCTTCCGCGCCGACCCCGAGGTGCAGGAGGCGCTGGAGGCCGCCAAGGTCGCCGAGCTCGCCCAGCCCACGCTCAACGAGGGCGAGACCTACGACGACTTCCTCGCCGACCGCTCGGCCTACGAGGACTTCGACACCGACGCCTACCTCGGCGGCAAGGGCTTCGGCTTCGTGCGCCTGCAGCAGCTCGCCACCGAGCACCTGCTCGGCGCACGCTGAGTCGGAAGGGGTCCGGATGCCGTGGCATCCGGGCCCTCTTTCCGTCGAGTGTCCAAGACATGCCGCACCGCGCTCGTGCGAGACGGTGTGTCGTGGACACTGAACGGGATGCCGCGCTGCTGCGGCGAGAACAAGAGGAGTGAGCATGGCGCTCGTCATGGGAGTCGACTCGTCGACGCAGTCGTGCAAGGTCGTCGTCGTCGACGCCGAGACGGGGAAGGTCGTGCGCGAGGGGCGCGCGTCGCACCCCGCCGGCACGTCGGTCGATCCCGAAGCCTGGTGGAGCGCGCTTCAGGATGCCATCGCCCAGGCCGGCGGTCTCGACGACGTCGCCGCGGTGTCGATCGCGGGGCAGCAGCACGGCATGGTCGTGCTCGACGCCGAGGGCGCCGTCATCCGCGACGCCCTGCTCTGGAACGACACCCGGTCGGCTCAGGCCGCGCGCGATCTCATCGACGAGGTCGGCGCCGAGGCCTACGCCGAGCGGACGGGAGTCGTGCCGGTCGCCTCCTTCACCGCCACCAAGCTCCGTTGGTTGCGCGATGCCGAGCCCGGCAACGCCGCCCGCGTCGCCGCCGTCGCCCTGCCCCACGACTGGCTCACCTGGCGTCTGCGCGGGTTCGGACCGGGCAACGCCGTACTCGAAGAGCTCGTCACCGACCGGTCCGACGCCTCGGGCACCGCGTACTGGGGCGCAGACGGCTACGACCTCGACCTGTTCCGCCGCGCCCTCGGGCACGACGCCGTGCTGCCGCGCGTGCTCGGCCCGTGGGAGAGCGCCGGGACGCTACCCGGCGGCGCCCTCGTCGGCCCCGGCGCGGGAGACAACGCGGGAGCGGCCCTCGGCCTCGGCGCGGGCGTGGGCGACGTCGTCGTCTCGCTCGGCACCTCGGGCACGGTGTTCGCCGTCGCCGACGCACCCACCCGCGACACGACGGGCACGGTGGCCGGCTTCGCCGACGCCACGGGACGCTTCCTGCCGCTGGTCGCCACCCTGAACGCCGCGCGGGTGCTCGACGCCTTCGCGGGACTCCTCGGCGTCTCGCACGACGAGCTCGGCGCCCTGGCCCTCGAGGCCGAGCCCGGCGCCGACGGCGTGGTGCTCGTGCCGTGGTTCGAGGGCGAACGCACCCCCAACCTCCCGCACGCGCAGGCCTCGCTGACCGGTTTGACCCTGGCATCCACGAACCGTCCGACCCTCGCGCGCGCCGCGATCGAGGGCATGCTGAGCGGCCTCGCCGTCGGGCTCGAAGCGATCCAGGCGCAGGGTGTCGAGGTGCGCCGCGTGCTTCTCATCGGCGGTGCCGCCGCGAACGAGGGTGTGGCCCGCATCGCCGCGCAGGTGTTCGACGCCGAGATCGTCGTTCCGGCCGCGGGTGAGTACGTCGCGCTGGGCGCGGCGCGCCAGGCGGCCGGGGTGCTCGCGGGCGCTCCCGTCGACTGGACCGTCGCGACGACGCGTGCTGTGGCACCCGACCATCGCCCCGAGATCCGCGAGCGGTACGACGTCGTCGCGGCTCTGCGCGCGGCGGAGTAGTCACAAAGCGCACCCATAGGCCAAAGTAGAGGCGGGTCCGTCGGCGTCTTGTAAGGGGGGCGTCGACGGATTCCTCACGGGAGCGCTCCTTCCCTGTCGTTGAGCGGGGGTGGGGGCGGCCGTGACGGCGTCCGTGCAGCAGCGGGAACAGCCCCGGTCGCTCGGTCATATGGCGCCTCGGAGGCACCGCCCATCGGTCGGCTGTCGCCCGGACTGCGTCGTTCGTCCGCTCCGCCGTCGCACGGGACGGACCGCATCCGCCACTACTGTGAGTCACCATGAGCGGCGAGGTCGGGGGCAAGCGCATCGGCGTTCGCGAGGTCGCCGTCGCGGCGGGCGTCTCGACGCAGACCGTCTCGCGTGTGCTGAACGGTTATCCGGGCATCCGCGATGCGACCCGCGAGCGGGTTCTCGACGCGGTCGCCGCCCTCGACTACCGCGTCAACAACGCCGCTCGCGCGTTGGGCACGAGCCTCACGCGCACGGTCGGGGTCGTGGCATCCGACGCCGTCCTGCACGGGCCCGCCGCCGGCATCGCCGCCCTCGAACGGGCCGCGCGGGCGCGGGGCCGGTGGATCTCCACCGCGTACACCGACTCCGACGACCCGGCCGACATCGACGCCGCGGTGCGCCACCTGCTGGATCAGGGAGTCGATGGGATCGTGCTGGTCGCCGCCCACGGCGCCACGGCCCTGCACGGGTTCGACGTGCCGATCGTGCCGCTGTACGGCGAGTCCGGGGCCCGCCAGCGCGATGCGGCCGCGCTCGTCGTGGGCCACCTCGCCGACCTCGGACACCGTCGGATCATCGAGGTCGCCGGCCCGTCCGACTGGCGCGAATCCCTCGCACGCACGGCGGGGGTCGCGGATGCCGTCGCCCGCCTCGACCTCGAGCTGGTCGATCGCGCGGAGGGGGACTGGAGCGCGGCATCCGGCTTCGCGCTCTCCGACGCCGTCGCCGCTCGAGTGCGCGAGGGGGTCACGGCCGTCGCCGTCGCGAACGACCAGATGGCCCTCGGGCTCATCGGGGGGCTCACCGCCCGAGGTCTCACGGTGCCGGCCGACGTCTCGATCGCGGGATTCGACGACAATCCGGATGCCGCGTTCTACACCCCCGCGCTCACCACTGTGCGCCTCGACGTCGAGGGCGAGGCCGCGCACGCGGTCGCGGCCGTGCTGGGCGACGCCTCGGCGCCCCCGGCCGAACCGGTGCTGGTGGTGCGCGCCTCGACGGCCCCGCCGCGCTGAGGGGCCGAACTCCGGAAGAACGCGCCGGCGCGGCTGCCGCAGCCCTGCGAAGTCAGCGGTCGACCCGAACCGGCGGCGCAGATCTCCGGAGTTCCGCACAGACGTCGCTGCCCGGTGCTCGCCGGTACGCCCGGCCACCGGCATCCGCCTCTCGCGAAGACGCGATGTTACCGGTAACATCAAACCCGGCCCCACCCGACCCCGTCGAAGGAGACACGCGTGTCCGCTGCCGCCCCGTTCGCACCCGAGGTGCAGGAGGCGATCGACGCCGTCCGCGCCGACGTCGCGAAACTGCACGCCGAGCTCGTGCGCTACAACCTCATCGTCTGGACCGGCGGCAACGTCTCGGGCCGCGTTCCCGGCGCCGACCTGTTCGTCATCAAGCCCTCGGGCGTCTCGTACGACGACCTGGCTCCCGAGAACATGATCCTCTGCGACCTCGACGGCAACGCGATCCCCGGCACCCCCGGCTCCGAGGGCAGCCCCTCGAGCGACACCGCGGCGCACGCCTACGTCTACCGCCACATGCCCGAGGTCGGCGGGGTCGTGCACACCCACTCGACCTACGGCGTCGCCTGGGCCGCTCGCGGCGAAGAGATCCCGTGCGTCATCACCGCGATGGCCGACGAGTTCGGCGGCCCGATTCCCGTCGGTCCCTTCGCGATCATCGGCGACGACTCGATCGGCCGCGGCATCGTCGAGACCCTGCGCGGCCACCGCTCGCGCGGCGTGATCATGCAGAACCACGGACCCTTCACGATCGGCACGAACGCGAAGGACGCCGTGAAGGCCGCCGTCATGCTCGAAGACGTCGCCCGCACCGTGCACATCGCGCGCGAGGCGGGTCCGCTCATCCCGATCCCGCAGGACAAGATCGACGCCCTCTACAACCGCTACCAGAACGTCTACGGACAGAGCACGGACGACCGCCGATGACCGCCCACACCACCGCGCTGCTCAAAGAAGGCCGCGCCAGCCTCGGCATCGAGCTCGGCTCGACCCGCATCAAGGCGTGCCTGATCGGCCCCGAGGCCGAGGTGCTCGCCACCGGCTCCCACGAGTGGGAGAACGTCTATGCCGACAAGCTCTGGACTTACTCGCTGGATGCCGTGTGGTCGGGCCTGCAGGCAGCGTACGCCGCGCTGGTCGCCGACGTGCAGCAGCGCTTCGGCGTCACCCCCGAGCGCTACGCCGCGATGGGCGTCTCGGCGATGATGCACGGCTACCTCGCCTTCGATGGCGACGGCGAGCTGCTCGCGCCCTTCCGCACGTGGCGCAACACCAACACCGGTGTCGCCGCGTCCGAGCTCACCGAGCTGCTGGGCGTGAACATTCCGCTCCGCTGGTCGATCGCGCACCTGCACCAGGCCGTCGTCGACGCCGAGCCCCACGTGCCCGAGATCCGCTTCCTCACCACCCTCGCCGGGTACGTGCACCGGGAGCTCACCGGCGAGAAGGTGCTGGGCGTCGGCGACGCCTCGGGCATGTTCCCCATCGACTCCGCCACCCGTGACTACGACGCCGAGCTCGTCGCGCGCTACGACGCGCTCGCCGCGGGCCGTGTGCCCGCGCTGAACGACCTGCTGCCTCGCGTGCTCGTGGCCGGCACCGCCGCCGGCGCGCTGACGGACGAGGGCGCGACGCTGCTCGACCCGAGCGGGACCCTCCGCCCCGGCATCCCGTTCGCTCCTCCCGAGGGCGACGCGGGTACCGGCATGGTCGCGACCTGCGCCGTGGCTCCCCGCACCGGAAACGTCAGCGCCGGCACGAGCATCTTCGCGATGGTCGTGCTCGAACGCCCGCTCACCGAGGTGCACCACGAGCTCGACCTCGTCACGACCCCCGCGGGAGACGCGGTCGCGATGGTGCACTGCAACAACGGCGCGAGCGAGCTGGCCGCGTGGGCGAACATGTTCACCGCGTTCGCCGCCGCAGCCGGCACCCCGGTGACCCCGGATGCCACCTACGCGGCGCTGTTCGACGCGGCGCTCAACGGCGAGGCCGACGCCGGCGGACTGCTCGCCTACAACCACCTCGCGGGCGAGCCCATCGCGGGTCTCGACGAGGGCCGACCGCTCGTCGTGCGCACCCCTGACAGTCGTCTGACGCTGCCGAACTTCATGCGCGCGCAGCTCTACGGCGTGTTCGGCACCCTCGCGCTCGGCATGGACGTGCTCCACGGTGAGGGCGTTCAGCTCGACGAGATGTACGCGCACGGCGGCATGTTCCGCACGGCCGGCGTCGCCCAGCGCTTCCTCGCCGCCGCCCTCGACGCCCCCGTCGCGGTCGCCGAGACGGCGTCGGAGGGCGGGGCGTGGGGCATGGCCGTGCTCGCGGCGTACGTCGCCGACGACTCCGGCCGCGACCTCGACACGTGGCTGCGCGAGACGGTGTTCGCCACCGCCCCGATCGTCACCGCCGTCCCCGAGCCCGCCAACGTCGCCGGCTTCTCGACCTACCTCGACCGTTACCGCGCAGGCCTCGCCGTCGAGGCCGCCGCCGTGGCATCCCTCTGATCACCCGAAAAGGAACAGTCATGACCCGCACTCCCCTCAAGAACGACCTCGACGGCTACGAGGTCTGGTTCGTCACCGGAAGCCAGAACCTCTACGGCGAAGAGACGCTCACGCAGGTCGCCGAACAGTCGCAGGCCGTCGTCGAGGGCCTCAACGGCCTGCCGGTGAAGGTCGTCTGGAAGCCCGTGCTGAAAGACTCCGACAGCATCCGCCGCATGGCGCTCGAGATCAACGGTCGCGACGACGTCATCGGCGTCATCGCGTGGATGCACACCTTCAGCCCCGCGAAGATGTGGATCGCCGGCCTCGACGCCCTGCAGAAGCCGCTGCTGCACCTGCACACGCAGGCCAATGTCGAGCTGCCGTGGAACGACATCGACTTCGACTTCATGAACCTCAACCAGGCCGCCCACGGCGACCGCGAGTTCGGGTACATCCAGACGCGCCTCGGCGTCTCTCGCAAGACGGTCGTCGGCCACGTGTCGAACCCGGTCGTGCGCCAGCAGATCGAGGACTGGGAGCGCGCTGCCGCCGGCTGGACCGCCGCCCGTACCCTCAAGCTCGCGCGCTTCGGCGACAACATGCGCTACGTCGCCGTCACCGAGGGCGACAAGACCGAGGCCGAGCTGCGCTTCGGCGTGCAGGTCAACACCTGGGGCGTGAACGAGCTGGTCGAGGCTGTGGAGAAGGCATCGGATGCCGACATCGACGCCCTCGTGCAGGAGTACGTCGACAGCTACGACGTGGTCGACGACCTGCTCCCCGGCGGCGCACGTCACCAGTCGCTGCGCGACGGCGCGGCGATCGAGCTGGGCCTGCGTTCGTTCCTTGAGGAGGGCGGCTTCGGCGCCTTCACCACCTCGTTCGAAGACCTCGGCGCGCTGAAGCAGCTGCCCGGTCTCGCGGTGCAGCGCCTGATGGCCGAGGGCTACGGCTTCGGCGCCGAGGGCGACTGGAAGACCGCGATCCTCGTGCGCGTCGCCAACGTCATGGGCGCGGGCCTGCCCGGCGGCGCCTCGCTCATGGAGGACTACACCTACGACCTCGTCCCCGGCAATGAGCGGATCCTCGGGGCGCACATGCTCGAGGTCTCGCCCTCGCTGACGACGAAGAAGCCGCGCCTCGAGATCCACGAGCTCGGCATCGGCGGCAAGGACGACCCGGTGCGCCTGGTCTTCACCGCCGACGCGGGCCCCGCGCTGGTCGTCGCGATGAGCGACATGCGCGACCGCTTCCGCCTGGTGGCCAACGTCGTCGAGAACGTCGACGCGCCCGACCTGCCGAAGCTCCCCGTCGGCCGCGCCGTGTGGAAGCCCGCCCCCGACTTCGCGACCTCGGCCGGCTGCTGGCTCGCCGCCGGTGCCGCCCACCACACCGTCATGACGACGGCCGTGGGCATCGAGGTGTTCCGCGACTTCGCGGAGATCGCCAAGACCGAGCTCGTCGTGATCGACGACGACACCACGGTCCGCGGTTTTCAGAGTGAACTGCGCTGGAACCAGGCGTACTACCGCCTGGCCCAGGGCCTGTAAGACCCGTCGCCCCGGGAGCCGCACTGCCCCGGGGTGACGCGGTACGCGCGCGTCCCGCTCTCTCGAGACGCGCTGCCGCCCGACGAGGCCTCCCTATCGCCTCGACGAGCGGATCGTGCCCCGGACCCGCGCGGCGGTGGGCCGCCGAGGGTCCGGGGCACGTTTTCGTGTGGTCACCCGGCCTGCATCACTCGGGACGCGGATGCCATGGCATCCGGTGGAGGGATGCGTGTCCCCCTTTCGGTCGGGGTGTGTCCCAGATCGTGCGGTTTGCGGGGTGTTCAGCCCGCACTTTGTGGGACATGGGTGCTGCTGCATCCGGTGCTGTGGTGCGTGTCCCCCTTTCGGTCGGGGTGTGTCCCAGATTGTGCGGCGTGTGGGGTGTTCAGCCCGCACTTTTCGGGACATGGATGCCGTGGCATCCGGTGCTGGGGTGCGTGTCCCCCTTTCGGTCGGGGTGTGTCCCAGATTGTGCGGTTTGCGGGATGTTCAGCCCGCACTTTTCGGGACATGGATGCCGTGGCATCCGGTGAATCGAAGAACCTGTCGCCGGCACCGGGCGGAAATCCGGCCGCGGAATACCCTTCGACCTGGCACGGTTGCCGTTCGTTCACCTCGATCGATGGGAACCCCCGTTTTGACTGAATCCGCACACGCCCTCGTGGTCGGCGCCACCGGTATCGCCGGCGGCGCGCTGATCGACCGACTGTCCGACCAGGGATGGGCGGTGACCGGCCTTTCCCGTCGGCCGGGTGCGGAGCGTCCGGGTGTCGGCTGGCGGTCGGCCGACCTGCGCTCGCCCGAGTCGCTGCGCGCGGCGCTGGGCGACCTGCCCGTCACGCACGTGTTCTTCACGGCGTGGTCGCGGCAGGACACCGAGGCCGAGAACATCGCCGTCAACGGCGGCATGGTCCGTGATCTGCTCGCGGCGCTCTCGGACGCACCGGTGCGTCACGTCGCCCTGATGACCGGGCTCAAGCACTACCTCGGGCCCTTCGAGGCGTACGGCCAGGGCGCGATGCCCGACACCCCGTTCCACGAGGACGAGCCGCGACTCGACGTCGACAACTTCTACTACGCGCAGGAGGACGAGCTGTTCGCCGCCGCCCGCCGTCAGGGCTTCACGTGGTCGGTCCACCGTTCGCACACGGTTCTCGGCCATGCCGTCGGCAACGCGATGAACATGGGGCTCACGATCGCCGTCGCCGCTGCGATCAGTCGACACACGGGCCGGCCGCTCGTCTTCCCGGGCAGCGAGACCCAGTGGAACGGCCTCACCGATGTGACCGACGCCGACCTGCTGGCGAGCCAGATGGTCTGGGCGGCCACGCACCCCGAGGGCGCGGATGAGGCGTTCAACACCGCGAACGGCGACGTCTTCCGGTGGCGCTGGATGTGGCCGCGCATCGCGGCAGACCTCGGCGTCGAGGCGGAGGGATTCGACACCGCCCCGCGACCGTTCGAGCAGCAGATGGTCGATGCGGCGCCGGTGTGGGCCGAGATCGTCGAACAGCACGGACTCGTCGAGCCCGACATCACGCGCGTCGCCTCGTGGTGGCACACCGATGCCGATCTCGGGCGCGACATCGAGGTCATGACCGACATGTCGAAGAGCCGCCTCGCGGGCTTCTCCGAGCATCACCGCACGCGCGATTCGTTCACGAAGCTTTTCGAGCGGTACCGCGCGGCACGCCTCATCCCCTGAGTTCCACGCTGACCACGGCCCCGAGCTGGTCGGCGCGATCTGCGATTGCAGGTGCTGTCAGCTTTCGGGGTCGTCGGTGGTCGTCGTCGTGCTGTGCCAGTACGCGGCGGTCTTGCTCCCGAGCCGCACAATCTGGTCGGGGCGAGTGTCGGCATCCGGCCAGAAGCAGAGTTCGTAGCGGTCGGGTGCGGTCTCATCCTCCAGGACGGTGTCGGCATCATGGCCGGCATCCATCGCGGTCGCCGACCACCGTGCACGGTACGACATGACCGGGAGCGTGATCTCGTCGCCGTCGTCGAAACCCCCGAACCAGAGGTTTGACCGATCGGGGCGGAAGGACACCTCGACGATGTCCTCTGCTTCGCTGAGCGGGGGCTCGCTGTCGACCAGCACGACGCGTACGGAAACGGCGCCGGTGTGCAGCCCCGTCCGCAGATCCAGGAGCCCCGGAATCGCTGCGCCGCAGAGCCCGTTCTCCTGTCCGGCGAACGGGCTGCCCGAAACGATTTCACCGAAGCGTTCCTCGGGATGCAGCCAGATGAAGCCGTAGTGCACATGCAGTGGTCGGTCGAAGAGCACATTCTCCGCGTGCATCTCGGTCACAGCCGCTGCCCCAGCGCCCAGAGGCGGTCGGCGCGACCCGAGATCGCCTCCGACAGGGCGAAGGCCTGTGCGTCGGTCAGCGAGGCGACGTAGTCGACGATGCCGCGCGAGCGCGCGAGGGTCTCGGCCTCGGCATCCGTCGGGCGGCGCTCGGCGGGCAGCTGCGCGTACTGCTCGCGGGCCAGCGCGATGAGCTCGCGCAGGCGCCGCGGAGTGCGAGCCCGGTCGAGGTCGTCGTCGAGCCACTCGCCGAGCGCGCGCACCGATCGGGCGAGGATGCGGCTCATGCCGCGCTGCTGGATCGCCAGGTCGGGGCGGCTGAGCACGAACCGCTTGTGCACGAACTTCAACACCTCGACGTGGTGCCAGGCCCACGGCGAGAGCACGACGGGCCCGGCGCGCGGGGTGTCGAGGGGGCGCAGGCGCGCCGACTCCTGGAACCGGCGGATCCAGCGATCCGTGAACCCGGCAAGCCGGCGCTCGGCCGTCAGCGACCCGTCGAACGGTCGCGCGAGCAGGTCGGTGACCATCTCGGCATCCACGTCGCTCACCGCGGCGAGGAAGGCTTCGTCGTCGGCGATCCAGGGGTCGTCGCGGCGCATCTTGCGGCGCAGGCGCTCGAGACCGGCGCCGGGGGCGAGCTCGGCGCGCACCTCGGCATCGTCGCGCTCGCGCCACTCGAGCACGTCGTCGAGCCAGCCGCGGAACTCCGCGGCGATCGGGGCATGGTCGAGGATGCCGGCGCGGTAGAAGTCGTCGACGTCGTGCACCGAGTACGCGATGTCGTCGGCGAGGTCCATGACCGCGCCCTCGATGCTCTGGCGCAGCGGCTCGGCATCGACGCCCTGACGCGCTTCGGCGAGGTCGTCGAGGTCGATGTCGTACGCGGAGTACTTGTGCACGCGGTACGCGCCGTCAGGGGAGCGACGGATGCCGCGGGGCGGGCCGATCCGCTCGATGTCGGCCGCGCCGACCGACGGAGCCCACGGGTACTTGGCCGAGGCGGCGCGGACGGCGGCGGTGAGATTGAGTCCGCGCGGGGCATTCTCGACGACGTCGAGAGCGGTGAGGATGCGGTAGGTCTGCGCGTTGCCCTCGAACCCGTCGGCGAGGCCCAGCTCGTCGCGGGCGAGCCGGTCGAGGGTGGTCTCGCCGAGATGGCCGAACGGCGGGTGGCCGAGGTCGTGCGCGTAGGCCGCGGCCTCGACGACGGTGGCGTTGCAGACGTCACCCTCGCCGGCCTGGCGCGAGCGAGTATTCAACTGCAGGGCGACGACGCGGGCGATCGCGCTGACCTTGAGCGTGTGGGTGAGACGGTTGTGCACCGGCGCCCCGCCCATCGACGGCGAGACGACCTGCGTCACGGCCGAGAGCCGCGAGAAGTACGGCGAGAACTGGATGCGCTCGAGGTCGATCGACCACGGGTCGGCCCGGGCGTCGTCCCCGTCGGGGTAGACGCGCGAAGCGAGGTTGCCGACGGCGTGGTCGTGGCGTGAGCCCGCGGCGGCCCCGCCCGAAACGGGGTGCGCGAGCGCAGCGGCATCCGGGGGCGTGGTCTCGTCGTGCAGCGTCATCCGGTCCTCTCGCGGCGTCGATGGCGTGGGTCAACGCTAACGCCAACGTGCGACACCAACGCGGCGGACGGGCCCTGCCCCCACGAGACTGCATCTCGCTGACATCGCGGCTGCACGCTGCAACCGATCCGTCAGCGAGATGCCGTCTCGCGAACACGGCGACACCTCAGCGCCGCCGCACCTCCACGTCGACCACGCGGGCGTCGTCGCCCGACAGCTCGTAGGTCGCGCCGGTCAGGCGCACCGCGACCGAGTCGTCGACCTCGGCGCACGATGGCCCCAATCGCAGTTCGACGTCGCCGGGCTCCACGACCCGGCGCATCGCCCGGTCGCTGTAGGCGAGGCGCGAGGCGGGCACGGTGAAGCGCACGTCGGCGCTCTCGCCCGGTTCGAGCTCGACCCGCGCGTACGCCACCAGCTGCGCGACGGGGCGCGTGACGCTCGCGACTGCCCGGTGGGCGTAGACCTGCACGACGTCGGCGCCGCGCACGGCTCCGGTGTTGGTCACGCGGGCCGCCACGGTGAACGCGTCGCCGGCGCGCACCTCGGCGGTTCCGGATGCCGTGACATCCGCCCCCGACGACACTCCGTCGACCGCCAGACCCTCGCGGCGGAACGTCGTGTACGACAGCCCGAATCCGAACGGGCGCACGGGGGTGGGGTCGGTGCTCGTGACGCCCGACGGTCCACCCAGCAGGGGGTGGAGGTAGGAGTAGGGCTGCGCTCCGGCGGAACGGGGGAGCGAGACGGGCAGGCGTCCCGAGGGGGTGGCGTCTCCCGCCAGCAGCGCGGCCAGCGCGGGCCCGCCCTCCTCGCCGGGGAAGAACGCCTGCAGCACCGCAGCCGGTCCCGTGGGGGTGTCGAGCGCCCAGCCCAGGGCGTAGGGCCGCCCGGTCAGCAGCACGAGCACGACCGGGGTGCCGGTCGCGACGACCGCCTCGACGAGCTGTCGCTGCACGCCGGGCAGCTCGAGGGAGTCGGCGTCGTTGCCCTCGCCGACCGTTCCACGGCCGAAGAGTCCGGAGCGGTCGCCGACGACGACGATCGCGACCTCGGCGTCGCGCGCGGCGGCCTCCGCGGCCTCCAGACCCGAGAGGTCCGTCCCCCCCACCTCGCACCCGCGGGTGTACGTGACCTCGCCGAATCGCTCGGCGAGGGCCTCGCGGACCGTCGGGATCTCGAAGCCCATCGGGGTTCCGGGGTGGTGCGCGAGCACGTGGTTGGCGAACGAATAGCAGCCCATCAAGGCCTCGGCGCTGTCGCCGTTCGGTCCGATCACGGCGATCCGCGTTCCGCCGGCGAGGGGGAGGACGCCGTCGTTTCGCAGCAGCACGGCCGATTCCTCGGCGAGTCGACGCGCGAGGGCGCGGTGCCCGGCGTCATCGAGGTCGATGTGCTGCGGGGGCGTGGAGAAGTCGGCATCCAGCAGCCCGAGGTCCTCCTTCTCGGCGAGCACGCGCGCGACGGCGCGGTCGACGACGGCTTCGGGAAGAGCGCCGGATGCCACCCGCTCGGCCAGGAACGGATAAGCGTCGGGGCCGGGGAGCTCGACGTCGATGCCCGCCTCGAGCGCGAGGTGCGCCGCCTCGCCGCGGTCGGCGGCGATCCCGTGCATCGAGCGGAGGAACTCCACCGCGAAGTAGTCCGACACGACGGTGCCGTCGAAGCCCCACTGCCGGCGCAGGAGGTCGGTCAGCAGCTCGTGCGAAGAGGCCACCGGCACCCCGTCGATCTCGGTGTACGAGTTCATGACGCTGCGTGCGCCGCCGTCGCGCACGGCCATCTCGAACGGCGGCAGGAACACGTCCTGCAGCTCGCGGCGTCCGGCCGACACGGGCGCGTGATTGCGCCCGGCGCGCGAGGCGGAGTACCCCGCGAAGTGCTTCAGCGTGGCGTGCACCCCCGAGTCTTGAAGTCCGCGCACGTAGGCCGTGCCGATCGTGCCGACCACGTACGGGTCTTCGGCGATGCACTCGTCGACGCGTCCCCACCGGGCGTCGCGCACCACGTCGAGCACGGGCGAGAGGCCCTGGTGCACCCCGACCTCGCGCATCGAGCGACCGATGGCGGATGCCATGAGCTCGACGGCATCCGGATCGAACGACGCGCCCCAGGCGAGGGGCGTCGGGAAGGTCGCCGCCTGCCAGGCCGCGAAACCCGTGAGGCATTCCTCGTGCACGAGGGCGGGGATGCCCAGGCGCGTCTCGGTCTGGAGCCGTCGCTGCTCGCCCCAGAGCCACTCGGCGCGCTCGACCGGGTCGACCGGCCGGGTGCCGTAGACGCGGGTGAGGTGGCCGAGGCCGTGCACGGTGGCATCCGCATAGGCGGTGGTGGTGACCTTCTCGCCCGAGAGCGGGGCGACGACCTCATCGCCCTGGTCGACCCAGTAGCCGACCAGCTGCGCGAGCTTCTCGTCGAGGGTCATCTCGGCCACGAGCGCCTGCACGCGAGGGGACACCCCGGTGGCGAGGGCAGCGCCGACGTCGGTGTTGTGGATGGTCATGATGGGTCAGCCCTTCACGGCGCCGGTGAGGCCGCCGACGATCCGACGCTCGAACACGCTGAAGAACAGCAGAGCGGGGATCATCGACAGCGAGGTGAATGCGAGCACGCGCGCGGTGTCGACGGAGTACTGGGAGGCGAACGCCTGCGTTCCGAGGGGCAGGGTGAAGGCGGCCTCGTTGTTGAGGATGAACAGCGGCAGCATGTACGAGTTCCAGCTGTTGACGAAGGCCAGGATGCCGACGGTCACCACCGCGGGGACGGCGAGGGGCAGCACCATGCGCCAGAAGAACCCGAGGCGGCCGAGCCCGTCGATCGAGGCGGCCTCCTGCAGCTCTTTCGGGATGGCCGCGAGGAAGGGCGACAGGATGATGATCGTCAGCGGCAGGGCGAAGGCGATCTGCGGCACGATGACACCGGCGAGCGAGTTCATCAGGCCGAGGCCTCGCACGAGGATGTACAGCGGCGTGATGGCGACCGTCATCGGGAACATCAGGCCCGCGGTGAACAGCGCGAACACCGCGCCGCGTCCGCGGAAGCGGTAGCGCGCCAGGGCGTACGCGGCCATCAGGCCGAGGGCGACGACGAAGACCGTGGTGGCGATCGCCGCGATCGCGGAGTTGCCGACCTGGCCCCAGAAGATGGGGCTTCCCAGCACGTCGGCGTAGTTCTGCCAGTTCCAGGTGGTCGGGAAGCCGGCCGGGTCGACGGTGATCTCGGCGTTCGAGCGGAAGCCGCCGAGGATGATGTAGACCACCGGCGCCAGCATCATGCCGATCAGCAGCAGGGCGACGAAGCCGACGGCGATCGAGCTGGAGCGCTTCGCCCCGGCGGGGGAGCGCAGCGACGAGCGGGGGGCCTTGGGTGCCACGAGGGTAGCGGTGGCGGTCATTCGGAACCTCCGGTGAGGGCGCCGGCGGTGTCGCGCCGCAGCACGAAGCGCTGGTAGATGAGGGCGACGGCGAGCGAGATGAGGAACATGACCACGGCCACGGCGCTGCCGTAGCCGAAGCTGCCCGCGTTACGGCCGTTGGCGACCATGTAGGTGGCCATGGTCGAGGTGCCGGCGGTCGAGGCGACGTACTGGCCCCAGATGATCCAGACGAGGTCGAACAGCTGCAGCGAGCCGATGATCGACAGGAACGCCCAGATGCGGATCGTCGGACCCATCAGCGGCAGCACGATGTGGCGCTGGATCTGCCAGTACGAGGCGCCGTCGATCGCGGCGGCCTCGCTGAGTTCTTCGGGAATGCCCTGGAGACCGGCGAGGAAGAGGATCACCGCGAAGCCGATGTACTTCCACGTGATGATGATCAGCAGCGTCCAGATGGCCAGCGCGGGGTCGGAGATCCAGTCGGCGCGGAGGGCGCCGAGTCCGATCTTCTCGAGCGCCCCGTTGAGCGCCCCGCCCGACTGCAGCATGAGGCCCCAGCCGAGACCGACGACGACCTCGGAGATGACGTAGGGCACGAAGATGAGCACGCGGATGAGCGACTGCGCCCGCATCTTGCGGTTGAGCAGCAACGCCAATCCGAGGGCGAGGGGACCTTGCAGCACGAGCGAGCCGACCACGATGAACGCGTTGTGGCCGAGCGCCTCGTGGAACGCGGGGTCGGTGAGGATCGTGACGTAGTTGCGGATGCCGACGAAGTCGACAGGTGCGCCGAAGCCCGACCACTTGTAGAAGCCGTAGTAGGCGGCCAGGGCGACGGGGAGGATGACGAACGACACGAACACCACCAGGGCGGGGCCCAGGAGGATCGCGAGTTCGCCGCGGATGCGCCAGTTCTCGAGTCGCCGCCGCGCGGGCGGCAGCCCGGCCGAGGGGGTGCGGTGCGCACCCTCCCCGGCCGGGCGGCGAGACCCGGCGTCGGTCGCCGAAGCGGCGAGCTGCGTCGTCATGAGCGGTGTCCTCAGCGCGAGGCTGCGGCGTTGACGGCGTCGACGATGCCCTGCGGCGAGCCCTTGCCGGTGAACATGTCGACGACGGCGACGTTCAGCGCGTTGCCGACGTTCTGGCCGTAGAGGGTGTCGAGCCACACCGAGACGTAGGGCGCCTTCGAGTAGGCCTCGAGCACCGACTTCAGTGCCGGGGTCGTCACCGCTCCCTCGGCCTCGCTCGAGGCGGGGAGGGTCTGGAAGGCCTTCGCGTACGCCTCCTGGTTCTCCTTGTTGACGAGGAAGTTCAAGAAGTCGGTGCACTGCGCGGGAGCGTTGACCCAGCAGGAGTAGCCGTCGACGCCGCCCATCATGGCGCCGGGTTCGCCGTCGCCGCCCGAGACCTCGGGGAAGGGGAACCAGCCGAGGTCGGCCAGGGGCTGCTCGTCGGGGGTGAGCGAGGCGATCACGCCCGGGTCCCACGCGCCCATGAGCTCCATGGCGGCCTGGTGGTTGGCCACCAGACCCGCCGACGAACCGGCGCCCTGCTGGGCCGCGGTGGTGAGGAAACCGTCGTTGAAGGGCTGCGTCGCGAGGAACGACTGGAGGTCTTCGCCGGCCTTCAGCCAGCACGGGTCGTCGAAGCTGCGGCTCGCGGCGGCGGAGTCGAGCACGTCCTTCGAGCAGGCGCGCAGCGCGAAGTTGTAGTACCAGTGGGCGGCGGGCCAGGCGTCCTTGGCACCGACGGCGATCGGGGCGACGCCGGTCGCCTTGATCTTGGCGTTGGCGGCCTCGAGCTCGTCGATGGTCGTGGGCGCCGAGGTGACACCGGCGGCCGTGAGCAGATCTTGAGAGGTGAAGATGCCCGAGGGGAGCACGGCGACGGGCATGCCGTAGTTCTTGCCGTCGATCTCGAACGCGGACAGCGACGAGCCGAGGGCGGTCTTGGCGTCGGCCGAGATCTTGTCGGTCAGGTCCATCGCCTGGCCGGCGGTGACGATGTCGGCGAGCTTGCCGCCGCCGCGGGCCATGAACAGGTCGGGGGCGTCGCCCGAGTTGAGGGCGGTCTGGAGCTTGCCGTCCATCTCCTCGTTCTGCACGGCCTGGATCTCGACGGTGACGCCCGGGTTCGCCGCCTCGAACGCGGCCGCGGTGTCTTCCCAGTACTTCTTGCCGTCGCCGGTCGTCGAGTTGTGCCAGAGCGTCAGGGTGACGCTGCCGTCGGCGTTCTGGCCGCTGCCGCCGCCTGCGGCGCAACCGCCGAGCGCGAGGGTGCCGGCGACGGCGAGGGCCGCTCCGGCGAGGATCTTGCGCGTGTTCATGTGATGCCCGTTTCTCTTCGTCGAGGTGCGCCGCGGGGCGCGTCGGTGTGTGCGGCTGCTCTGCCGTTCGTGCGCTTCTCGGGGTCTGCTGCCCGCCGAGGTGTCAGCAGTGTCGCCCGAAGCCCGCTTTATCGTCAAACGTTTTCGAAAATGATTTCCACGCTAGGGTCGGATGCCATGACGAGGCGCACCACCATCCACGACGTCGCCGCGGCGGCCGGCGTGTCGGTGGCCACGGTGTCGAAGGCCGTCAACGGCCGCTACGGCGTCTCGCCCGAGACCGTGGGCCGCGTGCTCGACGCGGTGAAGGCCCTCGGCTACGAGTCGAGCCTGGTGGCCAGCAGCATGCGATCGCGGCGCACGGGCGTGATCGGTGTGCTGGTGGCCGACATCGAGCCGTTCTCGGCCGAGATCCTCAAGGGCGTCGCGGGAGCCCTGTCCGACACCGGTTACGACCTGCTCGCGTACACCGGAGCCCGTCGCGACGGGGAGGGCTGGGAGCGTCGCTCTCTGAGCCGGCTCAGCGGAACGCTCATCGACGCGGCCATCATCGTCACCCCGACCGTGGTCAACGTTTCGAGCGACGTGCCGATCGTCGCGATCGATCCGCACACCGGTCGCGCCGACGTGCCGACCGTCGAGTCCGACAGCTTCACGGGAGCCCAGCAGGCGGTGCACTACCTCGTGCAGCTCGGCCACCGACGCATCGGATTCATCGCCGGGCGCCCCGATCTGCGTTCGGCGGTGGCCCGCGCATCGGGATACCGCGCGGGGCTCGCGGCCGCCGGCATCCCGTTCGATCCCGCGCTCGTCGGCGACGGGCGGTACGAGCACGACGTCGCCCGCGAGGCCGCGCACGCGATGCTCGCGTTGCCCGACCCGCCCACCGCGGTGTTCGCCGCGAACGACCTGTCGGCCCTGTCGATCGTCGAGGTCGCCGTCGAGCGCGGACTCCGCGTGCCCGACGATCTCTCGGTGGTCGGCTTCGACGACGTGCCCGAGGCGGCTCGCGCCCAACCGGGTCTCACGACGGTGCGCCAGCCGATGAAGCGCCTGGGCGCCGAGGCCGTTCGCATCGTGCTGGCGCTGCTCGCGGGCGAGGAACTGCCCGCCATGCACATCGAGCTCCCGACGCGCCTGGTCGCGCGCGGGACGACGGCGCCCCCGCGCGAGCGCTGAGCCGGGCGTGCGGGCGGGGCCCCGGCATCCGATCGTCTCTCTTCTTCCCCCACTCGAGTGTCCAGAACACGCCGCTCGAAGGCAGTGGGATGCGGCGTTTCGTGGACGCTCGACGACGGGGACGAGCCTGCAAGGCGCGCCGCGACACCCCGCGGCTCCGGTACCGTCGAAGAATGCCTACCGCGAGCAGTAAAGACGACGAGGTCGACCTCCTCATCGACGCCTGGTCGCAGCTGCTGCCCGAGGTCGACCTGACGCCCCTCGACGTGATGTCGCGCCTGCGCCGCGCGGCGTTCCACCTCTCGAAGCTGCGCGCCAAGGCCTTCGCGAGCGCCGGCATCGCCGTGTGGGAGTTCGACGTGCTCGCGGTGCTCCGCCGCGCGGGCACCGAGCTGAGCGCCACGCGCCTGATCACGGCGACCATGATCGGCAGCGCCGCCATGACCAACCGCCTCGACAAGCTCGCCGAGCGCGGCCTCGTGCACCGACGCCCCAATCCCTCCGACGGTCGGGCGATCCTCGTCGCGATCACCGCCGAGGGCATCGAGCGGGTGGATGCCGCGATGACCGAGCTCGTCCGCCTCGAGGCCGAGGCCCTACGCGATGTCAGCCGCCAAGACCAGGCGCTGCTCGCGAGCGCCCTGCGCGTGCTGGCGGCCGGCGAGACGCACGAGGCGTGATCGACCTCGCCACCGCTCTGACCGAGCGCCCCGTCATCCTCGACGGCGGCCTCGGCACTCTGCTCGAGTCGCGCGGCAACGACGTCACGAGCGACCTGTGGTCGGCGCGCGTGCTGCGCGACGACCCCGACGAGGTGCGCGCTGCACACGCCGAATTCGTCGCCGCGGGCGCCGAGGTCGTGATTACCGCGTCGTACCAGATCGGTTTCGGAGGAGAGATCCCGGATGCCGAGGTCGAGGAGCTGCTGCGCCGCTCTGTGACCCTGGCACGCGAAGCCGGCGAGGCGGTGGTCGCGGCATCCGTCGGTCCGGTCGGAGCGCTCCGCGCCGACGGCAGCGAGTACACCGGCGCGTACGGACTCTCGCTCGCCGAGCTGCGCCAGACTCACCGCCGACGCCTGCACGTGCTCGCGGAAGCCGGAGCCGACGTGCTCGCGATCGAGACGATCCCCTCGCCGCTCGAGGTGGAGGCCCTCGCGCTCGAGCTCGCCGCGATCGACCTGCCGGCCTTCGTCAGCCTCTCGGCCGACAGCACCGGTTTTTCGGGTCGCGGAGCGCTCGCCGCGGCGCTGCGCGAAGCGGCATCCGCCCCCGGAGTCGTCGCGGTGGGCGTCAATTGCTGCGCCCCCGGCTCGGTGCTGCCCGCCCTCGCGGATGCGCCCGACCTGCCGCTCGTGGTCTACCCGAATACGGGCGAGACGTGGGAGGCCGCGACCCGCACCTGGCACGGCGCCGCCGCCCCGCTCGCCGCCGACGCCCCCGCATGGGTCGCCGCTGGCGCACGTCTGGTGGGCGGATGCTGCCGATCGACGCCCGCCGACATCGCCGCGATCGCGGCCGCGGTGCGCTGAGGAGCCCTCCACCGCCTGCGTGAGGGGTCATCAAGTGTCGCTTCGAGAGGCTCCCAGCGACCGATCTTGACCCCTCACGCGGTGGCGGGCTCAGTCGAAGTCCGCCGCCAGGGCGTTGCGGTGGTACTCGAAGATGATGCTCGTGCGCGTCGAGGCGACGCTGTGCCGAGCCGAGAGGTGGTCGACGACGAAGCGGCGGACGGCCGACGAATCGTCGACGGCGATGTGCACGAGGAAGTCGTCGGCGCCACCGAGGAAGAACAGTTGGATCACGTCGGGGTGGCGGCGGATCTCGTGCGCGAACGCGCGGATGCTCTCCTGTCGCTGCCCCGGACGCAGGGTGACCCCGACGATCGCCTGCAGTCCGCGGCCGAGGCGGCTCTGGTCGACGGCGGCGTGGAACCCGGTGATGAGTCCGCGGTCGACAAGGCCCCGCAAGCGCGCATGGGCGGTGGATGCCGCGACCCCGAGCTCCTCGGCGAGAGCGGCGTTCGTCATGCGCGCGTCGGCCGACAGCAACTCGATGATGCGCGCGTCGAGGGGGTGAAGGTCGTCGTCGGCCACCGTAGATCCTTCGCGTCGTCGACCCCGGCGGGAGTCGTCTCGCCGATGATATCCCTGCTCCAACGGCGGTAGCCGAAGGATCTGCGTTGAAACACCACGGAAACACTCTTTTCTGCGATCCTCTGGGCAACGCTCATCCGCTCGAGGAGGAACCCATGCGCGTGTCCGTGCCCACCGAGATCAAGAACAACGAGAACCGCGTCGCCATGACGCCCGCGGGGGTCGATTCGCTCGTCCACCGCGGTCACGAGGTCTTCGTGCAGGCGGGCGCGGGTGAGGGCAGCGGCTTCTCCGACGAGCAGTACCGCGCGGCCGGCGCCGAGATCGTCGACACCGCCGAAGAGACCTGGGCCCGCGCCGAGCTGCTGGTGAAGGTCAAGGAGCCCATCGCCCCCGAATACGGCTTCCTGCGCCGCGACCTCAAGCTCTTCACCTACCTGCACCTCGCCGCCGACCGGCCGCTGACCGATGCGCTCATGGCCGCCGGCACCACGGCCGTGGCCTACGAGACCGTACAGACCGCCGATCGTGCGCTGCCGCTCTTGGCCCCGATGAGCGAGGTGGCCGGACGCCTGTCGATCATCGAGGGCGCCCATCACCTGCTGCGCGCTTCGGGCGGGCGCGGTCTGCTCCCCGGCGGCGTCCCCGGCACCCCGCGGGCGAAGGTCGTCGTGATCGGCGGCGGCGTCGCGGGCGAGCACGCTGCGGCCAACGCTCTTGGGCTCGGCGCCCGCGTCACGGTGATCGACATCTCGCTGCCGAAGCTCCGCCAGCTCGAGGAGCGCTTCGGCGGCGCGATCGAGACCCGCGCCTCGACCCGCCTCGAGATCGCCGAGCAGCTCTCCGACGCCGACCTCGTGATCGGATCGGTGCTCATCCCCGGCGCCGCAGCCCCCAAGCTCGTCACCGACGACATGGTCGCCGCGATGAAGCCCGGCGCGGTGCTCGTCGACATCGCGATCGACCAGGGCGGCTGCTTCGAAGGCTCGCACCCGACCACGCACGACGCGCCGACCTTCCGCGTGCACGAGGCGCTGTACTACTGCGTGGCGAACATGCCCGGCGCGGTGCCGCACACCTCGACCCGGGCCCTGTCGAACGCCACCCTCCCGTACATCACGCGCATCGCCGAGCAGGGCTGGGAGGCCGCGGCATCCGCCGATCCGGCTCTGGCCAAGGGCCTGAACGTGCGCGCCGGCGTGGTCGTCAACGAGGGCGTGCGCGCGGCCTTCGACCTCTGACCCGCAGCGATCGAGGTGGCTGAGCGTGTCGAAGTCACCGGGGATTCTGCGGGTTCCGGTTCGGCAGGCTCAGGGACCTATCGTTCCGCGCGGGTTCCGGTCCCTTCGGCGGGCTCGGGGACCTCGCGTGGCTCAGCCGCGCACCCAGGCGTAGGTGATCTCGGGGCGGCCCTGGCCGCCGTACCGGGGTTCGCGACGTACACGCCCGGCGTCGGCGAGGTGCTCGAGGTACCGCCGGGCCGTGACCCGCGACATCCCCTCGCTCTCGCCGACCTCGGTCGACGACACCGCTCCCGCAGCGGTGCGCACGCGCGCAGCGACGGCCTGCAACGTCTCGTCGCTGAGGCCCTTCGGCAGCACGGGGGCGGCGACCGTGCGGAGCGAGCCGAGCAGGGCATCGACCTCCGACTGAGTGGCATCTCCCGCGGCACGATCCAGTCCCTCGACGTACGAGCGGTACGCCTCGAGGCGCTCGCGGAACGCGGCGAACGCGAACGGCTTGATGAGGTACTGCACGACCCCGATCGACACCGCCGCCCGCACGGTGGCGGCGTCGCGCACCGCGGTCACCGCGATGATGTCGACGCCCGAGCCCATCGCGCGCACGCGCCGGGCGACGTCGAGTCCCGTGCCGTCGGGCATGGTCATGTCGAGCAGCACGAGGTCGATCGAGCGATCGGGGTCGGTGATCGCGGTGAGCGCCGCGCGGGCCCCGGCCGCCTGCCCGACGACCTCGAACCCCGGCACGCGGCCGACGTAGGCGCTGTGCAGCTCGAGGGCGAGGGCGTCGTCGTCGACGACGAGCACGCGGATCACGGCGCCACCGCCTCGGCCACCGCGGGGAGGAAGACGCGCACCGTGGTGGGCTGCGCGGTCACCTGAAGGGTGCCTCCGCGGGTGGCGACGATGTCACGCACGAGCGCGAGTCCCACGCCGCGCCCGCCCGGGGCGAGGGCGGTCTTGGTCGAGGCGCCGAAGGCGAAGGGGTCGGGAAGCGTCGGATCGAATCCCGCCCCGCTGTCGACGACCTCGACGATCACGTCGGCGCCGTTCTCGCGCAGCGTCGCGCGCACCCACCGCGGCTCGGGACCTGCCGCCGCGGCATCCAGCGCGTTGTCGACGAGGTTGCCGACGACCGTGACCGCTTCGGCCGCGGCGAGTGGCAGCGTGGGCGTGGGTTCGGCCACGTCGATGTCGAGGCGCACGCCGCGCTCGGCGGCCTCGTCGAGCTTGCCGAGCAGCAGCGCGACGACCACGGCGTCGTCGTCGTCCGAGACGAGGCGGTCCGCGAGCCCTTGACGCTCGCCGGTCGAGGCGACGATCAAGCGCCGCGCTTCGTCGACTCGGCCGAGTTCGAGCAGCGCGAGCAAGGCGTGCAGGCGGTTGCCGTGCTCGTGCGTCTGCGAGCGCAGGGTGTCGCTGAGCGTGCGCACGCCTTCGAGCTCGCCCAGCAGGGACTGCAGCTCCGACCGATCGCGCAGGGTCATCACGCGCCCGCGTTCGGGAGCGCGTCGACCGCTGAGGTCCCGCGCTTCCTCCTGATTGACCAGCAGCACGCGATCGCCGTTGACGACGGTCTCTTCGACCATGCGGCGCCCGGTCGCGATGGCCTCGGCGAGCCCGGTGTCCATGTCGATGTCGCGCGGGTCGAGCGACACCTGCCCGCTCGTCGCCGGCGGGAGTCCCAGGAGGTCGGCCGCCTCGTCGTTGTACAGAACGATGCGTCCGGCACGGTCGGTCACGACGAGACCCTCGCGCAGCGAGTGCAGCACCGTCTCGTAGCTCTCGACGAGTCGCGACAGCTCGCCCGGCGTGTACGACCCGGTCACGCGGCGGGCGCTGCGGCGCACGTACAGCGCCCCGAGCACGCCCATGCCGACGATGGCGGCGGATGCCAAGACGATGAGCGGAGCGCGTGCGGCGATGTCCTGCTGCACGGCGCCGAGGGTCACCCCCACCGAGACGAGGGCCACGATGTCGCCGGTCTCGCCGCCGTCGGTGCGGATGGGGGCGATCGTGCGGACCGAGGGGCCGAGGGTGCCTTCGTACACCTCGGTGAACGTGTTCCCGGCCAGGGCTTCTTCGCGCGACCCGAGGTACGGCTCGCCGATCTCCGACCGGTTGCGGTGGGTGATGCGGATGCCGTCGGGCGTCATGATCGTGACGAACGACAGGTCGGCCTCGGGGAGGATCCGCTCGACCATCGGCTGCAGGCTGTCGGAGTCACGGGCGGCCGCCAGCACCGCGACGTCGGGCTCGTGCGCGAGCGTCTCGGCGACCGACCGCGTCACCTTCTCGGCCTCGCGCTGGCCGGAGTCGCTGAGTTGGAGCGAGAGCAGTGCCGCGAGCACTCCGGCGACGAGGACGACGACGCCGAGCGATACCAAGGCCAGGCGTCCTCCCACGCTCAGTCTCATGTCACCGCCCTTCGTCGCGCTGTCGTGAACAATACGACCACAAATCGTGCAGGTGCCCGCCCTCGGCCACAGTCATGTCATTCGCCGACGGCTTCGTCGGGAAAAACAATGACGTTAGGAAGAGGGGATAGGCGCTGATGGCTCTCTCACTCCGCACCACCCGGGATGGTCGCCCCCGTAAGAAGATCGACCGCAACCACTGGCTCTACATCGCCGTGATCGTCGCCGTCGTGGCCGGCATCATCGTCGGTCTCGTGGCCCCGGCCTTCGCCACGGCGCTCGAGCCGGTCGGCAAAGGCTTCGTCTCGCTCATCAAGATGATGATCGCCCCGGTGATCTTCTGCACGATCGTCGTGGGCATCGGCTCGATCGCCAAGGCCTCCACGGTCGGCAAGATCGGCGGCCTGGCGATGGTCTACTTCCTGGTGATGTCGTCATTCGCGCTGATCATCGGCCTGGTCGTCGGCAACATCATCCACCCCGGTGAGGGTCTCAACATCTCGGGTGCGCAGTACGACGCCCCCGCCGAGGCCACCACCACGCAGGACTTCATTCTGGGCATCATTCCCACGACGTTCTTCTCGGCATTCACCGGCGGCAGCATTCTCCAGGTGCTGTTCATCGCCCTCCTCGTCGGCTTCGCCCTGCAGGGCATGGGCGAGCGCGGGGCGCGCATGGTCGAAGGCATCCGCAACTTCCAGGTGCTCGTCTTCCGCATCCTCGGCATGATCCTGTGGCTCGCTCCGATCGGCGCCTTCGGTGCGATCGCCGCGGTCGTCGGCAAGACCGGCTTCCAGGCCGTGATCAGCCTGGGCATCTTGATGGGCGCGTTCTACCTGACGTGCTTCCTGTTCATCACGCTCGTGCTCGGTGTGCTGCTGTACGTCGTGACGCGGGTGAACATCTTCACGCTCATGAAGTACCTGGGCCGCGAGTACCTGCTGATCGTCGGTACCTCGTCGTCGGAGGCCGCTCTGCCCCGCCTCATCGCCAAGATGGAGCACCTGGGCGTCTCGAAGCCGGTCGTGGGCATCACCGTCCCGACGGGATACTCGTTCAACCTCGACGGCACCGCGATCTACCTGACGATGGCCTCGCTGTTCATCGCCACCGCGATGGGCTCGCCCATGTCGCTCGGCGAGCAGATCGGCCTGATGATCTTCATGATCATCGCCTCGAAGGGCGCCGCCGGTGTCACCGGTGCCGGTCTCGCCACCCTCGCCGGTGGACTCTCGGCCTACCGCCCCGACCTGGTCGACGGCGTTGGCGTGATCGTCGGCATCGACCGCTTCATGTCGGAGGCCCGCGCCGTCACCAACTTCACCGGCAACGCGGTGGCCACGATGCTGATCGGCGTCTGGACCAAGGAGTACGACGGCCAGCGCGTCCGCGAGGTGCTCGCCGGAAACCTCCCGTTCGACGAGACGATGCTCACCGGCGATGGTCACGGCGGCTCGCACGGCGCGGCCGTGAACGAGGCGGCGGATGCGAAGCAGGACGCCTCCGTGGCGGTCGGCGCCGGCCCCGTCGGTTCCGTCGACACCTCGACGCTCAACGCCTTCCGCGTTCAGGCGGAGGCGGAGGAGTCGGCTCGGAGTCGCTCGTGAGCCTTGCGCACACCCCGGCGGGGGCGGCTTCGGCCGCCCCCGCCCCCGCGCGCGTGGACCTCGCCCGCACCTGGATGCTGCGGTCGCCCCTCGCGGGCGGCCTCGACACCGCGGCCGACGTCCTCGTGCTCGATCTCGAAGACGGCCTCCCCTCCGGACGCAAGTCCGAGGGGCGCGACCGGGCTCGCCGGGCCGCCGCCGAAGCGCCCGTGTGGTTGCGCATCAGCGCCGCCGGAACCCGCGACGGTGAAGCCGACCTCGCGCTCGGACGCGATCTCGACGACCGGCTCGCCGGGGTCGTGCTGGCGATGTGCGCAGGACCCGCCGACGTCGGCCACGTCGCGGCCTCGCTTCCGACGGGCACGCCGATCGTCGCGATGGTGGAGTCCGCCGCCGCGTTGCTGGCCGCCCCGGCGATCGCCGCTCACCCGGCGACCCGTCGCCTCGCGTTCGGCACGGGCGACTTCCGGCGCGACACCGGCATGGCCGCCGACCGCATCGCGCTGTCGTGGCCCCGCGCGCAGCTCGTGGTCGCCTCGGCCGCGGCGGGCATTCCCGGGCCCATCGATGGCCCGTGCGGTCCGATCGACCAGGCGCTCGACGCGGCGCGGCACGCGGTCGCGATGGGTTTCACGGGCACCTTGGCGCTTCAGGATGCCGCCGTGTCCGGCGCACACGCCGGTTTCACGCCCGCGCCCGACGAGGTGGAGCGCGCCCGCGCCCTGCTGACGGCAACCCCCGACGGTCCCGTCGACGGCTCGTACGCTCCGACGCTCGCGCGGGCCCGCGCCCTGGTCGAGCGGGCCGAGGCCCTCGCCGCCCTCTGAGGTCCTGAACCCGCCCCGCGCAAGGTCCCTGAGCCTGTCGAAGGGCCGCCCCCGGTCCGTGCGTCGCCATACCCAGCGAAGGTCCCTAAGCCTGTCGAAGGGACCGCCCCGAACAGGTGGCTTCGACGACCTCAGCCACCCCAGCGGGCAACCGCGCCTACCGTCTCCGGAACCACCTCCGGCGCGGCGCCGGCGCCTCCACCGCGGCCGCGGCCTCGCGTGCGTGGCGTCTCTCGCGCCACGCGGCGATCTCGGCGTCGACGTCGACGGTCGGGGTGACCACGGGCGGCCCGCCCTGCAGCTGCCGCCGCGCCTCGATCACGCGATGGTTGAAGTCCTCGAGCGCCTCCCGCACGTCGGGCTCGCGCGCGATGGCATCCATCCGCTCCGCCCGTTCGGCGTACTCGACCCGCAGCGTCAGGGCCGGGGGACCGAGACCCGACAGCTGCTCCGTCTCGATCTTGCGCCGGATCCACCAGTTCGGGTCGTGCGACGACCCCAGGTCGGGCAGGGGTTTGCCGGCCCCGGGCAGATCGTCGAACTCGCCACGACGGATCGCCTGCTGGATCGAGGTCTCGACGAACGCGGCACGTTCCGCAGCCGTCGAACCGCGGGCCGGCGCCTCGGGCTCCGGTTCGGGTTCGAGCCCTGCCTCGCGCAGACGGCGATCGAGTCGGTAGCGTTCGGCCTCCTGCCGGGGGTCTTCGCTCACGCCGCCTCCCGCTGTTCGCGCTCCAACCGCCGCAGGCGTTCGCGCGCCATGTCCTGGGCGCGGGGGCCCGAGCCGAGCGCGCGCTCGGTGACCCGCAGCACGACGCGGGTCAGCGTGAGGACGGGCAGCGGCCAGCGTCGTACGCCGAGCATCTTGCGGTAGCGGCGGGGGATCGTCGCCACGGCCGCGGCGAACAGCACGCGATACGACAGACCCATCAGGCCGGGGAACGGCGGCTTGCGCAGGAAGCGCACGACATCGGCGACGCGCTCGTCGCCGCGCAGCTCGCCGCGGTCGGCGAAGTCGTCGATCTCGGCGCGCAGGGCGTCGCGCGTGAGAGGTGGATCGATCACCCGCATCAGGCGCCCCGCCGTCGCCCAGTCGGCGACGTAGGCATCGGGTCCACCGGGGATCGGCTTGCGCGAGACCTCGTTCCCGGCGAGAAAAGCGTCGGTGAAGGCCAGGTGCACCCACCGCACGAGATCGGCCGCCTCGGCGGTGTAACCGCGCTCCGTGCCGTCACCCGCGCGATATTCGCCCTTCACCCGTTGGTGGAACCGACCGACGCGCCGGGTCTCGGCATCCGCCTGGCTCTTACTTCCGTACGTGAGGGTGATGACCCAGCGCACCGTACCGGTGAGGCGACCGATCGGGTCTTCGCGATAGCGCGACCAGTCGTGAACCCCCGCGAGCGCTCCCGGGTGCAGTGCTTGCAGAAGCAGAGCCCGGATGCCGGCGACGAGAGTGCCCATGCCGGCGTGCACGGTCCACGCGGGGCCGTTCTCGGCGAAGTAGCCGGTGTCGTCACCGTCGGCGATGGCGCGGACGTACGGTGCCATTCCGGTCGGGTCGCCCGCCAGAGCGACGAGGATCTTGCCCCGCAGCGACTGGATCCAGCCGGGAGCGGAGGGGTAGGTCGCGTCGGTCACCTCTCCAGCGTGCCACCGTCTGAGCGGGCGGGCGCGGGATCGGCCGAGGTCGTCAGTGACCTTCGTGCGAGATCACAGGAACGGTGCCGTCGTCGCGCATGAGCACGGCATCCTGCGTGGCTCCGAGAGCCGGGGTGACGATGACCGAGAGCACGGCGGCGGCGACGAGCAGCCCGACGACGCTCATCGGTTTCGCCGCACGGTCTGCGGGCGCTCCATCGCGCAGACGGCGCAGGTGCACGGCGACCGTGGCGCCCACGACGACGAGCAGCACGCACGCCGCGGCGACGCCGAGGATGCTCGTATGCGCGGGGGTGACGAACATCAGCGACGACACGAGGATCAGCGAGACGAGCGCACCGGCGAGAGCGAGGCGAGGAACCACCAGACGGCCGGTGGAGAGGACCGCGCCGCCCCAGGCGAGAGCGGCGAGTCCCAAGACGACCGCCCCGATCCCGAGGCCGTCGGCGACGGCCCCGGAATCGGAACGGACGATCGCACCCGCGCCGAGGGCAGCGGTGATGAGGCCGGCCCCCCACGCGGATACGGAGGGCCACGACCGCACGAAGGTCGCGGCGGTCATGATCAGACCGCAGCCGTGCGCGGGACGTTGCGCTCGGTACCGAGTCCGACACCCAGCAGCACGACGGCGCTGGCGAGGTGGAGGAAGTGGTCGGGCACGTTCAGCGCGAGAATGTTCGCCGCAGTACCGGTCAGGAAGAACCCGACGATACCGAGCAGCAGGTACACGGCGCCGACGGTGGTGTTGACGCCCTTCGCGGCACGTGCGTTGGCCAGGCCCGCGATCAGCAGGACCGCACCGATGAGCAGGTGGGCGATGTTGTGCAGCGGGTTGACCTCGAAGATGCCGAGCAGCAGACCGCCCTGCGTCGCGATGAAACCGACGCCGCCGGTGACAGCGAAGCCGAGAAGACCGACCAGCAGATAGACGGCACCGAAGACGGTCGCGACGATGCGGTTGGGTGACGAGCTCATGATGAACCTCCCAGAGTGTTGGCAGCGACCGTCCGGTCGCTTCACCCCATCTTCGGAGGAAGACGTCGAATCGGATTGCCCTTTGCGCCGGCAGCGCGCAATGGAGTAGGCCGGGAAACGACAGAAGGCCCCCGAGTACTCTCCGAGGCCCTCCGCAACAGTTCCGACGATAGGCAGGGTCACCTGTCCGCCCGAGGGGATTGCATTTCACGGGGTGTTCACGTAGCGAGCGATCTGGGACACTCGGCGCATGCGCTTCGAGACCACGCTCTTCCAGATGGGCAACAACACCGGCATCGAGGTGCCTCCCGAGGTGCTCGAGGCGCTCGACGGCGGCAAGCGCCCCGCCGTCACCGTCGACGTGAACGGCTACACCTACTCCAGCACCGTCGGGGCCATGGGCGGACGCTCGCTCGTCCCGTTCTCCGCCGACAAGCGGAAAGCGACGGGGCTGTCCGGCGGCGACGCCATCACGGTGGAGCTGACCCTCGACACCGCGCCGCGCACCGTCGAGGTCCCCGACGACCTGGCCGCTGCCCTCTCCGCGGCGGGGAAGCGCGAGGCATTCGACGCGCTCTCGCTCAGCGCGCGCAAGGCCCACGTCACGAACGTCGAGGGTGCGAAGGCCGCAGACACGCGCGCGCGCCGCGTGGCGACCATCGTGTCGAAACTCGCCTGAGCGATCCGCGCACCCCGGGCGATAGCCTGGAGCGGGAGGTCCCGTGGGGCGTACGAAAGAGGCCATCGCCGAAGGGTTGTCGATTGCGACGGCCGCGGCGCGTCTGACCGTGCGCAATCGGATCCTCGTCGAGACCATCGGTCGCGGCGGGCAGTTCGACGGCGAGGTCTTCGCGGACTTCGCCCGCGAGACGCTCGCCGCCCTCGCCGACGAGCAGGATCAGGCGGCCGACCGCGTCACCCATCAGCGCAAGCGCGCGTGGGGGCGGTTCTCCGACTCCTCCGGCACCCACGACTACCGTGACCGCGACACGCGCAACCTCCGTCGCCGGGCCAAGCAGTCCCGCGGCGTCGCGAAAGAACTGCGCACGCTCGCCGCCGACCCCGAGCGTCTCGCGAAGCTCGTCGCCGACGCGCGGATCGCGGCGTGGGGCGATGTCGAGGCCAACCTCAGCCAGCGGCTCGACGTCGAGGGCATGACCGCCGACGCCGATCCGGAGTACGCCCAGATGCGCAAGGCGCGCATGGACGCCCTGCGCATGGTCGACCTCGCCCGCCTCGCCTCCCAGGCCAAGCGCCGCGCGAAAGACAAGGCCGCCACCGTCGAGGCCGAGCCGCTCGACGAGGTCGCGCCGACGACCGGCGGCGGCAAGGGCGGCAAGAAGAAGAAGTCCGCCGCGCGCTGAGGGTCCGGGTCTGACCTGCCTACGGCGCGGTGCCCAGAGGCGCGTGCGACCCCCGAGTAGCGTCGGCGCGGACGGAAGGTGGATGCCATGGCGCAGCGACGCTTCGGACGAAAGCCCCGCGTGGCCCGGGAGGGATATGCGCTCGTGTCGGTGAGCGCCCGCGACGCGGCCGGCTTCGTGCACCACTACGACGACATCGAGGCCCCGCTCGGATCCCTGCACGAGGCGATGGCGATCCTGCAGCTGCATTCGGCGGCGACCGAGGCCGCGCACCGAGGCGAAGCGTCGGCCTGAACCGGCGCCACCGCGACCGCGCGGGACGCGGAGGGCGCGGCATCCGGAGATGGAAAAAGCCCCGGCCGGAGTTTCCTCACGGCCGGGGCTTGTCACTGTCTCAACACAGTGTGCGCCCGAAGGGACTCGAACCCCTAACCTTCTGATCCGTAGTCAGATGCTCTATCCATTGAGCTACGGGCGCTAGGGCCTCCGCGCGAAACGGCGCGCAGGCCGTGGTCAAGCATAGCCGGGAGCCTGTGACACGTCTAATCGGCCCCGCACACCCTGCATCCCGGGCGTGGCGCAGCGGTGACGGCAGGGTGTCTGCGCGGTGACTGCGCCGGGGCGGAGGGGCGACGTACGCTGGCGGGATGAGCGCATACACCTCCGCGTTCGAGCTGTTCTCCATCGGGATCGGACCCTCGAGCTCCCACACCGTCGGCCCCATGAGGGCCGCTGTCGATTTCGCCGCTCGACTCGAGGGCGACGGCGCCCTTGAGAAGGTGGCATCCGTCTCGTGCGCGCTGTACGGCTCGCTCGGCGCCACCGGTATCGGGCACGGCACTCCCGACGCGGTCGTCGCGGGCCTGCAGGGCCTCGAACCCGAGACCGTGGATCCGGATGCCGTGCGGCGGGTCTGGTCGGACTGGCCCGAGGGGCGGCCCCTGGCCCTCGCCGGTCGACACGAGATCCCCTTCGCCAAGAGCGACGTGGTCTTCGAGCCGCGTACGCGGCTGCCCGGTCACCCGAATGCCATGACGCTCGTCGCGCGTGACGCCGACGGCACGGTGATCGCGGAGGACACCTACTTCTCCGTCGGTGGTGGCTTCATCCGCCGCGAGGGAGAGCCCGCGCGCGTGGCCGCCGAGCCGATGCCGCTCGCGTTCGACGACGCCGCGACCCTGCTCGCACTGTGCGACGAGCGCGGGATCACGATCGCCGAAGCGGCTCGTCTGAATGAGACCGCGCTCCGCAGCGACGAGGAGGTCGCGGCCGGTCTCGACCGCATCTGGGATGCCATGGCCGCGTGCGTGAACGCCGGACTCGCGAACGACGGCGTGCTCCCGGGCATGCTCAAGGTGAAGCGTCGCGCCGCGGTCATCCGCGGCCAGCTCGAGGAGATCCAGGCCGAGGGGCACCGCGAGCTTCCGGGCGAATGGCTCGGCGCCTTCGCGCTCGCCGTCAACGAAGAGAACGCCGCGGGCGGACGGGTGGTGACCGCACCGACCAACGGTGCCGCCGGCATCCTGCCCGCCGTGGCCATGTACTGGTGGCGCTTCCTCGCCGACTCGGGACTCGGTCAGGGCAACGCCGTCACCCCGTACGGCGAGCTCGTCGGCAGCGCCCTGCTGGGCTTCGACGGTCACGCCGTCACGCGCGGCGAGGTCTCGGCGTGGGACGACGACGACGTCGCAGAAGCCAACCGCCGTCGCGGCATCCGGAGATTCCTGCTGACGGCGACGGCGCTCGGCTCTCTCTTCAAGGCCAACGCCTCGATCTCGGGGGCCGAGGGCGGATGCCAGGCCGAGGTCGGATCCGCGTGTGCGATGGCCGCGGGTGGGCTGACCGCCGTCATGGGCGGCACCAACCGGCAGATCGAGAACGCGGCCGAGATCGCGATGGAACACCACCTGGGCCTGACGTGCGACCCGGTCGGCGGGCTCGTGCAGATCCCGTGCATCGAGCGCAACGCGATCGCGGCGTCGACGGCGGTCACGGCCGCACGACTCGCTCTGCGCGGCGACGGCAGTCACTACGTCTCTCTCGACGCGGTGGTCGAGACGATGCGTCAGACCGGTATCGACATGTCGACGAAGTACAAGGAGACGAGCGAGGGCGGCCTCGCGGTCAACGTCATCGAGTGCTGAGCGGGCGCGGCGGATCAGGCGTCGTCGCGCAGCTTCGCGGTGAGGGCGTGCAGCTGCGCGAGCTCTGCGTCGCTCAGGCGCGCCATGCGCTCGGCGATGGAGCGGGCGTGCGAGGCGGCGATGCGACGGAAGATGACCGCTCCCTCTTCGGTCGCCGTCACCAGGGACCCGCGTCCGTCTTCCGGGTCGGCGCACTTGCTCACGAGGCCGCGTGCGACCATCCGCTCGACCAGTCGCGAGACGCTCGGTTGGCTGATCAGCATGTTGCCCGTGACCTCGCGCAAGCGTGCCGTCATGCGCGGGGCGCGGGTGACGGTGAGCAGTACGTCGTACTCGGCCTGCGTGAGTTCGGTGCCGTCGAAATCGGTGCGGATGTCGTCGAACACCTCGTGCTGGGCGCGGAAGAGACTCTCCCAGGCCTGCACGGCGAGACGACGATCGGTCATAGGTTCAGCGTAGGGGAGCGGCTCGGCGGGACCGCTCTCTCGACGTAGGCGCGGCACACAGAGTAAGGGCCGGTCGGAGAGGCTTCCGGCCGGCCCTTGTCCCTGCACCAAGAGTGTCCTGCAATCACATGTCGGTAGCTGCCACAGCAAAACAACTACCGTGCGAGCACTCTATAACGGTGAGGTAACGGAGGGGAAGAGGTTCTCGTTATGTTTTCGTGACCGATTTCGAACGAGCTCTCAACGACCGCGCACGTGGTTCCACTGCGTGATGACCTCGGTGCCGTGCTCGAAGCCGAGCTCGCTGACCGCGGAGGTGCCGAGCACGAAATAGCGCCCGCCCGCGGCGGTCAGGCCGAGCCAGGTTCCCGCGAGGGCGCGGAGGAAGTGCCCGTGCGAGAACAGCAGCACCTGCTCGCCAGCGCGCACGCGAGGGCGCAGCTCGGAGAGCAGCGACTCGGCCCGCGCCGTGACCTGCGCGACGGACTCGCCGGGCGTCTCCCCGGCGGGAGTGCCGTCCCACACCGTCCACGGATGGCCCAGCTGCTCGATGATCTCGGGGGTCGTGAGGCCCTCGTAAGCGCCGTAGTCCCATTCGACGAGACGCTTCTCGGGCTGGGCATCGGGATAGCCCGCTCGCGCGGCGGTCTCGACCGCGCGCTGGAGGGGACTCGTGAGCACAAGGTCGTAACGCCGGGTGGCCAGCAGGGTGCCGGCGAGCTCGGCCTTGTAGGCACCGGTCTCGGTGAGGGGGATGTCGGTGAGCCCCGTGTGCTTGCCGGAACGACTCCACGCCGTCTCGCCGTGACGTACGAGCACGATGCGCCCATCGGGTTCGGTCAGCTCTTCGTCTTTCACGACTCCATCCTTCCGCGCCGCGGGGTACTCGGCATCCGGAAACGGACGAAGGGCCGGTCGGGAGATTCCCGACCGGCCCTTTCCTGCACCAGAGTGTCCTGCAATCACATGTCGGTAGCTGCCACAGCAAAACAACTACCGTGTGAGCACTCTATAACGGTGAGATAACGGAAGGGAAGAGGTCTCCGTGACGCTTTCGTTATTCATAGGTTCGGGCGGCCGGTGACCGCCGAGGCTCCGGGCCCCGGGCAATGTCGGAGGTGCTCGTTAGCATGCAGACATGTCATCCGAGACGCCCTCCACGCCTCCGCCAGACGGGCCGCGTACCCGTCAGGCCCTGGTGGCCGAGGCGCTCGCCGCCGACGCAGCCTTCGCCGCCGCCGAGGCTCGTCGCACCCGCGCCTACGCGGCTCTCGGGCAGTTCGGCGTCGACGCGAACGGCGGGCGACCCTCGGTCCGCGCGTCCGACATGGCCCTCCGCGAGATCGCGTCCGAGGTGGCGGCGGCGCAACGCCTCTCCGATCGCACGGTGCAGGCGCACATCGGGTGGGCGATGCGGATCGTCGACGACTTCCCCGCGACCCTCGGAGCCTGGAGCGCGGGGGCGCTCACGCGTGCACACGTGCGGGGGATCGCCGAGATCGGCGCCGAACTCCCCGAAGACCGCCGCGCCGAGTTCGATGCGATCGCCGTGGAGCTCGGCCCTCGGTTGAGCCCGGGCCGACTGCGATCGCGCCTGGCGGCCGTCGCCGAGAAGCTGCAGCCGACGACGCTCACCGAGCGGCATCAGCGGGGCCGCGAGACGCGTTGTGTCCGCGTCGTCCCCGGCGTCGACGGCATGTCCGACCTCATTGCGACCCTCCCCACCGTGCTCGCCGTCGGCATCTACGACCGACTGACGCAGCAGAGCAGGGTGCTGATCGACGCGCGAGGTGGGGGCCTCGCGGCGGACGGGGTCTGCGACGCACGGGGTGCGGATGCCGCGACCACGCCGCTCGGCGCGGCCGCGGTCGCGACCGACGAGCGCACCACTGCGCAGCTGCGTGCCGACATCCTCGCCGACTTGCTGCTGGCCGCCGCTCCCGTCGCCGATCCCACGGCCTCGGGCGACGGGCCGGGAGCGCTCGGCGCGATCCGCGCCCGCGTGCAGGTGGTCGTCCCCGCGCTGTCGGTGCTGCGGCCGGGTGATGAGAATCTCGACCCCGCCGAGCTGGTCGGGCACGGGCCCATCGATCTCGACACGGCTCGCCGCATCGCCGAGGCGACAGCGCTGCCCTGGGATCGCGTGATCACCCACCCCGTCACCGGTGCCGTGCTGATGACCGACACGTACCAGCGCACCGCGGCGATCGACCGGCACCTCCGTGCCCGCGATCGCCGGTGCCGCTGGCCCGGGTGCGTGGTCCCTGCGGTCCGATGCGAGGTCGATCACACCGTCGACTGGGCTCTGGGCGGCGCGACTGATGTCGCGAACCTCGCCCATCTGTGCCAGCGACATCATTCGCAGAAGCAGTTCACCCGGTGGAAGGTCAGGCAGCGCACCGGCGGGGTGCTCGAGTGGACGTCTCCCTCCGGTCGGGTCTACGCCGACGAGCCACTGCCGTACTCGCCAGCGGTGCGGTTTCTCCCCGACGATCCGTCGCCGCCCGAAGACGAGGTGGCGCCGTTCTGAAGCAAGTGGGGGAGGTGAGCGCGCAGACGGCACTCCCGAGCTCCGGCCATGCGCCCTCGGCGATGCTCGCGCGCCTTCCGCCGCGCCACGGACCCCTCCTGCCGCGCCATGCCCCTCCTCCGGTCACGGCCTCAACGCTCGACGGCGGGGTTCCGCCCGCCCCCGGGTTCGCTGTTCACCTGCGCCTGAAACAATGGACCGTGCCTCACGACATCCGCCTCATCGCCGTCGACATGGACGGCACCCTTCTCGACGGAGACGGCAAGGTCCCCGCGGGTCTGTGGGATCTGCTCCCGCGCCTCGCGGCTCGCGACGTCTCGTTCGTCCCCGCGTCCGGCCGCCAGCTGGCGGCGCTGCGACGCGAGTTCGGCGCGGCGGCCGACGGCATGACCTTCATCGCCGAGAACGGCGCCTACGTCGTGCGTGAGGGTGTCGAGGTGGCATCCGACGTCTTCGCCCGTGACGAGGTCGAGCGTGTGATCCGGCGCCTGCGCGCGCTGATCGCGCAGGGCTACGACCTCGGGGTCGTCTTGTGCGGCAAGCGCTCCGCCTACATCGAGCGGGCGGACGCCGCCTTCCGCAGGAACGCCGAGGCGTACTACGCCGCTCTCGAGACGGTCGACGACCTGCTCGCCGCCGACGACGACGTGCTGAAGATCGCCGTGTACGACTTCGCGATCGCCGAGCACAGCGTGGGGCCCGCTCTCGACGATCTCACCGACAGGCTTCGCGTCGTCGTGTCGGCGCGTCACTGGGTCGACATCATGCAGCCCGGCGTCGACAAGGGCACGGCGCTGCGGCGCCTGCAGGACGCCCTCGGAGTCGTGCCGGCGCAGACGGCGGCCTTCGGCGACTACCTGAACGACCTCGAGATGATGGATGCGGCGGACTGGTCGTTCGCGATGGACAACGCCCACCCCGAGGTGGTGGCGCGCGCACGGCACCGCGCCCCCTCGCACCTCGACCACGGCGTGGTCACGACGATCGAGGCGCTGTTCCCCGAATCCGGCCCCGAGGGCTGACGGCGTTCAGCGGCTGATCGCCTCGAGCGCGGCCGCGAGATCGGCGAGCAGGTCGTCGGCGTCTTCGAGGCCGACCGACAGACGCAGGTGGCCGTAGCGGCGGAACTCCTCGGGGTAGGTCCCGGTGCGCGGCCCCTCGGCGGCGGTGTGCACGATGAGACTGTCGTCGTGCCCGAGCGAGAAGCCCGAGGTGATGAGCCGCAGCTGCGCGACGAAGCGGTTCTGCAGGTCGGGATCGCCGTCGAGGGCGAAGGCCATCATGCCGCCGAAGGCGTCGCCCCCGAACTGCCGTGCCGCGAGCTCGTGCTGCGGGTGCGAGGCGAGGCCGGGATAGGCCACGAACGCGACCCGCGGATCCGCCTCGAGGAACGCGGCGACGCGCTGGGCGGAGGCGAAGTGCTGGCGCAGGCGCAGTGGCAGGGTCACCGAGCCGCGCTGGATCATCCACGCGTTGAACGGCGAGATGATGCCGCCCACGTCGACCATGGCGTCGGCCTTGATCGGCTCGATGAGGTCGGTGCGCCCGATGACCGCGCCGCCCATCGCGTCGCCGTGACCGTTGATGAACTTGGTGAGCGAGTGCACGACGAGGTCGGCGCCGTCGACGAGCGGGCGATAGAACGGGGGAGGCGTGAAGGTCGAGTCGACCATGAGGATCGCCCCGCCGGCGTGGGCGATCTCGGCGAGCAGGGTGATGTCGGCGACCTTGGTGGTCGGGTTGGCGATGGCCTCGACGCACACGAGCACCGTCTCGGGCCGCATCGCCTGGCGAACGGCATCCGGATCCGTCACGTCGACGAAGGTCGCCTCGATGCCGTATCGGCGGGGGAGCAGCTCGGTCCACAGGCGCCAGGTCGCTTCGTAGACGACGTCGCTGACCACGACGTGGTCGCCCGCGCGCACGTGCGTGAAGAACACGGCGTGGAGGGCGGCGACTCCGGATGCCAGGGCCACGGCGTCTTCGCCGTGCTCGAGGGCCGCGAGCTTGCGCTCGAGGGCGAGCTGATTGACGCCGGTGTTGCGGGTGTAGAGGCCGGGGGCCGTGGCCGACCAGCTGATCTCGCTCGGATCGTCGGGCAGGGCGAAGGAGTTCGCCATGACGAGGGGTGTGCGCAGGGCCTTCGTGCTGTCGAGCTCGATGCCGCCGTGGACGGCGAGGCTCGCGTCGGACAGGCTGTCGGCGAGGGTGCGATCGGGACGGGTCGTCATATCGCGGTCCTTTCTGCGTCTCGGCGCGTGACGGCGGCGATGTTCTCGGCTACCCTAACGTGCAATATGAGCATTGCCTAGTGCTCTATATGCACATAGGGAGAACCATGGTCCGACCGCGGACGGATGCCGTCGACGAGCGGATCCTCACCGAACTGCAGGCCGACGCCCGCATCCCGCTCGTCACGCTCGCCGCGCGCGTGCACCTCTCGCGCAACGCGGTGAAGCAGCGCATGGAACGGATGGAACGCGACGGCCTGATCGCCGGGTACACGCTCGCGCGCCCCCGCGTCGACGACGGCCGTGTGACCGCAATCGTGCTGGTCTACCGCGCCGACCGCATGCGCGGGGCCGGGGTGATCACCGAGCTGACGCGCATCCCCGAGGTCGTGCAGTGCGACATCCTCTCGGGGCAGTTCGACCTGCTCGTGACGATCCGCGCCGAATCGATGGAGAGGATCGGGCAGATCTGGGAGCGCATCGCCGCCCTCCCCGAGGTCTCCGACACCGTGACGTCGGTCTCGCTCACCCGGGTGATCGACAGGGCGTGATCGCCGGCGTGTGACCGGCGGGGCGCGACCGACGGGCGTGCGGATGCCGCGGCCCCTCTCGTGGCGGGAGCCGCGGCATCCGTCGATCATGCGTTGATGCACACGACCTTGGGTTGGGTCATCTCCTCGTAGGCGAAGCGGACTCCTTCGCGACCCATGCTCCCGAACTTGGCTCCGCCGAACGGCATGCTGTCGACGCGGTAGTCGGAGGAGTCGTTGATCATCACGCCCCCGGCTTCGAGGCGATCGGCGACGCGCAGCGCGCGCCCCAGGTCGCGGGTGAAGGTGCCGGCGTGCAACGCGTACTCGATGTCGTTCGCCTGGGCGACGGCATCGTCTTCATCGTCGAACGGGGCGAGCACGACCACGGGGGCGAAGGCCTCGTCGGCCCACAGCTCGCACGACAGCGGCACGCCCTCGACGACGGTGGGGGAGTAGACCGACCCCTCGAGGCGGTGCCCCACGAGCACGCGGGCGCCGGCGCGCACCGCGTCATCGACCACGCGCTGGGCGGTCAGCGCGGCGGCGGGCGTGATCATGGGCCCCACGTCGGTGGCTTCGTCGGCGGGGTCGCCCGCGCGCAGGGCCGCCGCCGCGTCGACGAACAGCGCGCGGAAGGCCTCGAAGATCCCGCGCTGCACGAGGATGCGCTGAGCTCCCACGCAGTTCTGCCCGGCGGCCCAGAACGCCCCCGACACGCACGCCTCCACGGCCTGCGGAATGTCGGCATCGTCGAAGACGATCACCGGCGCGTTGCCGCCGAGTTCCATCGCGAGGCGCTTCAGCCCCGCTCCGCGCGCGATGGCCTCGCCCGTGGCGAAGCCGCCGGTGAACGACACCATGCGCACCTCGCGCGCGGCGACGAGTGCTGCGGCGACCTCGCGATCACCGTGCACGACGGTCACGATCTCATCGGGAAGGCCCGCCTCGATCAGGATGCCGACGAGGAACTCGGCCATGAGCGGGGTGTACGGCGACGGCTTCAGCACCACGGCGTTGCCGCCGGCGAGAGCCGGGCCGAGCTTGTGCGCGACGAGGTTGAGGGCGTCGTTGTAGGGCGTGATGGCCACGACGATGCCCAGCGGCTCGCGGGTGAACCATCCCTTGCGGTTCTCCGATCCCTCGAACGCGTCGAACGGGATGACCTCGCCCGTCGCCGAGCGGGCGGTCTCGGCCGACAGCGACAGGGTCGTCACCGCGCGGCGCACCTCTTTGCGGGCCTGCCGGATCGTCTTGCCGGCCTCGCGCACGATCAGGGCGCTCGCGGCGTCGGAGCGCTCGCGCAGCAGGGCGGCCGCGCGCTCGAGGACGCCGTGACGGGCGAAGCGCGAGAGTCCGCGTGAGAGCTCCGCGCCGACGCGGGCCCGGGCGAGGACCGCGGGCACATCGTCGACGGGAGTGAGGGCGACGTGCCCGACGACGGTGTCGTCGAAGGGGTTGCGCACCTCGAGCGACGAGGAGGGGGCCACGATCGTCATCGCTTCGCCTCGGCGGTGCGCGAGAGGCGGGCGTCGATCTCGATGATGTCCGACAGCAGGGCGTACGCGGTCTCCACGCGGCCGGCGCCGGGGCCGCTGACCGTGACGGTTCCGAGCAGGTCGGTGTCGAACGACACCGCGTTGGTCGGCCCGCTGATGCCGGCGAGGGGGTGGGTGAGAGGAAGGGCCATGGGCTCCACGCGGGCGTCGATCGAACCGTCGGCGCGACGCTCGGCCGAGCCGATGAGCTTGAAGCGCAGACCCCGGGCCGCGGCATCCGCGATATCGGCGGGCGTGAGGTCGGTGATGCCGGTGCAGGAGACGTCGGCGGGGGTGATGCGGGCGCCCAGCACCTCGTTGGCGAGTATCACGACCTTCAGGCGCACGTCGGACCCCTCGATGTCGGCCGAGGGGTCGGCCTCGGCGTATCCGAGGGTCTGCGCTTCGGCGACGGCGGTGGCCAGGTTCATTCCCGCTTCCATCTGCCCGAGCACGTAGTTGCTCGTGCCGTTGAGGATGCCGCGCACGGCGTCGATGCGCAGTCCCTGCAAGCTAGATGCCGCGAAGCGCAGCACCGGGGTGCCGCTGACGACCGACCCTTCGTACGCGAAGTGCACGCCGTGGGCGGCGGCGACGGCGTTCAGCTCGGTGCCGGCGAGGGCGACGGGACCCTTGTTGGTGGTGGTGACGCTCTTGCCGGCCTCGAGCGCGAGGCGCACGTGCGAGACGCCGGGCTCTCCGTCGTGGGGGTTGGTGAAGGTCGCCTCCACGACGATGTCGGCGCTCGTCTCGCGGATGACCTCGGCGTTGCGCGGGGCGGCCGCGCCCCCGGGCCATGCGGCGAAGGTGTCGTCGGCGCCGAGCGCGAACACCGCGTCGAGGTCGATGCCCTCGTCCTGCACGAGCGAGCCGAGGCGCAGGTCGGTGATCGCGACCACGCGCAGGGCGAAGCCGAGTTCCTCGGCCAGCTCGTCTCCGCGGGTGCGGATGAGGTCGGCCGGCGCGCGGTTGACGCCGCCGAAGCCGATGAGGGCGAGATCGTGACGGTTCATGGTGCTCCTCGGGAGGGGTGCGGAAGGGACTGTGACGATCGTGCGACGACGTCACGGCACCACGCCCCTGTCGTTCGGGCGCTGGCGGATGCCGTTTCGTCGGTGTCGCGGAAGGATCGTCCGTTCGTCGCGAATGCGTCGCCGGCTCTTGAGCGGGGGTGGGGTGCACGCTAGGGTCCGTGGAAACATGTGCGAAATGAACACGGTGCAGTGTTCATACAGCACGAACTGCGATCCGCTCCCTCCTCTTCGAATGCGAGAAGCCATGACCAGATCCACCGACCCCGCCACCCTGCCCAACTCCCTGCCGCTGACGGTCGCCACGCAGGTGCCGCTGCGCCGCCTGCAGCGCTCCATGGACGCCCGCCACCTCGTGATGATCGCGCTGGGCGGCGTGATCGGGTCGGGGCTGTTCCTCAGTTCCGGCTACACGATCAACCAGGCCGGGCCCCTCGGCGCGGTGGTCGCCTACCTGATCGGCGCGTTCGTGGTGTACCTGGTCATGGCGTGCCTGGGCGAGCTCGCCGTCGCCTACCCAGTGTCGGGGGCGTTCCACATCTACGCGGCGCGGGCGATCAACCCCGCGACCGGGTTCACGACGGCCTGGCTGTACTGGCTCTGCTGGGTCGTCGCCCTCGGCTCGGAGTTCACCGCCGCCGGGATCCTCATGCAGAGGTGGTTCCCCGGCGTGCCGGTGTGGGTGTGGTGCCTCGTGTTCGCGGGCGTGCTGTTCGGGCTCAACGCGATCTCGGCACGAGTGTTCGGCGAGACGGAGTTCTGGTTCTCGCTCATCAAGGTCGTCGCGATCGTGGCGCTCATCGTCCTGGGCGCCGCCGCCGTCTTCGGCTTCACCCCGCTGTCGAGCGAGCACCCCGGCGCCGTGCTCTTCAGCAACTTCGTCACCCCCGACGGTCTGTTCCCCACCGGCGTCGCGGGCGTGCTCATGACCTCGCTCGCGGTGTTCTACGCCTTCAGCGGCTCCGAGCTGATCGGAGTCGCGGCGGGTGAGACGAAAGACCCCGCGCGCAACATCCCGAAGGCGCTGCGCTCGACCGTGCTGCGTCTGCTGGTGCTCTTCGTCGGCTCCATCACCGTCATCGCCGCGATCCTGCCCTACGAGCAGGCGGGGCTGACCTCGAGCCCGTTCGTCGACGTCTTCCAGTACGTGGGCGTCCCCTTCGCCGGCGACATCATGAACTTCGTCATCATCACCGCGCTCCTCTCGGCCGGCAACAGCGGCCTGTTCTCGTGCGCCCGCATGCTCTTCTCCCTCGCCGAGGAGGGGCACGCCCCGCGCTCGTTCACGAAGCTCACCCGTCGCGGCATCCCGATCGTGGCCCTCAGCGTCAGCATGGCCATCGGCCTGGTGTCGCTGGTATCGAGCGTGATCGCGGCCGAGACCGTCTACCTCGTGCTCGTCTCGATCGCGGGCTTCGCCGTCGTGGCGGTGTGGATGTCGATCGTCGCGGCGCACTTCTTCCACCGACGGGCCTTCGTCCGCGGTGGCGGCGACGTGAAGACGCTCGCCTACCGCGCCCCGTTCTACCCGGTCGTGCCGATCCTCGCCTTCGTGCTGCTGCTGGCCTCGATCGTGGCGATCGCGTTCGACCCGAACCAGGTCGCGGCGCTGTACTTCGGCATCCCGTTCGTGGTGGCGTGCTACCTGTTCTTCTGGTGGCGGTACGGTCGTCGAGGAGCCACCCCCACCGAGACGCCCTCGACCGAAAGACGCTGATGACCGCGCCCGCCTCGCTGACGCAGGGACTGTCGCTGCTCACCGCGGCCGTCGAACGCGAGCGCTCGGGTCGCCCGGGCCTCGCGCTCGCGCGGCTCGCGGAGGCGGCGGGCGTCGAACGCAGCAGGGCTTCGCGCGTGACGCAGGAGCTGCGGCGCCTCGACTTCGTCGAGCGCGACGCGGCCTCGGCTCTGCGCGCGGGCCCGGCGTTCCTCCGCGCGTCGGCCGCCCGGCACGAGCCGTGGCTCCGCTCGGCCCGCGTACACCTGCGCACGATGGCCGCCCAGCTCGGAATGACCGCGCGCGTCGTCGCCGCCGACGGCCAGCGCGCCCTGCTGCTGCGCATCGAGGGGGTGGAGGCGAACGGCGAGGGGACTCTGCGTCCCTCCGCCGTCGCGCCGATCTGGTGCACCGGGGCGGGGCGCGCCCTGCTCTGGGATCACTCGCGCGACGACCTCGGCGCGCTCCTCGCCGACGCGCAGTTCGTGGGCGTGGGCGGCCCGGGAGCCGCGCGCTCCGTCGACGACGTCGACGCCCTGCTGCGGCGCGACCGCGAGCGCGGGATCGTGACCGCCCACGAGGAGTACGTGGCCGGGGTCACCGATCATGCGCTGCCCGTGCGCGGGACCGACGGGATCGTCGCGGCGGTGTCGGTGAGCGGTCCTCTTACGGGTGCGGCGCAGACGCGGCGCATCACCGCACTCCTCGCCGACAGTGCCGCACGCCTCAGCGCGCTCGCCGCGGGCGCGACCGACTAGCGGATGCCGCCGAGGCGCTCCGAGAGGGAGCGTGCGGCCGCGCTGCAGGCGTCGGCGATCTCGCCGGTGCGGGGCTCGAGGGCGGTGCGCACACCGACGACCTGGACCGCGGCGATGACCTCTCCGCGGAAGTCCCACACCGGCGCGGCCACGGAGTACAACCCCGCCTCGGCCTCCTCGTCGACGATGGCGTAGCCGCGCTCGCGCGCGGCGCGCAGACGCTGCAGGAAGTCCTCGACGTCGCGCGGCGCCTGGGGCCCGGCGGCCTCGAAGCGGGTGGCGGCGAGCACGGCGCGCACCTCGTCGTCGTCGGCGTCCCACAGCACCGCCTGTCCGGCGTCGCTGCAGAAGGCGGGGTAGGCGCGGCCGATCCACGTTCCGACCATGCGAGACGAGGCGGGAATGCTTTCGACGACGGTGACGGTGGTGTCTCCGCGCAGCACGCCGAGGAACACCGCTTCGCCCGTCGACAGTGCCAGTTCGTCGAGCACCTCGATGCCCTCCGCGCGCAGACGCCGGTCGACGAGGTCTTCCGCGGCGGTGTACCACGCCCACGAGAGGCGGTACCGGCGCTGCTCGTCGCGCACGACGACGTCTTGGGCCGCGAGGGCGGTGAGGGTGCGCGAGACGTGCGAGCGGTCGCGCCCCAGGTCGCGGGCGACGTCGGTGACCGAGGCCCCGGAGCGCGTGCGGGTGAGACTCGCCAAGCTCGCGACCACGTCGAAGGCCCGGCTCACGGTCGACGTCGCGTCGGCGTCGTCGTCGGAGGTGCCGTCGGCGAGCGTCATGACCCCAGCGTAGCGAGCGGCCGCGTGCCGCTCCGCGTGCACATCGACTACTGTTTCTGCGTCGCCCGGACGCCTCGACGGCTCCGGGCTCGATCATGATTGCGAGCCCCCCATGAGTCGTCCCACCGATTCGTCCGCTCCCGAGACGGCGATCCCTCAGCCAGAGCGGAGCCTCCGCCGTGCCATGAACGCCCGCCACCTGGTCATGATCGCCCTCGGTGGCGTCATCGGGTCGGGCCTCTTCCTCAGCTCGGGGTACACGATCGCCCAGGCGGGGCCGCTCGGAGCCGTGCTCGCGTACCTGCTCGGGGCCTTCGTCGTGTGGCTCGTCATGGTGTGCCTCGGCGAGCTCGCGGTGACCTACCCCGTCTCGGGCTCGATCCACATCTACGCCGCGCGCACCATGGGACCGGCGACCGGCTTCGCCACGGCGTGGCTGTACTGGCTGTGCTGGATCGTCGCGCTGGGGTCGGAGTTCACGGCATCCGGGATCCTCATGCAGAGGTGGTTCCCGAACGTCGACGTCTGGGTGTGGTGCGTGGTCTTCGCCGCGGTGCTGTTCACCCTCAACGCCATCTCGGCGCGCGTCTTCGGCGAGACCGAGTTCTGGTTCGCCCTCATCAAGGTGCTCGCGATCGTCGCCCTCATCGTGCTGGGCGGCATGGCGATCTTCGGCTTCACGCCTCTCTCGTCCGAGCCGCACGAGGCGGTGCTGCTGAGCAACTTCGTCACGCCCGAGGGGCTTCTGCCCGCGGGTCTCGGCGGGGTGCTCATCACCTCGCTCGCGGTCTTCTACGCCTTCAGCGGGGCCGAGATCGTCGGTGTCGCCGCCGGTGAGACGAAGGACCCCGCCCGCAACATCCCCCGCGCGCTGCGCTCGACGGTGCTCCGTCTGCTCGTGCTGTTCGTCGGCTCGATCGTCGTGATCGCCGCGCTCCTGCCGTACGACAGGGCCGGCGTCAGCGAGAGCCCCTTCGTCGAGGTCTTCGACATCGTCGGGGTCCCGTACGCCGCCGACATCATGAACTTCGTCGTCATCACCGCCCTGCTCTCGGTCGGCAACAGCGGCCTGTACTCGTGCGCGCGCATGCTCTTCTCCCTCGCCGAGGAGGGATACGCCCCCCGCGCCTTCACGAAGCTCACGCGCCGCGGCATCCCGATGGTGGCCCTGCTGGTCAGTCTCGCGATCGGCCTCGTCTCGCTGATCACCAGCGTCGTCGCCGCCGAGACGGTGTACATCGTGCTCGTGTCGATCGCCGGGTTCGCGGCCGTGGCTGTGTGGATGGCCATCGTGGCCGCGCAGTTCTTCCACCGGCGCCAGTTCCTGCGCGCGGGAGGAGACCTCTCCACCCTCGCCTACCGCACGCCGATGTACCCGCTCGTGCCGATCCTCGCCTTCGTGCTGCTGACCGCGTCGATCGTGGCGATCGCCTTCGACCCCAACCAGGTCGCGGCCCTGTGGTTCGGCATCCCCTTCGTGGGGCTCTGCTACCTGTTCTTCTGGCTGCGTTACGGCCGCAAGGGGCGGGTCCCCGAGCGTCGTGACGAGGAGGCCCCGGTCGCCTGATCGCTGTACACCGCGTCCAGTGCATCGGCGCGTGCGCGCCGGAGTGGCGGATGCCGCGAGCCCGCCGTCCTCGATAGCGTCTCGGAACCACGAGCACGCGGAGGACACATGGACCAGCTCGACACCCTCGTCGTCGGGGCCGGAATCTCCGGCCTGACGGCTGCCCGGCTGCTCGCACAGGCCGGACACCGGGTCGTGGTGCTCGAGGCGCGCGACCGCGTCGGCGGCCGGGTCTTCACCGACCGCACCGGGGGTCACGTCACCGACCGCGGCGCCTCGTGGATCCACGGCATCACCGACAGCCCGGTCGCCGCGGCGGCGCGCGCCTTCGGCATGCCGATGGTGGAATTCACGGTCGGTGGATATCAGGCCGACTCCCGCCCGCTGACGTACTTCGACGCCGAGGGGCGTCGACTCGATCGCGCCGAGGTCCGGCAATACGCCGATGACATCCGCGCCCTCAACGCCGCCCTCGTCGACATCATCGCCACCGCGGCCACCGACGCCACCTACGGCGAGGTCGTGGAGCGGGCGCTTCAGCAGCAGGGCTGGGACGACGAGCGAACCGAGCGCGTGCGCGAGTACAACGACCGCCGCGCGCAGGAGCAGTACGGCATCGGCATGCACGGACTCGGCGCCCACGGGCTCGACGACGACACGGTCGACGGCGACGAGGTCGTCTTCCCCGAGGGCTACGACGAGCTGGCACGCCATCTCGCGGCGGGCCTCGACGTGCGGTTCCAGCACGTCGTGTCACGCGTGCGATGGAACGACGGTGGTGTCGAGGTCGAGACCGACAGGGGGACGTTCTCCGCGGTGCGGGCGGTCGTCACCGTCCCCGTCGGCGTCCTGCACGCGGGAGACGTCGTGTTCGATCCCGCGCTTCCGGCCGGGCATCGGCGTGCGCTCGATCTGCTGCGCATGAACGCGTTCGAGAAGGTCGTGTTGCGCTTCGCCGAGCGTTTCTGGGAGGACGGGGTCTACGGCATCCGTCAGCTCGGCGACGAGGGCGAGTGGTGGCACTCCTGGTACGACCTCGGCCGCCTGCACGACGAGCCCGCTCTGCTCACCTTCGCGGCCGGGCCCGCGGCGGTGGCCACCCGCGGGTGGAGCGACGACGAGATCGTCGCCTCGACCCTCGCTCAACTGAGGCGCCTGTACGGCGACGCCGTGCCCGCGCCGACGAGCGCCCTGGTCACCCGCTGGCAGGACGACCCCTTCTCGCGCGGGTCGTACGCCTACATGCTGCCCGGATCCATCGGCGCCGACCACGACGACCTCGCCGAGCCGCTCGCCGGCGGAGCGCTGCACCTCGCGGGCGAGGCGACGTGGGGAGACGATCCGGCGACCGTTCCCGGCGCGATGCTGTCGGGGCACCGCGCCGCCCAGAACGTGCTCGGTCGCGAGATCCCCGTCAGCGACCTCTGGGCGTGACGACGCGGAAGGTCCCTGAGCCCGATCGAGGTCCCTGAGCCTGTCGAAGGGACCGGGCCCCACGATGGTCCCTGAGCTCGACCGGGGCCATCGCGGGTGCGGGTGGCTGCGACAGGCTCAGCCACCAGTGACGGCGCCTCAGCGCGGCTCCGGCCCCGTCGCAGCGGGCAGCTCGGGGTGGTTCGACCACTGGCTCCACGACCCCGCGAAGACGCGCGGCTCGAAGCCCGCGAGCGTCAGGGCGACCGCCTGGTGCGCCGCCGTCACGCCCGACCCGCAGTAGACGCCGACGCTCATGCCGTCTTCGGCCCCCAGCATCCGGAATCGCGAACGCAGGTCGCCGGGAGAGCGGAAGCGTCCGTCGTCGCCGACGTTCTCGGTGGTCGGGGCGCTCACCGCTCCGGGCACGTGGCCCGCACGCGGGTCGATGGGTTCGACCTCGCCGCGATAGCGCTCGCCTGCCCGCGCGTCGAGCAGCAGCCCCTCGTCGGCGAACGACGCGACCTCGTCGAGCGCGAGGGTGGGCATCGCGCCGTAGGCCAGCGAGATCGAGCCGGGGGCGGGAACGGCGGCATCCCCCTCCTCGAGGTCGAACCCGGCCTCGACCCACGCGGTCAGCGCCCCGTCGAGCAGGCGCACGTCGGCGACCCCGGCCGCGCGCAGCAGCCACCAGGCCCGGGCGCTCGACATGTTCTTCAGGTCGTCGTACACGACGACGGTGTCGCCCTCGTCGATTCCCCACCGGCGGGCGGTCTGCTCGAACGACTCGATGGAGGGGAGCGGATGCCGGCCCTCGGTCGGCGCGCCATGGGCGGCGAGGTCGTGGTCGAGGTCGACGTACTGCGCGCCCGGGATGTGTCCGGCGCGGTAGTCGGGCCGCCCGTCGGGCCGGTCCAGTCGCCAGCGCACGTCGAGCACCCGGACGGGCCCGCCGTCGGCGAAGGCCCCGGCGTCGAGGGCGTCGTGCAGTTCTTCGGCAGTGGTGAGGATCGAGGCCATGCCCTCAGTCTGTCGCTCCGGCGGGGGCGGCGGCACCACCCGTGCGGCCGTCGGCCACGCGCGCTCGAGCTCGATCGTGACGCGAGGCGACGGGCACGATCTCGGTCGCGCGGGGCAAGCCCATCGGCGGGGTAGCGACGTAGATGGTCTCGGCCCGTTCGACCACGTGCGTCTCGTGCCAGATGCCGACGGCGCCGGGCACCGCGCGCGCTCGCTTGTTGAAGCGCGTCCATGCGGGGCGGTGCTCCTGGGTCGGGGCCGAGGCGTAGGCGTAGAGCTTCTCGAGCGACGACCAGTACTGCACCAGGTAGGGGCCTCGGGCGCTGAGCAGCATCGTGAAACCGAGCAGTCCGGAATCGGGGTCGCTGCTGAGCTCCCGCAGCATCCTGGGCATGTCGCCCATCAGCGGCATCCACTGGTCGGGGCGCCACCATTTGTTGACGGTCATGCCGATGTGGAAGACGACGAGCTCGCCGTCGTAGCGGTGGGTCATTCGCCCCGGGTTGATGGATGCCATGGCTCGTCCTCACTCGATAGTGTCACTATCCAGTGTTGGATAGTCCTGCTATCGAGTCAAGGGGGTGAGCCGTGCGGATCTCGGAATTGTCGGCGCACAGCGGAGTGCCCGTCGCCACGATCAAGTACTACCTGCGCGAGCGGCTCCTGCCCGAGGGGGAGCGGACCTCGCCCACGCAGGCGAGCTACGGCATCCCGCACGTGCAGCGCCTCGGGGTGATCCGCGCGCTCGTCGACGCGGGCGTCGGCATCGCGGGGGTGCGCAAGGTGATCGGCGTGCTCGAGGAGCCGCCCGAGAATCCTTACGACCTGCTCGGTGCCGCCAATGCCGCCGTGACCCCGGTGGTCGACGGCGATCTCGATCTGACCGCGGCGACCTCCCTGCTCGAACGCATGGGCGGATCGCCCGTCAACTGCTTCCCCGATCAGCTCCGGGCCGTCGCCCAGGCCCTGGCGACGCTCGACCGCGCCGGGTTCACCGTGCCGCCGTCGGTCATGGACAGCTATGTCGCGCATCTCGCCGCGATCGGCGAGGCGGAGCTCGCCGCGACACCCGAGACGTCGATGGACGATGCCGTGCGCTACGTCGTGCTCGGCACCGTTCTCGTCGAGCCGCTCATTCTGGCGCTGCGGCGGGTCGCCGAGCAGATCGCCGCGTCGAAACGCTTCTCGGCGCGAGGTTAGGGGTTCGGATTCGACGCCGCGCCGTCGAGCCAGAGGGTGTCGCTCTTGTCGCCGTGCGGCCCGGTGCGACCGACGTGCGCGTCACCGATCGTCGGGCCCTTCGTGATCACGTGCACGAGGGCCATGCCGTGGCCGCGCCCGAGGTCGTAGTCGTCCTTCAACCATTCCAGGATCGGGGTCGCCTTCGTGCCGGGTCCGAAACCGCGCTGCTCGGCGAGGGCGATGAACTGCCGCGGAGTGAGACCCGTCTTGGTCTCGATGTTGTCGAGGTAGGACTGGAAGGACATGACCGGAGGCTAGCGGCCGGGACCGACATCGGTCCAGCGCGCCGGCCGTCGTCGGGCGGCGGATCGCCGGGCTCCGGCCCGGGTACGGTCGAAGGATGGCCGTCACCGTGCACCGCGCGCCCGTCGCCGACATCGCCCCCCTCACGCTCTACCGCATCCTGTGGATGCGCGTCACCGTCTTCGTCGTGGAGCAGGACGCCGCCTACCCCGAGATCGACGGCCGCGACATCGAACCGGGAGCAGAGCTCATGTGGGCGCAGGACGGCGACGACGTGCTCGCGACCCTCCGCCTGCTGCGCGAGCCCGCGAACACCCGGATCGGCCGAGTCGCGACCGCCCCGCACGCCCGAGGCCGGGGGATCGCCGCGGACCTCATGCGCGCGGCCGTGGGGCAGCTCGAGGTCGAGGCGCCCGGGGTGCCCATCCTCCTCGACGCCCAGGCGCATCTCGCCGGCTGGTATGGCCGCTTCGGTTTCGTCGTGTCGGGGGCGCCGTTCGCGGAAGACGGCATCCCCCACGTGCCCATGCGCCGCACGCGCCTCGAGACGCCGCACCTGATTCTGCGGGAGTGGACGCGCTCCGACGACGACCGCGCGTTCCTGTACGACATGTACCGCCGCACCGAGGTGCGTCGATTCCTCGGCGACGGTCGCGTGATGAGCGACCCGGACGAGGTCGACGCCCTGCTCGACCGCTGGGCGGGCCTCGCCGAGGGCGTGCTCGGGGTGCGGGCCGTCACGACGCGCGAAGGTCGCCTCCTCGGCTCGGTGCTGCTCAAGCGCATCCCGTGGTCGCGCGACGCGGGCGACGGGCGCGAGAACGACGTCGAGATCGGGTGGCACTTCCACCCCGACGCGTGGGGTGCGGGCTCCGCCACCGAGGCGGCCGAAGCGGTGCTGACGCTCGCCCACCAGCGCGGCATCCGTCGTGTCGTCGCGGTGACGAACCCGGCGAACGAGGCGTCGAAGGCCGTCGCCGAGCGCATCGGGATGCGCCCGGCCGGCACCACCCGCGACTACTACGACACCGAGTGCTCGCTGTTCGTCGCCGACGCACCGTGAGGCGCCGCGCCGGGATCGCCCTCGTGCTGATCGGCGTGCTCGCGCTCGCCGGTTGCGACCTGAAGTTCTCGCTCGGCTTCGGCACGGGTTCCGACGGCACCTTCGAGGGCTCCGAGGTGACGGTGCCCGTGCTCTACGCCAGCGGCGCCAAGGGCGGACTGACCTCGCAGCGCATCACCGCCGCGTCCGCCGACGGCGGCGACCTCAGCATCGACATCACCGAGAACGACGTCAGCGGCGTCGACCCGGTCACGCAGTCGGCGACGTGGACGGCCGTCACCGCCGCGACACTGCTCACCGGCGCCCGCCCCGACACCGCCTACACGTTCGGCTTCGACGCGCGCATCGCGACCCCGTCCGCGGGTGCCGTGACGGCGGTCGGCGTGCTCGCGCTCTACTACGGCACCGAGATCCAGCCCGGCGTCGCCCTCGCGGGCGGGGTGACGCCGCTCGGCATCGTGAGTCCCGTCGTGGGCCTGCCGGAGCAGGTCTCGGCGGCGATCGAGGCGGGAGGGATCGACACGATCCTCGTTCCCGCGGGGCAACGTGTGGCGGCGGATGCCACGGGGGCGCCGGTCGACCTCGATCAGCTCGCGGCGACCGGGGGAATGACGATCACCGAGGTGGCCGACATCGCCGGCGCCTACGCCGTGATGACGGGGGAGGATCTACCCGAGGCGGCCTTCCCCAGCCCCGCCGCCTCTCCCGACACGCTCCCCTCACCGCGTGCAGACGCCGACGGGCTGACCGACGGGGCGCTGGCAGGGCCCACCGACGACGCTCTGACGGCGGCCGACGCCGCGGTGCAGGGGCTCGACGGCGACCTCGCGGATCGGGTGCGCGCGGGTGTGCAACGGGCGCGAGAGCTGAGTGCGGCAGGAGACACCGCGGGCGCATTCGCGACGGCTCTCTCGGCCGCGGACGACGCCGCGGCCGCGCGCGGGTCCACCCTCTCCGCGGTCGAGGCCTCCGCGCAGGCGTCCGCCGTCCTCGCGGACTCCGATGCCCTGCTCACCGCTCTGGCCGGCGAGACGCCGACGACGCTCGACGGCGCCGACGCCCTCCTGGCGACGACGGGCGCCACCGCGGAGGCGTGGGCGCTCGCCTCGTTCGCCCGATCGATCTTCGACGCCGACGCCGACGACGCGCAGCTCGAGGCGGGGCGGATCGCCGCGTCGCTGGCATCCGCGTCCCTCGCCCGCGCTCGGACGATCGACGACGTACGCGCATCTCTGGGCGATGCCGGCCCCGTCGCCGCCGACGCCGACCTCGACGGTCTCGCCTCGCTGCTGCGCCGTGCCGCGATCGCTGCCGACGACGCGTATGACGCCGGGGCCGACGAGACGCCCGGAGCCGACGACCCCGCCGCCGTGCGGCTGCGGGCTCTCGAAGAGGCACGCGAGACGCTCTCGTCGCGCGCCGACGAGAGCGGCGAGTGGTTCGCGCTGGCGGTCGCCGCACGCAGCTACGACCGCAGCATCACCCCGCTCCTGGCGAGCCAGGCGGTGGCGGTGGCCGCAGGCGTCGACCCCGCCGACGCGATCGCCCAGCGCATCGCCGTGGGGGACGAATACGTCGTGCGGGCCGTCGACGCGCTCACCGCGACCGGCGCCGAGGTGCCCCTCGTACGTGCGGCGGCGGCGGATGCCACGGCGCGGGCATCGGCGACGCTCGCGCCGGGGGCGTTCACGGCGTTCACCTCGCCGTTCCTCCGCGCTCGCGTGCTCGCCTTCGTGGGCGGCGTGCAGCGCGACTGAGCCCACGGCTCCCGTCTCAGTGCGGGGCGTGGTACTCGGCGGTGCCGCGCTTCCAGTAACCCTTCACGATCGTGGCCGCGGGGTCGCCGGTCCAGCGGTCGAGGAGCAGGGCGCGTCCGGCGCGCACGACCGACTGCTCCGCGGCGACGAAGCCGAACACGCACCCGTCGGGGCGCTCCTCGACGTCGAGGGCGTCGAGCCAGTCGATCAGTTCGGCGCCCGCCTGGCGGTCTCCCCGGTGCAGCTGCACCACCTCGACGCCGGGGGGAGCCGCTACGGGGAGGTCGTGCGCGGCGTCGGGCACCTCGATCGCGATGCGCCCCACCGCGTCGTCGTCCATCGCCGCGGCGAAGCGGCGGATCGCGGGCACGGCCGTCTCGTCGCCGGCCAGGAGCCACGCGTCCGGACGGCCCTCGAGCACCATGGAGCCACGTGGGCCACCCACGCCGACCGCGTCGCCGACGAGCGCGGTCTCGGCCCATCGGCTGCCGACGCCGTCGCCGTGCAACGCGACGTCGATGTCGAGCCAACCGTCGACGGCATCCCACGACACCGGGGTGTACTCGCGGTTCGGGGCCGAACGCAGGTCGTCGATCCCCGCGGTCGGCTCCACGGGGAAGAACACGCGGATGTGATCGTCGGCGCCGGGGGCGTCGAATCCGCGCAGATCGTCGCCCTCGAGCCGGAGACGCACGAAGGCGGGGGTGAGGAAGGTGCGACGGGAGAGGGTCGCCGAACGGAAGACCAGCTCGTGGCGGCGGGGTTCGAGACGGGCTCCGGGGATCGGGTTCGACTTCTTCACAAAGGGAAGGCTAACCTAACTTCTCGACCCGGCCGAGATCTCGGCCGGGCCGTCCCGCACATACAGCACTGGAGAGATCCGCATGAGTTCACGCCTGTTCCGTCCCCTCACCGTCGTCTCGCTGACGGCCGCCCTCGCCCTCACCGGCTGCGCCTCCGCGGCATCCGCCCCCGCCGATCAGGCCCCCGCCGCGACCACGGTGACCGTCGAGGACAACCATGGACCGATCGAGGTTCCGATCGCCCCCGAGCGGGTCGTCGCCCTCGACAACACGACGTTCCAGACGCTCAGCGACTGGGGAGTGACGCTCGTCGCCGCTCCCAAGCCGCTCATGTACGACCTCTGGCCCTCGCTCTCCGGCGACGACGACGTGCTCGACGTGGGCCTTCACCGCGAGCCCGACATCGAGGCCGTCGTCGCCAGCGAGCCCGACCTGATCGTGGGCGGCTACCGCTTCCGCGAGATCTACGACCAGCTGAAGGAGATTCAGCCCGCGACCATCGAGACGAGCCCGCGCGACGGCGAAGACCACGCCGCCGAGCTGAAGCGTCAGACGGCGATCCTCGGGCAGGTCTTCGCGAAGGAGGACGAGGCTGCGCAGCTGTCCGCCGATCTGGATGCCGCGATCGCCGACGCCCGTGAGGCCTACGACCCGTCGCAGACGGTGATGGGCCTGATCACCTCGGGCGGCAAGATCGCCTACGCGGCACCCGGCGAGGGACGCGGAGTCGGGACGCTGTTCCCGACGCTCGGCCTCACTCCCGCGCTCGAACGCTCCGCCGAAGACGCCTCGCACGGCGACGACATCAGCGTCGAGGCGATCGCCGCGGCGAACCCCGAGTGGCTGTTCGTGCTCGATCGCGACGCGATGTTCGGGGAAGACGGGTACGTCTCGGCGAAGGAGCTGGTCGAGAACGCCGAGGCGTTGAAGAACGTCCCCGCCGTGCAGAAGGGCCAGATCGTCTACCTCGACGCGAGCTTCTACCTCGACGAGGGCATCCAGGCCTACACGAAGCTGTACCGCTCGGCCGCCGAGGCGTTCGCGTCCTGACCGGTTCTCCGGCCCGCTCGTGTGAGCGGTCGAGTTCTGTCGCCCAGGCCACAGCCGGGCGACACGAGCCGACCTCTCGCGCGAGCGGGACAGGACGGATGCCATGACTTCCCCCGCTCTTCGCCCCCGCGAGCGCTTCGCCGTGCCCGCAGCCGTCACCGGTGTCGCCGCTCTCGTCATCGTGTCGCTGTTCGTCGGCGCCTACGACCTCGGCGCCGACGACTTCGGTGGCGAGATCTTCGTCATCTCTCGCGTGCCCCGCACGATCGCGCTCGTCCTCGCCGGCTGCGCCATGGCCGTGTCGGGCCTCATCATGCAGATGCTCACCCAGAATCGCTTCGTCGAGCCGTCGACCACCGGCACGACCGAGTGGGCCGCGCTCGGCCTGCTCGTCACCGTGTTGCTCGTGCCGGCAGCGCCCCTGTGGGTGCGCATGGTGATCGCCTCGATCGCCGCCTTCGTCGGCACGATGGTGTTCATCGGCATCCTGCAGAGGATCTCGCTCCGGTCCTCTCTCGTCGTTCCGCTCATCGGCATCATGCTCGGCGCCGTCGTCTCGGCCTTCACCACGTACCTGGCCGTCTCGACCAACTCCCTGCAGATGCTCGGCACGTGGTTCATGGGGAGCTTCACCTCGATCGTCCGCGGGCGCTACGAGGTGCTGTGGGTCGTCGCGATCGTGGTGCTCCTGGTGTTCCTCTACGCCGATCGCATCACCGTCGCCGGCCTCGGTCGCGACATCGCCACCTCTGTCGGTCTGGACCACACCCGCGTTCTGCTCATCGGCACGGCGCTCGTCGCGGTCGCGACGGGAGTGACCACCGTCGTGGTGGGTTTCCTGCCGTTCCTCGGTCTCGTCGTGCCCAACCTCGTCTCGATGTGGCGCGGCGACAACGCCCGCACGAACCTGCCGTGGGTGTGCCTGGGCGGGGTCGCGATCGTCGTCGTCTGCGACATCGTGGGGCGCGTCATCCGCGCGCCGTTCGAGGTTCCCGTCTCGATGATCCTGGGCGTGGTCGGCTCTGCGGTGTTCATCACGCTGCTGCTGAGGATGCGCGCGCGTGGCTGACACCCTGACGAGAATCGCGCCCGTGCGCTCTCGCCGCCCACGGATCGCCTGGCGCTTCGGCATCCTGGCTCTCGTCGTCGTGATCGCAGCCGTCGGCGTCCTGACCTGGGATGTTCCGGGCGCCCCCGGTTCGCGGGGCTTCGGTATCGCGGTGAACCTCCGCGTCGTGAGCGTGGCGACCATCGCGCTGGTGGCCTGCTGCCAGGCGGTGGCGACCGTGCTGTTCCACACGGCCACGGCCAACCGCATTCTGACGCCGTCGATCATGGGCTTCGATGCGCTCTACGTCGTGATGCAGACCGCTCTCGTGTTCTTCTTCGGCAGCGCCGCCCTCTCGGCGACCGACGGCCTGCTCAAAGTCGTGGTGCAGAGCGTGCTGATGGTGGGGTTCGCCACCCTGTTGTACGGCTGGCTGTTCGCCGGTCGGCGCGGCAACCTGCACATCATGCTGCTGGTCGGCGTGGTGCTCGGCGTCGGCTTCGGCTCGCTCTCGACCGTAATGCAGCGACTACTGACGCCGAGCGACTTCGACATCCTCTCGGCTCGTCTGTTCGGCAACCTGTCGAACTCCGACCCCGACTACCTCCCCTGGGGTGCCCTGGTCGTCGCCGGTGTGCTCCTGCTCGTGTGGCGCGCGCGTCATCGGCTCGACGTGCTCGCCCTCGGCCGCGAGACGTCGCTTTCGCTCGGGCTCCCCTACCGCCGCGAGGTGGTCGGCGTGCTCGTGCTCGTCGCCGTGCTCATCTCGGTGTCGACCACGATGGTGGGGCCGATGACCTTCTTCGGCTTCCTCGTCGCGACCCTCGCCTACCAGCTCTCCGGATCGTCGCGGCATCGCGTCGTGCTCCCGTTCGCCGTGCTGCTGGGCATGGCGACCCTGCTGGTGGGGTACTTCGTGCTGCGCCACGTCTTCTACGCCGCGGGCATGCTCTCGATCATCATCGAGTTCGCCGGGGGCCTGTTCTTCCTCGTCTACCTCCTCCGGAAGGGGAGCCTGTGATCTCTCTCACCGACGTCACCATGACCTACGGCGACCTCACGGTGCTCGGGCCCGTCACCCTCGACATCCCGGCGGGCGGCGTCACGGCCCTCGTCGGCCCGAACGGCGCAGGCAAATCGACCCTCCTGACGATCGTCGGCCGACTCGCGACGGCGACGACCGGGCGCGTCACCGTCGCCGGCCACGACGTGTCGTCGACGCCCGGCCGCGAGCTCGCCCGGATCGTTTCGATCCTGCGGCAGGAGAATCACTTCGTCACCCGGCTCACGGTGCGCGACCTCGTCGGCTTCGGCCGCTTCCCGCACTCGCAAGGAAGGCTCACCGCCCTCGATCACGAGAGGGTCGACGAGGCCCTCGCGTTCCTCGACCTCACGGCGTTGTCGGGCCGCTACCTCGATCAGCTCTCGGGCGGTCAACGCCAGCGCGCGTACGTCGCCATGGTCCTCGCGCAGGACACCGACTACATCCTGCTCGACGAGCCGCTGAACAACCTCGACATGAAGCACGCGGTCGCCATGATGGGCCAGCTCCGCCGTGCAGCCGACGAACTGGGCAAGACCATCGTGATCGTCGTGCACGACATCAACTTCGCGGCCGCCTACGCCGACCGCATCGTCGCGCTGTCGGACGGCCGCGTCGTGCACGTCGGAACGCCGAACGACCTCATGACCCCCCAGATCCTCGAGCAGGTGTTCGGCACCCCCGTCGAGGTGCGCCGCGACGGCGCATACCCCCTCGCGGTGTACTACCGATGATCCTCAGAGCTGGATGCCGTTGTCGGGGTCGTTCACGCCGACGTTGCGGCCCCGGCTGGATTCGTAGGCGATGAGCCATCCGACCGAGACGGCTGCGGCGATGATCAGGCCCAGCCAGATGTTCTGCCAGACGAGGCCGAACACGGCGCCGAGGCCGAAGAGCACGACACTGCCCAGCACCCAGTAGGTGCGTCCGCGCGGCCAGCCGGTGTCGGGTTGCGTCATGAGGTCAGCCTAGGGCGGGCCGCATGGCGCTGTCGCGGGCGCCTCAGCGATCGCGGTGGTCTTCGGGGTGCAGGCGCGGTCCGCGGCGGGGCTCGAGGGCGGAGCCCGCGTAGATGAGACGGATCACGCGCTGCCGGTGCCCCGCGAAGGGTTCGAGCAGCTCGAGCATGCCGTCGTCGTCGGTGCGGTGACCCGTCAACGCGAAGCCCACCTGATGAGCGAGGTGGTAGTCGCCGACGCTCACGGCATCCGGGTCGCCGAAGGCCCGGATCCGCGTCTCGGCACTCGTCCAGATGCCCACACCCTTGAGGCTGATGAACACGCGATCGCGGGCTTCACCGTCGACGGCGGCCCCCGCTGCACGGACGACCGATGCGCCGCGGCGGGCCGTTTCGACGATCGTGCGCGACTGCGGCGGTTCGAGGCCGGCGCGATGCCACGCCCATGACGGGACGTGCCGCCACCCTTCGATGTCAGGAGGGGCGAACATCGGTCGCGGAGTCGGACCGGGCGCCCGCTCGCCGAACCAGGTGACGATGCTGCGCCAGGCCGAGAAGGCCTGCATGCTGGTGACCTTCTGCTCCATGATGGCGCTCACGAGCGCGTCGAAGACGAGATCGGTGCGACCGATGCGCAGATCGGGGTGACGGCGATGCCATTCGGCGACCGACGGATGCCGCGACGCATCGAAGCCGTCGAGGTCGTCGTCGCGCCCGCACAGGGCGGGCAGCTGGTCGAGTGCCCACTCGGCGCCCGGACCCCACGCCGCCGCGGTGACCGCACCGCCGACGCGCATGCGCAGGGCGAGGGTGGCGACGCCGAGAGGAGTGCGGCTCACGCGCCACACCACGCCCCCGGCCGACAACGGCTGCGAGGCGAAGTAGGTGGGATCGTTCGCGCCGTGGCGTTGCGCCGCGACGGCTCGGCCGATGTCGACCGGACCCGTCGGGCGGTACTCCGACTCGATCGGGCGTCCCGCGGGGGCGGCGAGCTCGCGTGACGCGTGCTGCGCGCGGACCCCGGTCGACCTCATGCCGACACCCTACGTCGGAGCACCGACATCGCGGCATCCGGCGTCGCGGCGGGGGTGACGACCGGTCAGAAGCGGTCGGGCGACGGCGTGCCGTGCCCGTAGCGGATCGACACGTCGGCGTGGCGGTCGAAGCGGTAGCCGACTCCGCGCACCGTGCGCACGATGTCTTCGTAGACGCCGAGCTTGGCGCGCAGGCGCCGCACGTGCACGTCGATGGTGCGCTCGCCGGGGGCGTCCTCGTCGGTCGAGCCCTCCCAGAGGGATGCCACGAGCTCGGTGCGCTCGATCGTGCGTCCCTCGCGCAGCACCAGGTACTGCAGCAGCTCGAACTCCTTGAACGTGAAGGCCGCCGATTCGCCGTCGATGAGCACGCGCTTGCGCGAGATGTCGACGACCACGCCGCCGGGCGCGCGATCCTCCTCGGCGGGCTCGTCCTTGGTGCGGGCGACCGCCGAGGGCTCGTGCAGGGCGAGGCGGACGACATCGACGTCGCGGCCGCCGGCGCCCGCGGGGGCGAGGGCCACGGTGGCGTAGGTCTCGGCGGCGGGGGCCAGCTCGCCGAGCGTGCGGCGAAGGGCCTCGACGAGGGTGCCGAGGCTCACGCCCGCGGCGGCGGCCTTGGCCTCGTCGATGCCCACGTAGAGGGCGAAGCCGCGGGGGGAGGTGGTCGCCGGGGCGGTCGGGCGGGCGGGGGCCGCGGCGGCCGGCGCCACGGGGGCGGCGGGGCGCGGAGCGGCGGGGCGGGCGGCTCGGGGCGAGGCGGTGGTGGTCACGGGGCGGTCGAGAACGGCGGTAAGCGACATGAGGAGGGAGTCCTTGGGTGTGTGAACCCGGGCATCGTCACGGAGCGGGGTTCGACGGGAGGTGGGGGCCGAAGGGCCGGAGCGCGGCATGCGGATGCGCGTGATCGACGCGCGGATCCGTGGACCGGGGGACGATGTCGGCGTTCAGAAGCACGAGGGTCGTCCGGGCGAGGGTCGCTGTTAGCGGCACATTCGACAACACATGACAACGCGGCCGGGCATCATCATGCCGGCAGTCCCGTTCGCCTCCCGGGCGGACAGAGAACGCGCGTTGACAGTCATGGGGGGATTATGACCCACCGAGTCTTCGCGCGTCAAATCGCGCCGAGCTGGTTTTCGGTGCGCATCCTGCTCGCCCGGCGGGGTCTGAGTCGGGCGTGCACCGTGCACTTTGCGGCATCCGCCCGACGATGTGTCCGGGAGGCGTAGCCTTCCCGCATGTCAGATCTGCAGTTCGCCGACGACAAGACCGCATCGCGGTACACCCTGCACGACGGAGACGACCTCGTCTCGGTGCTCGACTATCGCGACGACGGGCGCACGGTCGCCCTCACACGCGCGTTCACCATTCCCACCTTCCGCGGTCACGGCTACGCGGGTGTGATCACCGAGCGAGCGGTCGACGCGATCGAAGCGGCGGGCGACCGCGAGATCCTCCCCGTGTGCTGGTACGTGGGGGAGTGGTTCGAAGCGCACCCCGAGCGCGCGGGCCTGCTCCATCGGCGCTCCGCCTCCTGAGGGGCTCCCGACACGTACGTCCGCCTCGGTGCGGTCGTCAACCCCTGCCCGATGCGGGCCATCCTTCGCGAAGCTGAAGCCCTGGAAAGGGGTGTCATGAACGACGAACGCGACCTTCCCGAGGGAGTCATCGACGCGGACCCGCCCGGAGGGTGGGAGAGCGGTGCCGTCGCCGACGGCGAGACCGCGGAGCGCAACGACAGCGCGAAGGGATCGTCCCGTCTCAACGACGCGGCTCCCTCAGACCCCATCGAGGGCGATGCCGCCAGTCAGGGCATCGACCCCGACATGAGCACGGAGGACTGACATGACCGATGCAACCCGGGCTCCCGAGCCCACGGACGGATCCGACGGCGGCGCGGGCGCGGCCGATTCGGTCGGTGGCGCGGTGCATGCCGACCGCAAGATCACTCGACCGGACGAGCAGTCCGAGCCGACGATGGACACCCACCCCACCGACGACGAGGCGCGCATCGCGGGCGTGGTCGTGCAGACCCGCGCCGATGTGGGCGACAAGAGCCAAGAGCGCATCGCAGAGGTTCTGCGCCAGCGGTTCGCCGACGTCGGTCTCGACCTCGGCGACGACCGCATCCGCGCCCTCGCGGCGGAGGTCGCCGGAGCCTGACGCTCTCGCTCGGATGCCCCGCACTCCCTCTCGGAGGCGGGGCATCCGCACGGACGGGGGTCGCTGCGAGCCGATGTCGGAGGTCCGACGTAGCGTGTGAGCATGCGGATCCTCCACACCTCCGACTGGCACATCGGGCGCTCCTTCCACGGGTTCTCGACACTCGACGCGTTGAGTGGCGTGCTCGAGGCGCTCGTCGCCCAGGTGCGCGAGAACAAGGTCGACGTGGTCATCGTCGCGGGCGACGTGTTCGACTCGGCCGCTCCGTCCGCTGCGTGCTATCCATTGCTGTCGCAGACCCTCGCCGCTCTCGCCGATGAGGGCGCGCGCGTCGTGGTCACCAGCGGCAACCACGATTCGGCCGCACGCCTCGGGTTCCAGTCCGCACTGCTGCGCTCCGAGGTCGCGGTCGTCACCGACCCCTTGTCGGTGGGAACCCCCGTCACGATCGACGACGAGCACGGACCGGTCCACTTCTACGGCATCCCCTACCTCGAGCCGGCCATCGTGCGTCATCTCTGGGAGGGGGTCGAACTGCGCAGCCAGGCGCAGACCATGCAGCACGCGCTCGACCTCGTGCGCTCCGACCTCGCTCGACGAGGGGGGCGGTCGGTCGTCGCGGCGCACTGCTTCGCCGCCGGTGTCGACGCCACCCCGGGGGTCGAGCGCGAGATCCGTCAGGGTGGGCTCGACGTGGTCCCGCTCCCGGCGTTCGACGGACCCGACTACGTGGCACTCGGGCACATCCACGGCCGCCAGCAGCTGTCCGAGCGCGTGCGGTACGCGGGGGCGCCCCTGCACTACAGCTTCTCCGAAGAGGGCAAACCGCGGGGCTCGTGGCTCGTCGACCTCGACGCCGCAGGGCTGGCGTCGGTGCGCTGGATCGACCTGCCGGTCCCGCGCCCTCTCGTCACCCTCCGCGGGCCGCTCGACGACCTGCTCGCCGATCCCCGCTTCGACGGGCACGACGAGCACTGGGTGCGCGCCGAGTACACCGACGCGACACCCCAACCCGATCCCATGCGACGTCTCCAGGCGCGCTTCCCCTGGTGCGCGACGGTGGTGCACCAGCCCTCCGGCGTCCGCGCCGACGACGGGGTGGCCTACAGCGCGCGCGTGCGCGCCGCCCGCGACGACGGCGAGATCATCGAGGCCTTCCTCTCGCACGTCCGAGAAGGCGAGGGGGCGTCCGACGCCGAGCGCGAGCTGATCCGCGAGGTCCTCGACTCCCGCTCGGCGGCAGAGGCCGCGAAGTGAAGCTCCACCGGCTCGAACTCGAGGGCTTCGGCCCGTTCCTCGAGACGCAGGAGGTCGACTTCGACGCGTTCGCGGCCGACGGCATCTTCCTGATCACGGGGCGTACCGGTGCCGGCAAGTCGAGCATCCTCGACGGCGTCTGTTACGCGCTCTACGGCGGCGTCCCCCGCTACGACGGCGGCGAGCGCCGGCTGCGCAGCGACCACTGCGAACCCGACGACCCCACGCGCGTGACGTTGGAGTTCAGCGCCGAAGGCGACCGCTGGCGTCTGACGCGATCGCCCGAGTTCGAGCGGCCGAAGCGCCGCGGCGGCGGCACCACGAGAGAACCCCACCGGGCGGTGCTCGAGGTGCTGACACCCGAGGGTTGGACGGGCGTCGCCGCGCGACCGGTCGACGTCGCCGCCCGCCTCGACGAGATCCTGGGGCTGACCCAGCAGCAGTTCCTGCAGGTCATCCTGCTCGCGCAGAACCGCTTCGCGCGCTTCCTCCTGGCGAAGAACGACGAACGCCTCAGCCTGTTGCGCACGCTCTTCGGCACGCGCACCTTCGAGCAGTACGCGGCGGAGGTCGACGAGCGCCGCAAGCGCGCTGCCGAGCGCCTCGCGAACGAGGGGGTCGAGGTCGCCACCCTCCTCGATGAGGCCGAGCGACTCGCGGCCGACCTCGATGAGGCCGCGGTGACCGAGGGTGACTCCGCACCCGCCGATGTCGAGGGCGCCGCCGGTCTCGGCGTCACCGAGCGGCTTTCCCGCCTCGTCCGGGCCGTCGAGCGTGCCGACTACCGGGTCGACACCCTCGCCCGTGAACGTGACGAGAGCGATCAGCGCCTCGACGGCGCGCTCACCGCGGAGCGCGCTGCCACGGCCCTGCACGACCGGCAGGTCGAGCGACTGCGGATGAGAGATCGTCTCGCCGCGCTCGACGAGGTCGGCGACGCCGTCGACCGTGCCCGTCGAGAGGCGGCGGAGGCAGCCGAGGCCGAGGCCCTGGGTGCGCCGCTCGACGCTGCGGCGTCCGCGCGAACGACCGCCGAAGCCGCTCGGGTGCGTGCCGCCGCCGCGATCGAGGTCGTCCGCTCGCTCGGCGAAGAGCCGGCGGACGACGACGATGACGCTCTCCGCGCCCGCGACGACGCGCTCACCGCTCTGCTCTCCCGCGCCGAAGAGGCCCGTGCGGCGGAGGTCGAGCTGGAACGGCTCGAGGCCGAACGCGCCGCGTCCGCGGCGCGCGTCGTCACCCTCGAAGCGGAGCATTCCGCCCTGGTCGACGGCCGCGCCGAGGTGCCCGAGGTGCTTCGCGACCTCGACGAGCGACTCGTCCGGCTCGAGGGTGCGGCGGCGCGTCGAGAAGCAGCCCTCGCGACCCGCGACGACACCCGTCGCCGTCTCGAGGCGGCTCGGCAGGCGGCGCGTCTGCTCGACGAACGCGAGCGAGCCGACCTCACCTCGCTCGTTCGCGCCGATGAGCTGCAGCAGGCCGTCGAAGCGTGGACGACCCTGCTGCGCGCGCGCCTCGCCGGCGCGGCCGCGGAGCTCGCCCATGAGTTGGTCGACGGACGACCGTGCGCGGTGTGCGGTTCGACCGAGCACCCCCGTCCCGCGCGCGGCGACGGCGAGCCCGTCACCGACGAGCAGATCGCGGCGGCAGAAGAGCGCAAGAACACCGCGGCGACGGCCGATCGCCTCGCCGCCGACGCCGCGCGCATCGCGCGCGACGAGCACGCCCTGGCCTCTGCTCGCGCCGGGGGCGACGACGTACAGACGCTTTCCGCGCGACTCGACGACGCAGAAGCGGCGCTGACCGCAGCCGAGGCGGAGGTCGCGGAGAGAGAGGTCGTGCAGACCGAGCGCCGCCGCTGCGCCGACCTCGATCGCGAGATCGCGGCGCGCATCGAGACCCTCGTGGCCGAGATCGCGACGGTGCGCCAGGACGCGGCCCTCCTCACCCAGCGCGTCGACGTCGTGAGCGCCGCCGTGCGCGAGGCTCGCGGGGAGTTCGCCTCGGTCTCCGCGCGGCGAGACGACCTGCGCGCGCGTCGCGCCGCCGTCCGCGAGCTCCGCGAGGCCCGCGCCCAGCTCCGTGCGGCCGACGAGGCGGCCCGCGTCGCAGGCGAGGCCCTCGACCGACTCGTCGGCGCGAGCCCGTTCGCCGACGTCGGCGCCGTCACCGCTGCCCGGCGCACCCCGGCCGAGCGACAGCGCCTCGACGGCACCGTCGCCGAGCACGACGCCGCCGTGACCGCCGCGAAGCAACGTCTGCTCGAGCTCGAGCTCGAACTGGTCGACGCCGCAGACGAGCCGGTCGATCCGGCACCGTTCGCGGCAGCCGTGTCCGAGGCGCGGGCGCGCCTGCAGACCGCCGCCGCCGGACACGCGACCGCGCGGGCGCTGGCCGATCGGCTCCGCGGGATCGCCCATCGGGCCGACGAGGCGCAGGGCCACATCGCGGCTCTCTCCGACGAGCACGCCGTGGTGGCGCGACTGGCTGACACCATGGCGGGTCGGGCGCCCAACACGCGCCGGATGACCCTCGAGACCTTCGTGCTCGCCGCCGAACTCGAAGAGATCGTGGCCGCGGCCAACCTGCGCCTCGAGCACATGTCGGCGGGACGATACCGCCTGCAGCACACTGATGCCCTCGCAGCGCGCGGCGCGGCCAGCGGCCTCGGCATCGAGGTGATGGACGCCTTCACCGGCCAGTTCCGACCGCCGCAGTCGTTGTCGGGCGGCGAGACCTTCCTCACCTCCCTCGCCCTCGCTCTCGGCCTCGCCGAGGTCGTCACGGCCCGTGCGGGCGGCATCCGCCTCGACACGCTCTTCATCGACGAGGGCTTCGGCTCCCTCGACGACGACACGCTCGAGCTCGCGATGCGTACCCTCGACGAACTCCGTCAGGGCGGACGCACGGTGGGGATCATCAGCCACGTCGCGTCGATGAAAGACCAGCTCCCCGCCCAACTGCACGTCGCCGCGACCCCGCGCGGACCGAGCGTCATCCGGCAGGGGGCCGTGGCACCGACCGGGTGAGCGAGGGGGTGACGCGGCCGACTACGCTGAAAATATGCGCAAGAGCACCATCTGGACCATCGTCGGCGTCGTCGTGGCCGTCATCATCGCGTGGGTCCTGGTGAACATCCTCTTCTCCCTCCTCGCCTTCGTGTTCCGGCTCGTGGCCGTGGCCGTCGTCGCCGTGATCGTGTTCTTCGTGCTGCGGGCGGTGTTCGCGCGTCGCGACGTCGACTGAGCGCGGGCGCCGGGGCCGGTCCCCTCGCATCTCCCGGTAGCGGCGCTCGCGTCGGATGCAAGCCCGAACCCGGTGCGGGAGGTCGGGAGTAGCGTCGACCTCGATGTCTCAACCGCCTGCACCCACGGACTCCGCCCATCCCCCGACACGCGACATCGTCCTGTCGCCGCGGCATCGGTGGCGGGCGTACTGGGTGGCCGTGGCGGTGGCCGCTCTCACGATCCTCGACCTGACCAAGGTCAATGTCGCGCTGCCCTCCATCGAGGCGGCGCTGAACGCCGGGCCGACCGAGTTGCAGCTCGTCGTATCGGGGTACATCCTCACGTTCGGCCTCGTGCTGGTCCCCGCCGGTCGCCTCGGCGACCTGCGCTCGCGTCGCATGCTCTTCCTGGTCGGGCTGTCGCTCTTCCTCGTCACGAGCCTCGCGTGCGCCCTGGCGCCGAACACGACGGTGCTGCTGGTCGCGCGCCTGTTGCAGGGTGTGGCGGCCGGCATCCAGATGCCGCAGGTGCTGGGGCTCGTGCAGCAGCTGTTCCAGGGAAAAGAGCGCGGTCGCGCTTTCGGCCTGTTCGGAGCCACGATCGGCATCGCCACCGCGTTCGGTCCCACCCTCGGCGGCCTGCTGATCGCCCTGGGCGGCGACACCGACGGCTGGCGCCTCATCTTCTGGATCAACATCCCTCTGGTGGCGATCGTGATCGCCCTCGCGGCGTGGCTGCTCCCCGACACCCGGACGAAGTCGCATCGTCGGCTCGATCTCGACCCGGTTGGGGTGGTGCTGTTCGCCCTGACGATCCTCGCCCTCATGTGGCCGTTCCTGTTCACCACCGGCAGTCCCGACGATGACCCGAACCGTTGGTGGTTCCTGGTGGCATCCGTCGTGTTCGCCGCGGCGTTCGTGTTCTGGGAGCGCCGGTACGCCGAGCGGGGCCACATGCCGCTCATGCCGTTCTCGATCTTCTCGCTGTCGTCGTACCGCAACGGCGTGCTGATCTCGACGGCCTACTTCTCCGCGGTGCCCGCGATGTTCCTGCTCGGCACCCTGTTCCTCCAGGGCGGACTCGGACTCGCTCCGGTGTTCGCCGGAATGGTGACCATCGGTTTCGCGGTGGCCTCAGCGGGCAGCTCGTGGATCGGGGGCAATCTCGTCACCCGATTCGGACGCCCCCTGGTGGTCTGGGGCATCCTCGGCATGGTCGTGACCGCGGGCGCCCTCGTGCTCGTCGCGCTGTTCACGGCACCCGAGTGGACGCCGTGGGCGATGGCCGCGGTCATGGCCTTCGGCGGGTTCGCGGGCGGGCTGGTGATCTCTCCGAATCAGACGCTCACGCTGGCCGAGATCCCGGTCAAGAGCGGCGGCGTCGCGGGCTCGGTCGGACAGCTGGGGCAGCGCATCGGAACCGCGGTCGGAACCGCGATCGCCCTCGCGCTGTTCTACGCCACGGTCTACCGCGAGCAGGGGAGCGTCGACGATCAGGCCGTGCTGTACCACGACGCCTACGCGTCGGGGATGATCACGGTCGGCGTCTTCCTCGGCCTCGCGCTCATCGTGGGCGTCGCCGATCTCGCCGGCCGCGCCCGCTCGGGTTCGCAGACGCCGTTCGGCAGCGACGACTAGACGCCGTAGCGCGTACGGAACTCCGCGCGCAGCTCGTGGCTGCAGCGCTCGACGACGTCGTCCCACAGCTCGGTGGCGCCGTCCTGGGCGCGGTCCGACACGGCGCGGAGAACCTGGATCGGCACGTCGAACTGCTGCGCGACCCAGATCAGGGCGTAGGTCTCCATGTCGACGAGGCTCGCGCCGAGACCGCGGATCAGGCGCACGGCCTCCGCGTCGTCGACGAAGTGGTCGCCGGTCGCGATGACGACGCCTTCGACCCCGGTGTCCACGCGGGTGGGCAGCGAGACGTGTTCGCCGAACGTGCCGTCGAGGCCCTTCACGTCGTGCTGGATCGCGCCCGCGATGTCGTAGATGCCGCCCTCGACCTCGTCGTCGATGGCTCCGGCGGTGCCCACCACGATGATCTCGTCGTACTCGCCGGTGGCGAGAGCCCGCGTGAGGGCGTACGCCGCCGGGATCTTTCCGACTCCCGTGAGCAGACGCTCGAAACCGGGGATGTCGTCTTCGAAGGCGACGAGTTCGGAGGCATGGGCGGCGACGAGAAGCTTCACCCTGCCATTGTCCCCGATCGGTGAAGCGCTCACCGACCTCCAGGGCCCGAACCGGCCGAGCCCCTGCCGCGGGGCTCGGCCGGGTCGGTGTCAGCCCTGCGCGGGCGCGGAAGCCCTTGACAGACGGGCCACCTCGTCGGCGGTCAGCTCCAGCGACGTGCTCGCCAGAAGGTCGGCCACCTGTTCGACCTTCGAGGCGCTGGCGATGGGGGCGGCGACCGTGGGCTGCGCGCGCAGCCAGGCGAGTGCCGTCGAGGCGATCGACGCGCCGTGCGCGTCGCCCACGTCCTCGAGTGCGTCGATGAGGGCGAGACCCGCGGGAGTGGCGAGCTTCGCCGCCCCTTCGGCGCGCGGCGACGACCCGGCGGCATCCGACGACCGGTACTTGCCGGTCAGGAAGCCGCTCGCCAGGGCGTAGTAGGGCACGAGCGACATCCCGTACTGCTCGGCGACGGGCACGATCTCGCTCTCGACCTGCGTGCGGTGCACGAGGTTGTAGTGCGGCTGAATCGCCACGGGCAGATCGGCCCCGGCCGCCTCGGCCAGCGAGATCCACTCGCGGATGCGCTCGGCGGTGTAGTTCGACACGGCGACGTAGCGCACGAGGCCGTCGGTGACGAGGTCGGCGAAGGCGGCCACCGTCTCTTCGAGGGGCGTCTCGGCGTCGTCGAAGTGGGCGTAGTAGAGGTCGATCGCGTCGACACCGAGGCGCTTCAGCGACGCCTCGGCCGCGGCGCGCACGTTCGACGCCGACAGGCCGCGGAACTCCGGGTGCTGGCTGACCTTGGTGGCCACGACGACGTTCTCGGGCTTGCGCGAAGCGAGCCACTCGCCGATGAGCGTCTCGCTCTCGCCTCCGGAGTTGCCGGGAACCCAGGCGCTGTACGCGTCGGCGGTGTCGATGAAATCGCCCCCGCCCGCGTGGAAGGCGTCGAGCACCGCGAACGAGGTGTCGCGGTCGGCGGTCCAGCCGAAGACGTTGCCCCCGAGCGAGAGGGGGAGGATGTCGAGGTCGCTGCGTCCAATGCGGGTCATGATGCCCTTTCCGTCGAGGTTCACTGACCCTGTGGTCAACGGTGACGCTCTGTGTGCATTCCCGCAACGCGCCGCGAGAGGCACGGAACGCGGGGTCAGCTGCCGCCCGAGAGGATGCCGATGAGGCCGCTGATCAACAGCCACAGACCCACGCCCGCGCCGGCGATCCAGATGACGACCGTTCCCGGGGGGTACTTCTTCTTGCCGTCGCCGCTGCCGCCGTCGGGGGCGCTCACGAGCGCACCATCATGATGATCGAGACGGTGAGCACGGCGAGACCTCCGAGGACGGCGATGGTGGCGATGACGGGTCCGCCGCCGGCGAAGAACGCGGCGACGCCGAGAGCGACGAACAGCACGCCGAGCACGAGCCCGACCGCCTGATACACGCGATAGCGCCGGCCCTCACCCGACGTCACCTTCTGTTCGCTCACGATTCCCCCTCCTGCTCAGGCTACCCAAAAGCGACTGTCCCCCCGATTCCGTCTCCGGGGAACGCCCCGCAACGGCCCCGCGCGGCGTAACGTGGGCCCATGCCGCGCCCCGCTCCCGACCCCGTCCGCCCCGGCCAGGAATCCGTGTGGGAGTACCCCCGCCCGCCGCGAGTGGAGCGGGTCGACAAACGCGTGCAGATCGACTTCGGCGGCACGCGCATCGTCGACACCGACGACGTGGTGCGTGTGCTCGAGACGAGCCATCCCCCGGTGTATTACCTGCCCATCTCGGCTTTCGGCGGTGCGCTCACGCTCGGCGAGGGGGCGTCGTTCTGCGAGTTCAAGGGCGGCGCGCGGTACTTCGACGTCCACGGCGGTGGGGGAGCGGTCGCTCCGCGCGCGGCGTGGAACTACCCGCACCCCATGCCGGGCTACGAGGCGCTCGAAGACCGCGTGGCACTGTACGCCGGGCCGATGGATCGCGTCGTGCTCGCGGGCGAGACGGTCGAGCCCCAGCCGGGCGGGTTCTACGGCGGGTGGGTGACCGCCGACCTCGCGGGTCCGTTCAAGGGCGTGCCGGGCTCCATGGGGTGGTGAGCCCCGCCTCCCCCTCGAGGAGAGGGGGCACCGGATGCCGCGCCTCAGGCGCGGTCGAAAGCCCCCGGCACCGCCGCGTGCAACTCGGCGATCCACGCGCGGGCGTTGCCGTCCGACGGTGCGCGCCAGTCTCCGCGCGGTGACAGCGACCCGGCGGGGGAGACCTTCGGACCGTTGGGGATCGCCGAGCGCTTGAACTGCGCGAACCCGAAGAACCGCTGCAGGAACACCTCGAGCCATTTCGCCACCGTGTCGAGGTCGTACGCCGGACGCTCGCCCTCGGGATAGCCGGCGGGCCAGGACCCGGCATCCGGATCGCCCCAGGCGTGCGCCGCGAGGAACGCGATCTTCGACGGCCGGAAGCCGTACCGCATGACGTGGTAGAGCGAGAAGTCGTGCAGGTTGTACGGACCGATGCGGTCTTCGGTCGACTGCATGCGGCCGTCTTGGCCGGCCGGCACGAGCTCGGGGCTGATCTCGGTGTCGAGCACGTCTTGCAGCACGTCGACGGTCGCCTCGCTCAGCTCGCCGGCCGAGATGACCCAGCGGATGACGTGCTGGATCAGGGTCTTGGGGACTCCGGGGTTGACCGAGTAGTGGCTCATCTGGTCGCCCACGCCGTAGGTGGACCAGCCGAGCGCGATCTCGGACAGGTCGCCCGTTCCGATGACGATCCCGCCCTTCATGTTGGCGAGGCGGAAGAGGTAGTCGGTACGCAGACCCGCCTGCACGTTCTCGAACGTGACGTCGTGCACGGGCTCCCCGGCCGCGAACGGGTGCCCCATGCGCGAGAGCATCTCGGATGCCGCGGGGCGGATGTCGATCTCCTCGATCGTCGCGCCCACGGCCTCGGCGAGGGCGATCGCGTTGCCCTTGGTCTTCGCGCTCGTGGCGAAGCCGGGGAGCGTGTAGGCGAGGATGTCGCTGCGGGGGCGGCCCATGCGGTCCATGGCCCGCGCGATCACCAGCAGCGCGTGCGTGGAGTCGAGCCCGCCGCTGACTCCGAGCACGGGCTTCGGCGAGCCGATCGCCTGCAGGCGCTGCACGAGGCCCGACACCTGGATGTTGAACGCCTCGTAGCAGTCCTGCGCCAGCCGCGCGGGGTCGTCGGGGACGAAGGGGAAGCGATCGAGCGCGCGCCGCACGCCGATGTCGCCCGCGGGCGGGGCGAGCTCGAACGTCACGGTGCGGAAGCGCGGGTCGACCGTGCGGCGGTTGTCGTCGAAGGTGCCCTGACGCAGCCGGTCCTGTCGCAACCGATCGAGGTCGACGTCGGCGACGCTGCGGCGGGGCCCGTCGGGGAAGCGCTCGGTCGTGGCGAGCAGCTGCCCGCCCTCGTAGATCATCGTCTGCCCGTCCCACGAGACGTCGTTCGTCGACTCGCCCTGGCCGGCGGCGGCGTACACGTAGGCGGCGAGGCAGCGCATCGACTGGGACTGCGACAGGATCGACCGATCGTCGGCGCGACCGATCGTGATGGGGCTCCCCGAGAGGTTGGCGAGCACGGTGGCTCCGGCGAGGGCTGCACTCGATGACGGGGGGATCGGCACCCACACGTCTTCGCACACCTCGGCGTGCACGGTCAGACCGGGGACGTCGGTGGCGGCGAAGAGCAGGTCGGGACCGAACGGGACGGTCTCGCCGGCGACGCGGATCTCTCCCCCCGCCTGGTCGTCGCCGCGGGCGTACCAGCGGTGCTCGTAGAACTCCCGGTACGTCGGCAGGTACGACTTGGGAGCGACGCCCAGCACGCGGCCCCGGTGGATCACCACGGCGCAGTTGAAGAGGCGGTTGCCGTGCCGCAGGGGAGCGCCGACGAGCAGGACCGGAAGCAGATCGGCGGATGCCGAGACGAGGCGCTCCAGCGCCGTCTCGACCGCGTCGAGCAGGGGGTCCTGCATGACGAGGTCGTCGATCGCGTAGCCGCTCAGACACAGCTCGGGGAAGACCGCGACCGCGACGCCGTCCGCGTCGCACTCCCGCGCGGCGCTCAGCACGGCATCGGCGTTCGTCGCGGGGTCGGCGACGGCGACGGGGATCGTGCACGCCGCCACGCGCGCGAATCCGTGACGGTAGACGCTCTCGAACGGCAGATCGGTGATCACCGCTCCAGTCTGGCAGGAGCCTCCGACACCGTCGCCACCCCTGGCGATCGGACCGCGGCTGTGGACGGGCGACGACCGATGTCGGTGGTCCCGATTAGCGTTGACGACCATGCGGTACATCGAGCAAGACGCGCGGATCGTCTGGAGCGCCAGCGACCTCAAGGCGGCGACGGAGTGCGAGTTCGCGTGGCTGCGCGCCATCGACGCGAAGATCGGCCGCGTCGCCCCGGTCGACGACCCCGAAGACGCGACCCTCGAGCGGGCCGCGCGGCTCGGCACCGCGCACGAGCAGCGGGTTCTCGAGGAGTACCGCCGGCGTCTCGGCGACGCGGTGCGCGAGATCCCGGCGGCCCGCTCGTCCGATGCCGAGGCGCTCGCCGAGGCCGTCCGCCTCACCGACGCCGCGCTGGCAGACCCGAGCGCCGAGGTCGTCTATCAGGCGGCGTTCGCGACCGACGAGTTCGTGGGCTTCGCCGACTTCCTCGTGCGCGAGCCCGCCGACGTGACCGGCGCGCCGCGACGGTGGCTCGTGCAAGACACCAAGCTCGCCCGCCGGGCGCGGGTGACCGCGCTCATGCAGCTCGCGGCCTACGTCGATCAGCTCGACCGCCTGGGCGTCGAGCGCGCCGACGAGGTGCAGCTCCTGCTCGGCGACGGCACGACCAGCACGCACCGGGTCGACGACCTTCTGCCGGTGTTCGCGCTGAGGCGCGCACGCCTACACGCCCTCATCGCCGACCGTCGCGTCGAGCTCGGCCTCGCGGGCCCGGTCATCGCCTGGGGAGACCCGCGCGGAGACCTCGACGTCATCGCGTGCGGCCGGTGCGCGACCTGCGAGCTCGAGGTCGTCGCCCACCGCGACCTGCTCCTGGTCGCGGGCATGCGGCCGGTGCAGCGCGATCGTCTGCGCGCGGGCGGCATCCGCACCATCGACGACCTCGCCGCGGCCACCGAGCCGCCCACGGCGATGAGCGGCGACACGTTCGCCTCGCTGCGGACGCAGGCGCGACTGCAGCTCACCAGCCCCGCCGGCGTCCCGGGTGACCCGGCTGCGACCGACAGCGCCCCCGCGGTGCCGACGTTCGAGGTGGTGGCGCCGAAGTCCCTCGGCGTGCTGCCGCGTCCCGACCACGGCGACCTGTTCTTCGATTTCGAGGGCGACCCGCTGTACACCGAGGGCGCGGGCGTGCAGTGGGGCATCGACTACCTGTTCGGGTGGGTCGACACGCGAGAGGTCTACGGCGAGCTGTGGGCCCACACCTTCGACGAGGAGCGCGCCGCCCTCGAGCGGTTCCTCGACATAGTGGCCCTGCGTCGGCAGCAGTACCCCGACATGCACATCTACCACTACGCGCCCTACGAGCCCACGCATCTGCTCACCATGGCGGCGCGCTACGGCGTGCGAGAGGCCGACGTCGACCGGCTGCTGCGCGACGGCGTCTTCGTCGACCTCTACCCGGTCGTGCGGCGGGCCCTGCGCGTCGGATCCCGCTCGTATTCGATCAAGAAGCTCGAGCCGCTCTACATGGGCGACGAGGTGCGCACGAGCGACGTGCAGCGCGGCGACGACTCGATCGTGAAGTACGTCGAGGCGCGAGCCCTTGCGGCAGACGGCGACGCCGCCGGCGCGCAGCGCGTGCTCGACGACCTCGCCGACTACAACCGCTACGACTGCGTCTCGACGCGCCGCCTACGCGACTGGCTGGTCGACCGCGCGCGCGAGGCGGGCGCCGTCCCCGCCCGGGGAGCGGAGCCCGACGAGCAGACGTACGAACCCTCCCCCCGTGCGACCGCTCTGCAGCGCTGGGCCGCGAGCGCGGCCGAGGCCGACGAACACTCCGCCGACGCCCAGGCGCTCCGCCTCGCGGCGGCCGCGATCGACTACTACCCGCGTGAAGAGAAGACCTACTGGGCCACCCACTTCCTGCGTCTGCGCGAGCCGGTGTCGGTGTGGGAAGAGACGCGCGACGTGGTCGTCGTCGACGCGTCGCGCTCACGGGTCGTCGCCGACTGGCACTTCCCCGAGTCGGGGCGCGGATCGGAGCGCCGTCTCGTCGAACTGCGCGGAGACGTCGCTCCCGGCACCCGCCTGAGCGTCGACTCCGACCCCTTCGCGGTCTACGACCTTCCGGCGCCATTCCCCCTCGACACCCGCCCGCGGTGGATCCACGGTGCGCGGCGCGTGACGGTGCGCGAGGTGCTCGATGACGGGGCCATCGTCGAAGAGACCGCCGCAGATGGCGTGACGTGGGACGATCTCCCCCTCGCGCTGACGCCACCGGCGCCGCCGCGCGCGGGAAACCAGCAGAAGGCGATCGACGCGTGGGCCGACGAGGTGCTCGCCGCTGTCCCTCGCATCCCCGACGGTCCGGCGGCCGACATCCTCCGCCGCGTTCCGCCGCGCACGCGGTCGGGCAGCCTCGCTCCCGTCACGACCGTCGACGGCGGCGACGGAGACGATGAAGTCGCAGCCATCGCCCGGAGCGTCGCCGACCTCGACCACAGCTACCTCGCGGTTCAGGGCCCTCCCGGCACCGGCAAGACCTACGTGGGGTCGCACGTCATCGCCCGCCTCGTCGCCGAACGCGGCTACCGCATCGGCGTCGTGGCGCAGTCGCACGCGACCATCGAGCACATGCTCGACCAGGTGATCGTCGCCGGCGTCCCCGCGTCGCGCGTGGGGAAGGCCCCCAAAGACCCGGCCGCGCCTCACGCGTTCACGGTGCTGCCGAAGAACGGGGTCGCGGCCTTCACCGCCGAGAATGCCGAAACCGGCTTCGTCGTCGGCGGCACCGCGTGGGACTTCAGCCACGAGACGCGCATTCCCCGCGGCAGCCTCGACCTGCTGGTCATCGACGAGGCGGGGCAGTTCTCGCTCGCATCGACCATCGCGGTCTCTCTCGCCGCGCAGCGTCTGCTTCTGCTCGGCGATCCCCAGCAGCTGCCGCAGGTGAGTCAGGGCACCCACCCCGAGCCGGTGGACACGTCAGCCCTCGGCTGGATCATCGACGGCGCCGAGGTCGTGCCCGCGGAGCTCGGATACTTCCTCGCCCGCACCCGTCGCATGCACCCGGCCGTCGCCGGCCCGGTCTCGCGCCTGTCGTACGAGGGTCGCCTCGAGGCCCACCCCTCGACAGCTCTCCGTGATCTCGAGGGCGTCGAGCCGGGCGTGCACGTCGTGCCCGTTCGCCACCGCGGAAACTCGACCTTCTCGTCCGAGGAGGCGGCCGAGGTCGCGCGCATCGTGGGCGAGCTCGTCGGCCGTGTCTGGACGGGCGCCGAAGGCGGAGCCGGAGACACCGCCTCGGTGCACGAGCCGCGCCCCCTGCGCACCGACGACATCATCGTGATCACGCCCTACAACGCCCAGCAGGTCGCGGTCGAAGAAGCCCTCCTGGCCGCCGGACTCGCTGACGTGCCGGTCGGCACCGTCGACCGGTTCCAGGGCAAGGAGGCCGTCGTCGCCATCCTCACGTTGGCGGCATCGTCGGGGCGCGAGGCGCCGCGCGGACTTGAGTTCCTTCTGCTGCGCAACCGCATCAACGTCGCGGTCTCGCGCGCGATGCAGGCGGCATACATCGTGTACTCGCCCGCGTTGCTCGACGACCTCCCGCGCACACCCGAGGGCGTGGCGCGCCTCAGCGCGTTCGCGCGTCTCGTGGCCGAGGCCGACTGACCGGCCACGCCGCGATCAGGGCGCGCCGGGCGGCACCGGTGCGTCCGGTGCCGAGCGGCCCCGACTTCGAAGGCAGCCGTGGCACGCCTGCGAGCTCCAGTGGGCCGTCAGCCGTGACCCCGTCGGCAGCCCCGGGCCCGGCGGGCAGCCCCGGCCCGGTCGGCAGCCCCGGTCCGGCCGACAGCCCCGGCCCGGACGGCAGCCTCAGCGCACCCAGACGACAGCCCCGGCGCACCCAAACGACTGCCCCGGCGCACCCAGACAACAGCCCCGGCGCACCCAGACAACAGCCCCGGCGCACCCAGGCGACAGCCTCGGCGCACCCAGACAACAGCCCCGGCGCACCCAGACAACAGCAGCCTCGGCGCACCCAGACGACAGCCTCGGCGCACCCAGACAACAGCAGCCTCGGCGCACCCAGACGACAGCCTCGGCGCACCCAGACGACAGCCCCGGCGCACCCAGACGACAGCCCCGGCGCACCCAGACAACAGCCCAGCGCACCCAGACAACAGCAGCCCCGGCGCACCCAGGCGACAGCCCCGGCGCGCCTGGACTTCAGGCGGTGCCGTAGAGGCGGTCGCCGGCGTCACCGAGACCGGGCACGATGTAGCCCTTCTCGTTGAGGCGCTCGTCGACGGCGCCCAGCACGAGGGTGACGTCGTGGCCCTCGACCTGCTTCTCGATCGCCGCGACACCCTCGGGTGCGCCGAGCAGGCAGATCGCCGTGACGTCCTGCGCGCCGCGCGCGAAGAGGAACGTGATGGCCGCGCCGAGCGAGCCGCCGGTGGCGAGCATCGGGTCGAGCACGAAGCACTGGCGGTCGCTGAGGTCGTCGGGCAGGCGCTCGGCGTACGTCGTCGGCTCGAAGGTCTCTTCGTCGCGCACCATGCCGAGGAAGCCGACCTCGGCCGTGGGCAGGAGCTTGACCATACCCTCGAGCATGCCGAGCCCGGCGCGCAGGATCGGGACGACGATGGGGCGGGGCTCGCTGATCTTGACGCCCGTGGTCGTGGTGACCGGGGTCTGGATCTCGATCGGGTCGACGCGCACGTTGCGGGTGGCTTCGTACGCGAGGAGAGTCACGAGCTCTTCGGTGAGCTGACGGAACACCGGCGACGACGTCTGCACGTCACGCAGCACCGTGAGCTTGTGGGTGATGAGCGGGTGGTCGGCGACGTGGACACGCATAGGCTCAAGGCTAACCTCTTCGCCCGCGCGGCTCAGCCCCCGTTCTTGGAGCTCCTGTGATCTCGACCGCCCGCGACCTCGACGCGATGCGTCGGGCTCTCGCGCTCGCCGACGCCGCCGCGAGCGACGACGACGTGCCGGTGGGGGCGGTGGTGCTGGATGCCGCGGGCGAGGTCATCGGCGAAGGGCGCAACCTCCGCGAGGTCACGCACGATCCCACGGCGCACGCCGAGGTGGTCGCGCTGCGGCAGGCGGCGACGCGCCTCGGATCGTGGCACCTCGCCGGCTGCACGCTCGTCGTCACCCTCGAGCCGTGCGTGATGTGCGCGGGCGCGATCCTGCAGGCGCGCGTCCCTCGCGTGGTGTTCGGCGCGTGGGATGCCAAGGCGGGAGCCGCCGGGTCGATGTACGACCTTCTGCGCGACCGGCGTCTGCCGCACCGCGTCGAGGTGGTCGGCGGTGTCGACGAGGAGCGCGCGACCGCTCAGCTCCAGGCCTTCTTCCGCGACCGTCGCGGCTCGGACGACGCGGCCTCCTCAGCGCGGGAGTAGCGGCAGCAGCTCGGCACCCACGAGGTCGGCGTGCTCGACGTCGCGCAGGTCGAGCAGCTGGAAGTACACGCGCGACGCACCCAGAGCGCGCAGGCGCTCGACCTTCTCGGCGATCTGCGCGGGGGAGCCGATGAGGTTGGCGCCGTTGTCGAACTGCGCGCGCGTCTGTCCGATCGCGGCGACGCGGCGCTCGATCTCGGCGTCGTCGACGCCCACGATCGTGGGCAGGGCCACCGAGAGCTGGAGGGTCTCGGGATCGCGCCCGATGCTCTCGCACGCCTGCCGCACCACGCGGAATTTCTCCGCCACCACGTCTTCGGCGACGAAGCCGATGTTGAACTCGGTCGCGTACCGCGCGGCCAACGCGGGCGTGCGTCGGGGGCCGCCGCCGCCGACGATGACCGGCACGCGCGACTGCACGGGCTTCGGCAACGCCGGCGCCCGGTCGAGCCGGTAGTGCTCGCCGTCGAAGCTGAAGGTCTCGGCATCCGGGGTCTGCCAGAGCCCCGTCACGACCTGCAGCTGTTCTTCGAGCAGGTCGAAGCGCTTGGGCGGGAACGGGATGCCGTAGGCCTCGTGCTCGCGCTCGAACCACCCGGTACCGAGGCCCAGCTCGGCGCGACCGCCCGACATGGCGTCGACCTGTGCGACCTGGATCGCGAGGATCGAGGGAACCCGGTAGGTCACCGACGACACGAGGGTTCCGAGGCGGATGCGCGAGGTCTCGCGGGCGAGGCCGGCGAGCGTCGTCCACGCGTCGGTGGGGCCGGGGCGGGGGTCGCCCTCGCCCATGCGCAGGTAGTGGTCGGAGCGGAAGAACCCGTCGAGGCCGTGCCGCTCCGCGGACTGCGCGAACGCCAGCTGGTCGTCGTATGAGAAGCCCTGCTGGGGCTCGGTGAACAGGCAGTACTCCACGGGTGGCTCCAGGGGACGGGACGGGACGGGGGAGAGGTCAGTCGGCGGATCGCAGGATGATCGCCTCGGTCGGCGGTGCGGGGTCGGCGGGTCGGCCGACGTAGCCGATGTGCGTCAGCAGAGCGCGACGGAACTGCGCGGGACGCTCGAGGTGCACCGAGTGGCCGGCCCCCTCGATCTCGACCTCGGTGACCTCGCCGCCCTTCTCCTGATAGGCCGCGAGCACGTCGCGCGTCTGCGAGACCATCGGCTGCGCGGGAGCGACCTCCGCTCCGGGCCAGCCCGGCACGACGCCGAGGGCGCCGAGGTGGTTGAGGTCGTAGAACGATTCGTCGGACACGATGGCATCCGCCGTCCCATGGATCCACAGGATCGGGGGCTTGGGCGAGAGGTCGACGATGCCCGAGACGTCGAAGTACTTCGGCGCCATGCTGTTGAGCACCCCGGTGGTCCCCGGCGCGAAGCCGGGCCAGGTCGCGGTCGGGACCGAGTCACCCGGGTAGTTGCCGCCCGCGGTCGAGGTGGTCAGCATCGACTCGACCCACACGTCTTCGTGATCGCTCTCGTAGCCGGGCGCGACGTAGCCCGCCCGGAAGACCGACCGCGGCGAGGTGGGGGCGTCGGCGGTGGTGTCGTGGTCGATCAAGCGCTGGACGAAGTCGGCGTTGGCCGCGCCCGCACCGGTTCCGGCGTCTTCGTCGTTCAGGCGCGAGCCGTCACGACGGGTGCCGCCGAAGCCGTAGGGCGACACGGGGGCCTGCAGGGTCAGCGAGCGAACCGGGTGGTCGAGGGCGTACTGCATCACCACCCCGCCTCCCATCGACCAGCCGACGAGGTGCGCCTCGGGAATGTCGAGGGCCTGCAGGGTGGCGAAGAGGTCGTCGCTGAAGTCGCGCACGCCGCGGGTGGCGTCGAGGGGCGTGTGTTCGGTGCGTCCGAATCCGCGCAGGTCGACGGCGAGCACGCGCAGGTCGCTCGGCAGGTCCTGCATGATCTCCTGCCAGAACAGCGACGACGAGACGTTGCCGTGGACGAACACGACCGTGTGATCGGGGGTCGTCGCCGGGTCGTCGCCCGTGCGCTCGAGCACGTTGACACCCAGCCGGTCGGTCTCGACCAGGCGCGCGCTGATGCCGTCGAAGAGAGTCATCCAGGGTCCTCCGTATCGCTCGCCGGTGCCGCGGTACACCGCTTCCCGACTCTAACGCGCGACCCCTGTGGTCGCACCCGGCGTGCCCCGCGTCACGAGGGGTCTTCGTAGACTGGGGCGCATGACCGATGCCACCCTCTCGCTGCCCCCGATCGCGATCCTCGGAGCCGGGTCCATGGGCGGGGCGATCCTGCACGGCCTCGTCGCGTCGGGACTCGCCGAGGGCGGCGTGACGGCCACCAACCGCTCGATCGCGAAGGCCGCCGAGCTCGCCGACCTCGAGGGCGTGACCAGCGTCGCCCTCGAGGCGCATCCGGCCGGCAACACCGAGGCCGCGGCATCCGCCGACATCGTCCTGGTGGGGGTCAAGCCCGCGATGGTGCCCGATCTGCTCGATGAGATCGCCCCGCACCTGCGACAGGGTGCCGTCGTGGTGAGCCTCGCGGCCGGTGTGACGCTCGACACGTTCGCGCGCCACCTCGGCGAGGACGTCGCCGTCATCCGCTCGATGCCGAACACCCCGTCGCTCGTGGGTAAGGGCGTCACGGGCCTCGCGGCGGGCGCCTCGGCATCGGCCGATGACGTCGCGATCGTGCGGGCCCTGTTCGAGACCGTCGGGGCGGTCGTCGAGGTGCCCGAGTCGCAGATCGATGCGCTGTCCACCATCTCGGGGTCGGGCCCCGCCTACGTCTTCCTGCTCGCCGAGCAGTTCACCGCGGCGGCCGAACGCATGGGCTTCGACCACGACCAGGCCCGCCTGCTCGCGGAGCAGACCTTCATCGGCGCAGCTGCCCTCATGGCGGCCTCCGACGACGAGCCGGCCGAGCTGCGCCGTCGCGTCACGAGCCCGAAGGGCACGACCGAGCGCGCCGTCGCGGTGCTGCAGGACGCCGACCTCGCCTCGACCTTCACCACCGCCGCCGAGGCCGCCCTGGCCCGCGCGAAGGAACTGGCCGCGGGGAGTTGACCGTGCGCCTGCGGTTCACCGGAACGATCTGGCACTGGCGCGGTCCGGCGCCGTACCACTTCGTCTCGGTGCCGCCGGTCGAGGCCGCGATGATCGCAGAGGTCGCCCCCGTCGTCACCTACGGCTGGGGCATGATCCCGGCATCCGTCACCGTCGGCGGCACGACCGTGACCACCTCGCTCTGGCCGAAGGACGGCGGGTACGTCGTTCCGATCAAGAAGGCGCTGCAGGATGCCGAGGGGCTCGGCGTCGGGGACGAGGTCGACCTCGCGCTCGACATCGACGCCTGAGCCCGAGCCGCCGCGACGGGTGGGGAAGCTCAGCGGTCGAGCGACGCGAAGCGCTCGATGTCGCTGTTCGTTCCCGACACGATGATGAGGTCGTGGTTGGTCACCACGGTGTTGGCCTCCGCGTAGCGGAACGGGCGTCCCGGGCTCTTCACCCCGACCACCGTGACGTTGTACTTCGAGCGGACGCCCGACTCGTTCAGGCCCACCCCGCGCACGAGCTTGGGCGGGTACATCTTGGCCAGCACGAAGTCGTCGTCGAAGCGGATGAAGTCGAGCATGCGTCCGCTGACGAGGTGCGCGACGCGCTCTCCGGCCTCGGCCTCGGGGTAGATCACGTGGTTCGCGCCGACGCGGGCGAGGATCTTGCCGTGCGACTGCGACACCGCTTTCGCCCAGATCTGCGGGACCTTGAGGTCGACGAGGTTGGCGGTGATCAGCACGGACGCCTCGATGAGCGAACCGACCGCGACCACGGCGACCTGGAAGTCCTGGGCGCCGATCTGGCGGAGCGCGTCGATGTTGCGCGCGTCAGCCTGGACGGCGTGGGTGACGCGCTCCGACCACTTCTGCACGAGCTCGAGGTTGCCGTCGACGGCGAGCACCTCGCGGTCGAGTCGGTCGAGCTCACCCGCGCAGGCGGCGCCGAAGCGCCCGAGGCCGATCACGAGGACGGGGGCGTCACTGCGGATGCGTTCAACCAACGATGGGCCTTTCCACGGGGAGCGCGTACAGCTGCGACCGGGACGAAGCAGCCACGGCCGCGGCGAGTGTCACTGTACCAATGCGCCCCATGAACATCGTGGCCGCCATCACGTAGACGCCGAGGTCGGGGAGCTCGGCGGTGAGTCCCGTCGACAGCCCCACGGTGGCGAAGCCCGAGACGACGTCGAAGAGCACGTACTCGATGGGGGCATCGGTGATGCGGCTGATGGTGACGGTCGAGACGGCGACGATCGTCGCTCCCCACGCGACGACCGACAGCGCCACGCGCTGGACGTCGCTGGGGATGCGGCGCCCGAACGCCTGCACCGAGGGGCGCCCCTTCGCCTCGGAGAAGACGGCGAGGGCGAGCACGGCGAGCGTGGTGACCTTGATGCCACCGGCGGTGGACGCCGATCCGCCGCCGACGAACATGAGCATGGACCCGACGATCAGGGTCGCGCCGTTGAGGTCGCCGATGTTGATCACGCTGAAGCCGCCCGAGCGCGTCATGGCCGAGAGGAAGAAGGCCTGGAACGTCGTGTCCCACGCATCCATGCTGCCGAATGTGAGCGGGTTGTCGTATTCCAGCAGGAGTATGACGCCCGCCCCGGCGAAGAACAGGATGACCGTCGTGATGATCGTGAGCTTGGCGTGCAGAGACCACAGACGGAAGCGCCAGTAGTGGCGCCAGAGCGTGAAGATGACGGGGAAACCGATCGAGCCGAGGAAGACGCCCGCCATCAGCACGGTCAGCAGGTAGTAGTCCTGCGCGAACGGCGTGAGCCCGTCGGCGTTGGGGATGAAGCCCGTGTTGGTGAACGCCATCGCCGCGTAATAGGGCGCTTCCCAGAGCGCGACGAGGGGGTTGATGCCGCCGATGATCAGCGACGGGTAGATCAGCACCGTCAGCACGGCCTCGATCACCAGCGTCGACAGGGCGACGGTGCGCAGCAGTTGTCCGACCTCGCCGAGGCGGACGGTCTGGCCCTCGTTCACCGGTCCGCCGTGCGCGCGCAGGGGGTTGCTGTCTCCCGCGGCGATCAGCTTGGCGCGCAGTCCCAGTCGCTTCGAGATCACCAGGCCGAGGATCGATGCGAGGGTCAGTACGCCGAGCGCTCCGACGTTGACGCCGATGTAGGTGATGGCCCGACCGAGGGGGGAGAAGTCGGAGTACATGTTCAGCGTCGACAGGCCGGTGACGCAGATCGTCGACACCGCGGTGAACAGCGCGTCGGCGAACGCGATGCGTTGACCGGTGGCGGATGCCGCGGGAAGGGAGAACAGCGCGGTGAACAGAGCGATCAGCGTCACGAACACCAGGACCGCGAATCGCGCGGGGGATGCCGTCGTCAGATTGCGCAGACGATCCCATGCCTCGTAGGCGATGCGACGCGCCCGCGTCGACAGTCGAACCTCGTTCGGCGTCGCCGCCATGCGCCGCTCCCTTCGGTGTCCGAACCCGAATCATGGTACTCGGGCCGGGGCGCCGCTAATCTGATGCCATGGCGGACATCTTCGACGTGATCGCTGACGGAACGCGTCGCGACATCCTTCAGCTGCTTCTCGACCGGGCGACCGGTGGCGAGCGGGGCACGAGCGTCTCGCAGATCGTGGCATCACTGGGGGTCAGCCAGCCGACCGTCTCGAAGCACCTCAAGGTGCTGCGCGAGGCCGAGCTGGTGTCGGTGCGCGAAGAGGGCCAGCACCGCTATTACAGCCTGGCCGTCGCTCCCCTCGACGAGGTGGACGACTGGCTCGTGCCCTTCTTCTCCATCGACGAAGAGAACGAACCGGCTCTTCCGGAGTCGGCGATGCACGCCGCCGAAGTGGTGGGTCGGGCCGCGGCGTCGGTCAAGCACTCGTTCTCGACGGCGCTGCGCAAACTCCCGGGCAGATGACAGCTCCGGATGCCGGCTCCCGGCGTCCCACATTGCACTTTCGTCACAGCGTGCCCATAGGTTTACAGCCGTCGCACGCAGACCCTAGAGTGTGGGTCAGCATCAGGAGGGTGAGTTCACCCGGAATATGAGGTGAACGATGGCCGAGCTGCCCGACGTGCGGTTTCTGACGGTCGCTGAGGTGGCCGATCTCATGCGCGTGTCGAAGATGACGGTCTATCGCCTCGTCCACGCCGGAGAACTGCCCGCTGTGCGTTTCGGACGCAGTTATCGCGTGCCCGAGTCGGCGGTCGTGGAGGCTGTGCAACGACCGGTGTCCGACGTCGGCTAGACTGATCCGAGGCTTTTTTCCAAACGCCTAGTGTTCCCGGGCGCCGACATCGGCACCCAGACCCCGACTTAGTGAGGTTTTCCGTGGGTTCTGTCATCAAGAAGCGCCGTAAGCGCATGGCGAAGAAGAAGCACCGCAAGCTGCTTCGCAAGACTCGTCACCAGCGCCGCAACAAGAAGTAAGCGGCCACCACACCGAGCGCCTGTCCGAAGCGACGGGCGCTTCGTGTATCCGCCGCGCCCGTTCGTTCTCTTTCGGAGGAAGCCATGCAGTCCATCTCCGTCCACGATCTGCACGCGGGGCGCGAGCGTCCCCTCATCGACGTGCGCGAGGAGCACGAGTTCGCGGCGGGCCACGTGCCCGGTGCCGTGAACCTGCCGATGTCGACGATCGGCGAGCACCTCGACGAACTGCCGGGCGAGCCGTTCGACGTGATCTGCCAGGCGGGCGGGCGCTCGGCGCGCGTCGTCGAGGCCCTCACGGCGCGCGGCCACGACGCCACCAACGTCGAGGGCGGCACGGGCGACTGGATCGCGGCGGGCTACGACGTCGAGTCCTGACGTCGTGGGCTCCGCCCCGGCCCGCATGCGCCTCATAGGATGGAGGGCGTGACCACCCTCACGCTCATCGGCAAGCCCGACTGCCATCTCTGCGATGTCGCTGAGCAGATCGTCGAGTCCGTCGTCGACGACCTCCCGGTCGAGGTGGCCGACCGCATCACGATCGAGCAGGCCTCGATCGCCGATGACGCCGAGCTGTTCTCGACGTGGTGGGAGAAGATCCCCGTCGTCCTCATCGACGGCGAGCTGCACGCGCACTGGCGCGTGTCGGCCGACCGTCTGCGTGCCGCCCTCCTGGCGGCCGATTCCGAAGGAGCCTCCGCGTGAGCATCCGTCACATCGTCCTCTGGAAGCTCGCGGCGGACGACGCCGACACGCGTGCCCTGCACGCCGAGCAGATCGCGGAGCGACTTCTCGCTCTGAAGGGCGTCGTGACCGAGATCGACCACATCGAGGTCGGCCGCAACGTCGCCTACCCGCAGTCCAACTGGGATGTCGCGCTCGTCAGCGAGTTCGCCGACGTCGAGGCTCTCGAGCGTTACCAGGTGCACCCCGCGCATCAGGAGGCCGCGGGATTCATCCGCTCCGTGGTCGCCGAGCGCTCCTCGGTCGACTACCCGGCCTGACGCGGTCCGCTCGCATCGAGCGGTTTCACCGTCGCGGGCACCGCGGCGAGGGCGATGCGCACCGCGTCGTGATCGTCGAGCCGGCGCTCGGGCGCGTGTTCGACGACCACGCGGCTGCCGTCGGCGGTGAGCACGGTCGAGCGACGCACGCTGCCCAGGAACGTCGTCTCTTCGACCACCGCGTCGACGCCGGGGGCGTCCGGCCCCACGAGCACGACGTGCTCGGGGCGGACGACGACCTCGCAGTGCCCGTCGTGCGCGGCCGCGGCGAGCGGAAGGTGCTGACCCCAGACCTCCACGACCACACCCTCGACGATCCCGGGCACCGCGCTGACCGGACCGAGCACCTCGGCCACGGCGGCGTCGCCGACCCGCGCGAAGACCTCGTCGGGGGATCCGGATGCCACGACGCGGCCCTGCGCCATGACGACGAGATCGTCGGCCACGGCCGCCGCCTCCGTGGTGTCGCGCGTCGCCCACAGCGTCGTCACGCCGCGTTCGCGCAGTTCGCGGGCGAGTCGATCGCGCAGCTCGGCCCGGGCGGTGGTGTGCAGCGCCGCGAGGGCATCATCGAGCACGAGGGCGCGAGGGCGCGAGGCGAGGGCGCGCGCCACGGCCCATCGCTGACGGTCGCCGTGGCTGAGTCTGCTCACCGGCTTCGCGGTCGAGGTCAGCCCCACGAGCGCGCACAGGCGGTCGGCCTCGCGCTCGGCATCCGGAGACCCCGCCTGGCGGGCCGCGCTCACGATGGCCGCACGGACGCGACCGAAACGGGCGACGGTCGTGCGATCGCGAACCTCGGCGACACGGGGAGCCGCCGCCCCCGACCGTCCGTCGACGGTGACCGTGCCGGCATCCGGACGCTCGGCCCCCGTCACCAGGCGCAGCAGCGTCGACGCGCCGCAGCCCGACGCGCCGACGAGCGCCACGATGCGCCCCGGACCCACCTCGAGGTCGACGTCGCTCAGGATGACCGAGCCCGCCCGCTCGCGGCGCACTCCGCTCAGCGTGATCGTCCAGCCCGGCGCGGGCGCGGCATCCGCGGTCGACGAAGGATCCACGGGGATGACAGCGACCATGAACGCACGCTAGAAACCGCGGATGACAGCAGAACGCCCGGGGGGTGAACCCCGGGCGTCGCTCGCTCGAACCTTACGGAGCGAGACGCGTCGGTCCGCGGAAGAGGTAGGTGACCTCGCGGATCGACGACTCTCCCAGCATGAGCATGAGCACGCGCGCGAGTCCCATGCCGAATCCGCCGTGCGGCGGGGCGCCGAAGCGGAAGAAGTCGAGGTAGAAGTCGAGGTGCTCGGGGTCGAGGCCCTTCTCCTTGGCCTGCTCGATCAGCACCTCGACACGGTGCTCGCGCTGGGCACCCGTGGTGATCTCGACGCCGTTGAAAAGCAGGTCGTACGACTTGGTCAGCCCGGTCTCCTCGTCGCGCATGTGGTAGAACGCGCGGATCTCGGGGTGGTAGTCGGTGATGAAGACGAACGGGTGACCGAAGGTCTCGGCCACGTGCGCCGCGATCTGACGCTCTCCCTCGGGGTCGAGGTCGCCGTCGGTGCGGGGGATGTCGTAGCCGCGCGCCGCGACGATCTCGCGCGCCTCGGCGAGGGGGATGCGCGGGAACGGGAGCGCGGGCACCTGCACCTCGATGCCGAAGAGCTCCTGGATCTCGGCGCCGTGCTTGTCGGCGACCGCCTGGAACGCGGTCGCGATGAGCTCCTCCTGCATGCGTGCGACGTCTTCGTGCGAGTCGATCCAGCTGATCTCGGCGTCGATCGAGGTGAACTCGGTGGCGTGGCGACTCGTGAACGACGGGTCGGCGCGGAAGGCGGGGGCGATCTCGAAGATCTTGCCGAAGCCGGCGACCTGGGCCATCTGCTTGAAGAACTGCGGGCTCTGCGCGAGGTAGGCCGTCTTGTCTTCGAAGTAGGGCACCTCGAACAGCTCGGCGTTGGACTCGGAGGGCGACGCCATCAGCTTGGGGGAGTGCACCTCGATGTAGTCGCGCTCGACCCAGTAGGTGCGCATGGCGTGCTCGAGCGTGGTCTGCACGCGGAAGATGAGGTTGTTGCGACGCTGACGCAGGTCGATGAAGCGCCAGTCCATGCGCTTGTCGGGGCTGCTGTCGGCCGCGATGGGGGTCTCGGGGTTCGCGGCGGCCGCGATCACGAGCTCGCCCACTTTGATCTCGACGCCGCCGAGCTTCACGCGCTCGTCGTGCTTGAGCTCGCCGCGCACGGTCAGGAACGTGCCCGTCGAAAGGGCCCCGATCGTCTCGGTGAGGGCGAGGGCGGCGGCATCCTGGTCCACGGCCTCCTCGGAGGGCCGCGTCGCCGGGTTGACCAGCTGCACGGCGCCGGTCTCGTCGCGCAGGACGACGAACTGCACCTTCTTCTGATCGCGCACGGTTTCGACCCATCCCGACACCTCGACGGGGCCGGCGGGTAGGGACTTCAACTGGTTGACCAGGACGCGTTCGCTCACGGTCGACCAGTCTACGTGCGGGCGCGGCCCGGCCTCACGACCCCACCCACGCCTCAGCGTCCGGCGCCGGCGGTGAGACCCGCTTTGACGTGCCGTTGCGCGGCGAGGATCACCACGAGCGCGGGCAGGCTCGCGATGAGCGAGGCCGCCATCGTGGCCGCCCACGTGTTCAGGTTGGAGTTCGACAGGGCGAGGATGAGCACCGACATCGGGTACATCTCGTTGCGGTTGACCAGGGTCAGACCGAACAGCAGATCGCCCCAGCTGAAGAGGAACGCGAAGACGCCCGCGGTCACGATCGCGTTGCGCGAGAGGGGCACGACGATGCGCCAGAGCGTTCCGAAGGCTCCGAGTCCGTCGACGGTCGCGGCCTCGAGGACCTCGGTGTCGAGGCGCAGCATGAACGCACGCATGACGATGACGGCGAAGGGGACGCCCGCGGTCGAGTTCGCCAGGATCAGGCCGATGAAGGTGTTGAGCAGTCCCCACGAGTTGAACATCGCGTAGAACGAGGTGGCCAGCACCACGCTCGGGATCATCTGCGCCAGCAGCAGCAGGATGAGCGCGATGCTCACCGCCCGCGAGCGCAGCCGGCTGAGCGCGTACGCCGCCGGGATCGACACCAGCAGGGTGACCAGCACCGAGCCGAGCGAAACCAGGGTGGTGACGCGGAGGCCGCCGATGCCCGCGTCGTCGAGAGCCTTCTCGTATCCCCCGAGGCCGGGAGCCGTGGGGAACCACTGCGTGTCCGCCGAGTTGGCGGAGGGCTGCAGCGAGGCCGAGACCATCCAATACACGGGGAAGAGGTAGACCACCAGCACGGCGACGGTGACGAGGGTCCACATCCATCCGCGGCGCCGGCGACGTCGCGCGACGGGAGGGGCGGATGCCGGGGCGACCACGGCGGGCGCGGAGGGAAGGGTGGCGGTCATTCTTCGCGCTCCCGACGCATCGACATCACGGTGTAGACGATCGCGAACACCACGCTGATCCCCAGCAGGAGCATGCCGTAGGCACCGCCCAGACCGAACTGGAACTGCTGGAACGCCTGGCGGTAGGAGAGCAGGCCCAGGGTCACGGTGCTGTTGGCGGGGCCGCCCGCGGTGAGCACGAGCACGAGGTCGACGATCAGCAGGGTGTAGACCACGCTCATCACGACGAGAACCGAGATGACGGGCCAGATGGTCGGCAGCACGATGGCGGTCAACCGTCGCCACGCGCCGGCGCCGTCGAGCTGGGCGGCTTCGAGCTGTTCGGCGGGGACCTGCTTGAGGGCGGCGCCGAGGATCGTCGCCCAGTACGGCAGGCTCGCCCAGACGGCCACGACGATGACGGCGGGGAGCGCGGTGGTCGGATTGGCCAGCCACGCCTGCACGGGCACGCCCAGTGCACCGAGCACGTCGTTGATGGGCCCGTCGCCGGCCAGCAGCGACTTCCACACCGTGGCGACGACCACGGCCGGCAGCAGCCACGGAAGAAGGATGAGCGTCGGCAGCCACCGGCTGCCCGGGAAGGTGCGCGCGAACAGCAAGGCGAGCAGCAGGCCGAGCACCAGCTCGACGGCGACCGAGACGAGCGTGATGGTGAGGGTGTTGGCGAGCGCGCGGAAGGTGATGGGCTCGGTCAGCACGGCCTCGAAGTTCGCCGTGCCCACGAAGGGCGCGCGCCCCGTGATGAAGGTGCCGGTGGTGAAGTTCGTCGTGCTCATGTAGACGCCGTACCCGAGTGGGAACAGGAAGAACACGACGAAGAAGACCAGCGCGGGGGTCAGGAACCCCCACAGCTCGCCGCGCCGGCGCGCGGCCAGGGAACGCTGGAACCGGCCGGGGGCGGGTGCCCCCGACCGGCCGGTCGAGATGGTGTGGGCCGTCACTTGCCGCTGGCCTGCTCCAGTGCGGCCTGGGCGGTCTGCCCGCCGACCGTCGCGCTCTGGATCGCGTCGACGTACTGCTGCTGCAGCGTGTTCCACTCGGTGCCCAGCTGTGCGGAGTTGTAGGCGCCGTCGACCGCGTCGACGAACGGGGCGGCCGCGGGGACCTTCTCGACGAAGGCGTCCTGCGCGCTCTTGAGCGCGGGGATGTAGCCGCCCTGGACGGCGGTGTCGATCTGGTTCTCCTCCGAGGCGCGGCACTTCACGAGGGCCGCGGCGGCGGCCTCCTTCTGTGCGTCGGCGTTGGCGGCGACGCCGTAGGCGTAGCCGAGCAGGTTCACCTTCGGCGACTCGCCGCTCTTCGCGGTCGGGAACGGGAAGGTGCCCCACTCGAAGGGGATCGAGGTGTCGACGAGGTTCCAGGGACCCGAGACCGTCATCGCCGCGGCACCCGAGGTCCACTGGTCGATGGACTCCCAGCCCCAGTTGACGAACTCGGACGACAGTGAGCCGTTGCCCACGAGGTTCTTGTAGAGGTCGACCGCCTCGACGGCGCCGGCGCCGGTCGGGTCGGCGGGGTCTCCGCCCGCGGAGAGCAGGAAGGGCAGGAAGTAGACCGGCGTCGAGCCGTCGCCGCCGATGCCCGGGAGCACGATGCCCTTCTGCGAGCCGGTGGTGAGCGAACCCGCGAGCGACACCAGGTCGTCGAAGGTCTTCGGGGCGGTCTCGGGCACACCCGCCGCCGCGAACGCGGCCTTGTTGTAGAAGATCGCGTAGTCCTCGACCTGCACGGGCAGGCCGTACAGGGTGCCGTCATAGCGGCCGAGGTCGGCGGCGCTGTCGGCGAGGCCGTCGGTGGTCACGTCGTACTGGCTCAGATCGGCCAGGACCCCCTGCGAGGCGAGCTGCGGCAGCTGCGTGTCGGTGGAGAGGATGGCGACGTCGGGCAGCGCCTTCGCGCCGGCCGCCTGCAGGAGCTTCGTGGTGTAGTCGCCCGACTGCGTCTGCACGTCGACCGTGATGCCGAGGTCGGCGGCGCACGACTCGAAATAGCCCTTCTGCAGGCTCTGGTAGGGCTCGAAGTCGATGTTGTTCCAGACGGTGAGCTGGACGCCCTTGAATCCGTCGGTGGAGACGGGGGCCGCCTGGCCGCCGGCGCAGGCGGTGAGGGCGAGGGCGGCGGTCAGACCGACCGCGGGCAGCGCGAGACGTCGCAGCCGCTGAGACGAGGAAGCCATGGTGTGTCCGTTCCCGACGACGTTGGGGGGCGTCGTTCGACCTGTGCTGAGGAGGGTGCGGGCCGAGTGCCGCCCGCATCACCCCCCACTGTGGAGTGTTGACGTGACGAACAGGGAACAGACGTGTCACGCGATGTAACACCACGCCGTGTCGCCGCCGCCGACTTGGCAGGGTGAGTGCATGGCATCCGTCCCCTCCTCCGTCCGCCGCGTCGTCGTCGACACCGACACCGGCCTCGACGACGCCCACTCGCTCATGTACCTGCTGGCGCAGCCCGACGTCGAGATCGAGGCGATCACGACGATCTACGGCAACACGCCCGTGGAGGACTCGGCCCGCAACGTCCGCACGGTGCTGCGTCTGGCCGACCGCGAGGACATCCCGCTGCACCTCGGCGAGGCCGCGCCGCTGGAGGGTGAGGCGTCGATCGCCGACTTCGTGCACGGCACCGACGGGCTGGGCGACCGTTTCGAGCGGGCGGAGCTGCGCGTCGAGGACGAGAGCGCGGTCGATGCCATCGTGCGCATCGCCGCGGAGAGCCCGGGCGAGATCGACCTGCACCCGCTCGGCCCGCTGACGAACATCGCGCGCGCTCTCGAGCGCGACCCCGATCTGTTCCTGAAGTACCGCTCGGTCGTCATCATGGGTGGGGCGGGTCCGTACCCCGCTCCGGGCGGCGCCACACTGACCGACGCCAACACGGCGAACGATCGCCGCGCCGCCGAGATCGTCTTCGGGGCGCGCAACGCCGGCAACGTCGTCATGGTGGGCGTCAACGTCACCGCGACCGCGATCCTCGACGAGCACGTGCTCGCGGTGCTGCGCGGGAAGGGCACGCCCTGGGCGAGCTTCGCCGGCGAGGTGCTCGACGCCTACAACGACTTCTACCAGTACAAGTGGGGTCGACGGATCTCGTCCGCCCACGACGGCCTGGCCACCGTCGTGCTGCACCGTCCAGAGATCGTCACCGGCTGGATCGAGGGGCCCGTCGACTACACGCCATACGGCGGTTCGCTCGCGACCCGCATCGCCCTCACCGCCGACGGTCTTCCGCTGGTGTGGGGGACGCCCGAGGGGTCGAGCGTCCGCGCGGTGACCTCGTTCGATCGCACGGCGTTCCTGCGCCTGTTCGTCGACGCGCTCTCGAGCGGACCGGCTCCGCGCTCCTGACCCCGGCAGCACGGCATCCGGAACCTCCCGTCGGAGCAGATTCCGGATGCCGTGTCGACGGGCATCCGTCGGATCGCGGCGCTCAGACCCGGGCGGTGGCCCGTTCGTGCGCGGCGAGGCCCGCCCAGCGGATCTCTCCGCCGACGACGGTCAGTGACGCCTCGGCGGGACCCGATTCGACGAGCTCGACGAGCGCGTCGCGGGGATCGCTGCTCGACACGTCGAACACCGCCAGGTCGGCCCGCGCGTCGGGACGCAGCACGCCGGTGTCGTCGAGACCCAGGGCGTGCGCGCCGCCCGCGGTGGCCGCGGCGAAGAGGCGCTCGTGCAGGTCGTCGTCGGCGTAGCCCTGGTCGCGGGCGATGTCGTGGAGCGCGGCGACGTCATGCCAGATCGACAGGCTCGGCGATGACGACAGCGAGTCGGTGCCGACGGCGATCGCGTTGCCCTCGCGGAGGTAGGCCGCCACGGGCGGAGAATCGAGGCCGATCACGCGGTTGGAGCGCGGGCAGAGCGCCACGCTGACGCCGCGCGCGCGGAGCAGGGCGCGATCGTCGGCGTCGACGTAGATGCCGTGCGCGAGATGGGTCGTCGGGCTCAACGCGCCCAGGCCGTCGAGGTAGCGGATGACGCCCGTACCCACGCCACCACCCTGCAGCAGCGAGAACTCGCCGCGGCCGTTGGCGCGCCAGCGCTCGGCGAGGTCGCCGGTGCCCGAGCGCACGTACGCGTCCTCCCACGCCGACTCCGCGGCGTGGATGTGCTGGCGCACGCCGAGCTCGGCGGACAGGCGCGAGAGCTCGCGGATCACCCCGGTGTCGAGGGAGTAGACCGCGTGGGGCGACAGACCCGTCGCGGGTGGGGAGGGGAGCGCTGAGAGCTGGGCCCGCACACGCTCCTCACCTCCCTCCGCCCACGTGCGATCGGTGTAGCCGAGCACCTCCCAGAACGCCACGCCGTGCAGACCCGCGTCGTGCACGGCGCTTCCGGCCGCGGCATCCGTCACGATCTCGGCGACCGAGGTCGTCCCCGAACGCAGAGCGAGGGCCGCGCCGGCGGCTGCCGAGGCGCTCCAATCGCGGGGCAGGGGGTAGAGCGTCATGAAGGCGCTCATCCACGACTCGAAGCCGGCGTGCTGGGCACTGCCGACCTCGGCCATGTCGGTGTACTGCAGGTGGGTGTGCGCGTTGACGAGCCCCGGGGTGAGGGCGCCGCGGTGCTCGCGGACGCGGGTCGCCGCCGGGTCGAGCTCGGCCAGCACCTCGTCGGTCGTACCCACGGCGATGATGCGGCCACGGGCCACGGCCACCGCCCCGTCGACCAGAGCAGGGCGCCCGGCGGAGAGGACGACCGGCGCCCGGTGGACCTCGACGCTCACTCGTCGCCTCCCTCGGGGTTCCACGCCGCGAGGAACGCCGTCTGCGCCGCCGAGGGCACGTCGAGGGCGCCCCCGAAGGAGCCGAGGGCGATCGCCGCCACCTCGTCGTCGGCCGCGCGGGGGAGTTCGTGCACGCCCGGGGCGAGATCGGGGGTGACCAGCAGGTGCGCGACCGAGGCGAGCTGCACGCCGAACGACAGGTCCATGATCTCGACCGGGTTGCCTTCTGCCGCGCTGACGTTCAGGCAGTTGCCGTCGTCGAGCACGCGCACCCGGGTGCCGCTCGGCATCCGCAGCACCGACACCGCGGCGTCGCGCGAGATCTCGACGGCCCCCGCGGCGTGAGCGGCGTCGAGCGCGATCTCCTGCCCCACGCCACCGCCGACGGCGACGATCGCCCCGTCGGGCAGCGCGTCGAGATGGGCGACGTCGATCGTGTGCCGGATGCCGGTGGCCGAGATGACGATGTCGGCGCGGCGCACGGCCTCGGCGAGCGGGCGCACCTCGTACCCCGCGAACGCCGCCTGCAGGGCTGCCACGGCATCGGTCTCGGTCACCACGACGCGCGCGCCGAGGGCCGCGCAGTGCTGCGCGATCCCCGTGCCGACGCGCCCGTAGCCGACCACGACGACCGTGGCCCCGCGCAGGGACCGGTCGGCCACGTCGGCGACGGCGAACACGACCGACTGGCCGGTCCCGTGCATGTTGTCGAACAGCGACTTCGAGCGGGCGTCGTTCGCGGCGACGACCGGGATGCGCAGCGCGCCGTCGGCCTGCATGCGGCGCAGCGGTCGGACCCCCGAGGTGGTCTGCTCGGTCGCTCCGCGCATCTCGGCGACCACGTCGGGACGCTCGAGGTGGGCGAGGCGGATGGTCGAGGCGCCGTCGTCGACGATCACCTGCGGCCGGTGACCGATGAGGGCGAGGGCGTTCGCCCGATCCTCGGCGCGCTCGGCGTCGGCCCGGGCGTACACGGGGAGACCGGCGTGCGCGAGGGCGGCGGCGACGGCATCGTCGGTGTTGCGGCCCGCGGAGGTGACGGTCACCTCGGCGCCGGCCTCGGCGAGGGCGAGCGCGACGGTCGCGGTCTTCGGCTCGAGCACGTCGGACACCCCGATCCGGATGCCGGCGACCGTCCCCTCACTCGCGAGACGTGCGGCGAGGGCCGAGGTGACGGGCATGTGCGCGCGTGCCCACTCGATGCGGTCGAGGCCCGCACGCCACAGCGAGGCGTCGGCGATGCGGCCGGTCACGGGGTCACCGCCCGGGCGTAGATGCCGCGGGGATCGTCGGGGCCGCCGTCGACGACCAGGGCCGCGATCAGCGCGTCGAGGATCCGGCGCTGAGCGCTCGTGGGCGAGGCGCCGTCGACGGGCAGGGGAGAGGGCATCTCGACGAGCGATCCTTTCGACGTCGTGCGCACGAAGGGACGCGGCGAGGGAGCGGGGGAGGCGTCGACCGGCCGGGGTGAGGCGTCGGCCACGAGCCCGGCGACGTCGTCGACGCCGAGGGCGTCGTGGCCGACCCCGGTGAGGATCGCGGAGTGGGTGGAGCCCGACGTCGCCGCCGCCACGTCGTCGACGCGTACGCCGTCGAGCGTCGCGGTCAGGCGCTCGACGGGGTCGTCGGTGGAGCGCACGACGCTCGCGCCGAGGCGGCGAAGAAGCGCCGTCAACGCGGTGGCGAGAGAGGAGTCGCCGACGATGCGGACCGTGCTGCCGGCGAGGGTGAGGTTCGTGCGGGCCGAGAGGGCGAGCACCACCTGCTCCGCGCGGAGACGGCTGTAGACGACGTCGAACACGCGCGACGAGAGCGGATCGACCGCGTTCTCGTCGTAGGCGACCTCGAGGCCCAGCTCGTCGCGCAGGGCTGAGCGCCAGCTCGGGGAGAGCGCGGGGAGGCTGCCGCCGTACGGGAGGGGGCGGGCGGAGGGGGAGGGCGCCGCGAGCAGGCGGCGGGTGGCGGGCAGAGCGTCGGCGAGCCCGTGGGGTGGAGCGGGATGAGTGGACGACACGGCTCGAACGTAGGGCGCGAACCCCGTTCGGCGCGAATTCACGACGCGGCGTCCCTAAGATGTGGCTCGTGACGTACTCGCTCCCCCCGGAGTCGTTCCGCACGCTGAGCCCCGAACCGCGGCCCCGCGCGGGACGACCGTGGGACGTCGCCATCACGATCGTGCTGCTGGTGCTGCTGCCCCTGCTGGCGCTGGGCGCCTCCTACGCGGGGGTGCTGCTCGCCTTCGCCTCCGACGCCTGCAGCGGCGCCGCCTGCGACACCGATCTCATGAACGCCGGGTTCTGGATCGCCGTGGTCTCGCCGTGGGTCGTCCTCCTCATCGGCGTGATCGTCGCGATCGTCCGCCTCGTGCGCCATCGCCTCGCCTTCTGGGTGCCGCTGGTGGCGGCCGTGGCCATGGTCGCCGTGTGGTTCGTCGCCGCAGCCCTCGTCGGCGCCGGGGTCTCGGCATCCTGAACCGCTCGGGGGCAACCCCCAGGAACGCGCGGTGACGGGCCCGTAGCCTGGCACTGGGCGCCCGCACGGGCGGCCGATCACCGAGCGCGAAGGCACCCGATGACCGACATGACCCTCACCTTGACCCCCGTGAGATCGACCTCCGGCTCGCCCGAGGGCCAGTCGTGGCTCACCTCGCTGGCCGACTGGACCGTCTCGCTGATGGAGGTCATCGGCCCGGTCGGTGCCGGCGTGGCGATCGCGCTCGAGAACCTCTTCCCCCCGCTGCCCAGCGAGGTCGTGCTCCCGATGGCGGGACTGACGGCCAGCCGCGGATCGTTCACGCTCTTCGAGGCGCTGCTGTGGACCACTCTTGGCTCGGTCGTGGGCGCGTTCATGCTGTACGGCCTCGGTCGCTGGCTCGGCGCCGCGCGACTGCGGGCGTTCGCCGCCAAGATGCCCCTGCTGCACCCCGAAGACGTCGACCGCACCGTCGCGTGGTTCGAGCGGCACGGCGGCAAGGCGGTCTTCTTCGGGCGCATGATCCCGATCTTCCGCAGCCTCATCTCGATCCCCGCGGGCGTGGCCAAGATGCGGATGTGGCGCTTCGGCCTGCTCACCGGTGCGGGCAGCCTGATCTGGAACACGATCTTCGTGCTCGCGGGCTACCTGCTGGGTGAGAACTGGCACATCGTCGAGGAGTACGCCTCGATCCTGCAGTACGTCGTCATCGCCGCCGTCGGCATCGGCGTCGCGTGGTTCCTGTACTCGCGGGTGCGCTCGCTCCTCGCCGCCCGGAAAGACGCCTGAACGGGGTTATCTCCACGTCGAGGCAACCGGCATCCGGACTCAGTCAGACCACAGAACCCGCCCGTAGACTGGGGTCGTGCCCGCCGACCGCCTCCATCTCGTGCGCCACGGAGAGGTTCACAACCCCCGTCGCGTGCTCTACGGTCGGCTCCCCGGCTTCGGCCTGAGCGTCGACGGACGCCGCATGGCCCGCCAGGCCGCGGACTACGTGCACGGCCTCGAGCGGCCCGTGTCGGCACTCGTCGTCTCGCCCCTGCAGCGCACCCGCGAGTCGGCGGCCCCCTTCGTCGAGCTGTTCGGCATCGAGCCCTTCATCGACGACCGGGTCATCGAGCCCACGAACGTGTTCGAGGGGCGCCGCATGAAACAGGCGCTCGCGAACCCGCTCAACTGGCGGCACCTGAGCCGCCCCGCCGTGCCGAGCTGGGGTGAGCCCTACGACAACATCGTGGCGCGCATGACCGCCGCCATGGCCGACGCGTGGGAGCGCGTCGACGGCGGTGACGTCGTCGTGGTCTCGCACCAGCTGCCCATCTGGGTCACGCACCTCGCCCTGTCCCACCAGCCCACCCGCCACGACCCCCGCAAGCGCCGCTGCGCGCTGTCGAGCGTGACGAGCTTCGAACGGCGAGACGGCGCCGACGGCTCGGCGCGCTGGGTCGAGGTGGCGTACGCCGAGCCGGCCGCCACGGCCGGAGCCGTCGACGTAGGAGCCGTTTGATGCGCCGAATCCTGACCGCCGCCGGAGCCCTCGCCGCCGCGGCGGCCCTGATCGTGGGGCTGTCCGCCTGCACCGCCGACCCGCTGGCCGACCAGTATCGCGCGGGCGACAACAAGGGCTACATCGCCGCCAACGGGTTCCAGACCACGGAGATCGCGCCCGAGAACCGCACCGACCCGATCGCGTTCGAGGGGACCCTCGACAACGGGTCCGCGGTGTCGAGCTCCGACTTCGCCGGCAAGGTGCTCGTGGTCAACTTCTGGTACGCCACGTGCGGCCCGTGCATCATCGAGGCCCCGCGCCTCGAGCAGGCCTACCAGACGTTCCAGGGTCAGGACGTGTCGTTCCTCGGCATCAACACCTACGACCAGCCCGCCACCGCGCTGTCGTTCGCGCGCGATCACGGAGTGTCGTACTCGAGCGCCATGGCCGTCGGCGACGCCCAGCTCAAGCTCGCGTTCAACGAGGCGACCCCGCTGAACGCCACCCCCACGACCCTCGTGCTCGACAAGCAGGGCCGCGTCGCCGCGCGCATCGTCGGCGAACTGCCCGAGGCCTCGATCCTCGAGGCGATCGTGCGCACACTGGTCGCGGAGAACGCGTGAACCCGGGCGCCCTGGTCTTCGACGGGGCCCTCTGGGTGGCCGTGCCCATCGCGCTCGCCGCGGGTCTCATCTCGTTCCTGTCCCCCTGCGTGCTGCCGCTCGTGCCGGGCTACCTCGGCTACATCGGCGGTGCCGTCGCGCCGCGCGGGTCTTCGGCATCCGCCCCCGGGCGCGGGCGACTGCTCGGCGGAACCCTGCTGTTCATCGCCGGCTTCACCGTCGTCTTCATGGCCATCAACGTGCTGGGCGGCACGCTCGGACGCTTCTTCATCGAGTACGCCGACATCATCACGCGCGTGATGGGCGTCGTCATCATCCTCATGGGGCTCGTGTTCATCGGCCTGTTCGGCCTCGCGCAGAGGTCGGTGCGCATGCAGTCGCGCGCGAACCTCGGCCTGATCGGCGCCCCGCTGCTGGGCATCGCGCTCGGTATCGGGTGGACGCCCTGCATCGGCCCGACGCTGACCGCGATCCTGTCGGTGTCGTACAACCTCGGCGACCCCGGGCGCGCGGCGCTGCTCGGCCTCGCGTACTCGCTGGGTCTCGGCATCCCGTTCGTCCTCCTGGCCCTCGGCCTCGGGTGGGCGACGAGGTCGGTGTCGTTCGTCCGCAGGCACATCCGTGTCGTCAACCTGATCGGCGGATCGCTGCTGATCGTGCTCGGTCTGCTCATGGTGACCGGCCTCTGGGGCCAGTGGATGTCCGTGTTGCAGGGGGTGATCGGCCCTGTCCAGCTCCCGCTCTGATCGAGGGAACAACACCATGACCGACCCGCTGCGTCCGTCCGACCACGCCGACGGCGACGGCCAGGAAATCACCCAGCCGCGCCTCGGTGGCGTCGGATGGCTGCGCTGGGGGTGGCGACAGCTGACGAGCATGCGCACCGCGCTCGTGCTGCTGCTCCTGCTCGCGATCGCCGCCGTCCCAGGCTCGCTCGTGCCGCAGCGCACCGCCGACCCGAACGGCGTCACGCAGTACTTCACCGACAACCCCGACCTCGCGCCGGTGCTCGACAAGCTCAGCCTCTTCGACGTGTACAGCTCGCCGTGGTTCTCGGCCATCTACCTGCTGCTGTTCGTCTCGCTGATCGGCTGCGTGCTGCCGCGCACCAAGCACCACTGGAAGGCGCTGCGCTCGCAGCCCCCGCGCACGCCCGCCCGCCTGTCGCGCCTCGACGACCACCGTGAGCGTTCTTTCGCCGTGGAGGGCGACGCGGATGCCGCGGCGGCAGCCGCCGTCGAGAGCGCCGCCACGCAGCTGCGCAAGAGCGGCTACCGCGTCGCGCGCTACGACGGTCGGGGCACCTTCTCGGTGTCGGCCGAGCGCGGATACCTGCGGGAGACCGGAAACCTCGTCTTCCACGCCGCGCTCGTGGGAGTGCTCGTGGCCGTCGGCGTCGGCGGCGGCTTCACCTACACGGGCCAGCGCGTGCTCGTCGAGGGGCAGGCGTTCGCCAACAGCCTGCTCGACTACTCCTCGTTCAACCCGGGCCGCTTCGTCGGCGGCGACACCCTGACGCCCTACTCGATCACGCTCGACAAGTTCGACGTCAGCTACGTGCCGCCCGGCCAGCCGGGGTCGGGCCAGGCCGGCGACTTCATCGCCCACGTGACCACCCAGGCTCCCGGCCAGGACCCGCAGGACGGCGAGGTGCGCGTCAACCACCCGCTCGACGTGCAGGGCGACCGCGTCTACCTGCTCGGCAACGGCTACGCGCCGACCGTGACCATCCGCGACGCCGATGGCAAAGAGGTCTTCCACGACTCGATCGCGTTTCTGCCGCAGGACGCCAACATGACCTCGCTCGGCGTCATCAAGGTCGCCGACGGCCTGCCGCAGCAGCTCGGTCTGCTCGGGTTCTTCTACCCGACGATGGACGTGCTCGATTCCGGAGCGCTCACCTCGACCTACGGCGGCCTCGAGTATCCGACGCTGACGCTGCGCGTCTACGAGGGTGACCTCGGCATCGACGACGGCACCCCGCGCTCGGTGTACACCCTCGACCCCTCCAAGATGACGCAGATCGCCGGCGGCGACAGCGGCACCCCGGCGCTGCAGCTCATGCCCGGCCAGACCGAAGACCTGCCGAACGGCCTCGGCACCATCACGTTCGAGAACGAGGCCCCTGCGGGCGCCGCGGGCTACGAGCAGTCGGTCAAGCGCTTCGCCTCGCTGTCGATCCACCGCGACCTGGCCGGTCCCTGGGTGCTCGGCTTCGCGCTGCTCGCGCTGTTCGGACTGCTCGCGGCGCTGTTCGTGCCGCGCCGGCGCATGTGGGTCAAGGCGACCCCGCAGGGCGACACCGTGCTCGTCGAGTACGCCGGCCTCGCGCGCGGCGAAGACCCGACGTTGGCCGCTGCCGTCGACCAGCTCGCCGAGAAGCACGGCGCCGTCCTTTCCTCGACCCACCCCGACACCGGAAAAGTAGACTGAGACCATGACCGGAACCGACCCGCTTCTCCTCGATGAGATCTCCCTCCTCTTGGTGTGGACGGCGGTCACCATCTACGTGCTGGCGTTCATCGCCTACGCCATCGACCTCGCCCGGCGCAGCGACCTCGCGCTGAAGGCGAAAGACGAGGTCGTGGCCCGCGAGCTCGTGACCGCGGGCGGCGGGGGAGTCATCTCCGCATCGACCGGGTCGTCGGCATCCGCCCCCGCTCCGTCGAAGCCGCGGTACCTCTGGGCGCGCCTGGGCACCGTGCTGACGGCGCTCGGCTTCGTGTTCCACCTGGTCGCGACCGTTCTGCGCGGCATCGCCGCCGAGCGCGTTCCGTGGTCGAACATGTACGAGTTCGCCATGACGGGCCTGCTGCTGATCATCGCGGTGTACCTGGCCGTGCTGACCCGCTACGACCTGCGCTTCCTCGGATCGCTGATGACCGGACTCGCGGTGCTGCTGCTGGGTGGGGCGACGCTGGCGTTCCACGTCGAGGTCGTGCCCCTCGCCGACCCGCTGAAGTCGGTGTGGCTCGTCGTGCACGTGTTCGTCGCGAGCCTCGCGACCGCCCTGTTCGCCCTCGCGTTCGGGTTGTCTGTCGTGCAGCTCATCCAGACCCGTCGGGAGCGCAAGCTCGTCGACGCTCCCGTGGATGCCGAGCCGAAGCGCAGCTTCCTGCGCACCGTCCCGAACGCCGAGGCGCTCGAGTCGCTGGCCTACCGCTTCGCGATCGTCGGGTTCATCTTCTGGACCTTCACGCTCATCGCCGGATCCATCTGGGCCAACGACGCGTGGGGCCGCTTCTGGGGCTTCGACACCAAGGAAGTCTGGACCTTCGTCATCTGGGTTCTCTACGCCGGATACATCCACGCCCGCGCGACCCGCGGCTGGCGCGGCACGCGCTCTGCCTGGCTGTCGATCATCGGCTTCACCGCGGTGCTGTTCAACTTCACGATCGTCAACGTCTTCTTCAAGGGCCTGCACGCGTACAGCGGCCTCACGACCTGACGCGCGGCCTTCGTGCTCGAGGGCCCGTCCGGCATCGCGCCGGGCGGGCCCTTTCGCGTGTGCGGGGCGTCGTCTCGCGTGTGCAGGGTGTTGCGCGTGTGCGGGGTGTCGCGCGGGTGCGGGGTGGTGCCTGGACGGGTGGGGCGTGTGACGGGCGGTCCCGCGCCCGTGTATGTCCCGCCGGGCCGCCCGACTGTTGAGTGTCCAAAACACCCGGACGGTTGTGAAATTCGTCCGGGTGTTTTGGACACTCAACGGGGTTCCGAAGCGCGGGGCCAGCCCGCCGACTCCAGCGCCCGACGAACGGGTGCCACGATATGGCGCAGAGGGGCCTCGAGATGATGGTCCACGACACGGATCAACTGCCACCCCTGCGCGGCGATCGCCGGCCATCGATCGGCATCGCGGCGGAATTGGTCGCGTTCCGCGTGCTGTCGACCGTCGTACTCGACCGCGACACGGTAGTCCGGATACGCCATGTCGAGCCGCGCGATGAATCGGTCCGACTCATCGCGCAGGACCCAGTTGAGTTCGGGCTCCGGCAGTCCCGCCTCGAGAAGCACGAGGCGGACGAGGGATTCTCGCGGCGACTCGGCACCGGCGCGGACGAGGGGAAGTGCGGCCGCCAGCTCCGTCGCCCCGCGTCGACGCAGTCGCGCCGCAGCGGCGGCGAGATCCTCTCGATCCGCGAGCCGGCGCCCCAGAATGGCGTCGCCGAGAACCACGAGATGTTCGCTCCGAAGCGAGCTCGCGAGGTCCGCCCAGGTCTCGGCCGGGCTGGAGACGGGGAGCCCTTGGCACATCGTGAGCTGATCGAGCGGAATACTGCTTCGGTGGCCGGTGATGCCGCGCGTCCGTGACTCACGAGCGGGGGCGAAGGCCGAGACATGGAGGGTCACCGGATGCCGGTGGGGGAGCGGAAGACCCCACAGCACAGCTGCCGTGGCATGGCTGAAGTACTGAGCGGCACTGAGGCGGGGTGCGTATGCCTGGCACCGTTCGACGACAGAGAGGGAGTGCGGTTCAGCGGTGTTCGTGGTGCGAACCCCGTGGAACGGCGCCTGAAGATCGAGGGCTTGCAGGCGGTCTCGCGGTACGCCCATCCCTTTCGCTTCTCGAACGGAGAACGCGTGACCGAGGTCGGAGGGGAGCTGCCGTCGCTGCACCCGTTCACCCCATCGAACGTGGGCGGCTCCCGTTACAAGGAGCCGGACATCGGGGGATGAGGCGCTCGAAAGGCGCACTGTGGAGAGCGGGCGTCGCCGGCCGTCACCGCGCCGCTGCCGCGGGCGCCCGGCTCAGGGAACGCGCGCGCCCACCCGTGAGTGTCCAAAACACCCGGACGAATCTCGAAACCGTCCGGGTGTTTTGGACACTCAACAGGGGTGTGGGCCCCGCGCCGGCCCGCGTCAGGCGGGCTGGGCGGCGGCGCGGGTCGTCGTCGTGCGGCGGCGCACCACCACCAGCGTGGTGACCAGCAGCGACAGCACGGCCCACACCACGAATCCGGCCACGCCCGCGGCGACGCCGCCCGACGACGACAGGGCGCCGAGCATCGCGTCGTAGGCGGGGGCGGTGGGCAGGAGCGACGCGGCGGCGGCCAAGGCCGGCGGCACGGTCGAGACGATGCTCGCCCCGAGTGCGAGGGAGCCGATGACGGCGGCGATCCAGCGTCCGGCTCCGCCGAAGAGGGCGACGAGAGCCTGGTGCACGGCGGCGAACGCGATGCCCGCGGCAACGCAGACCAGGGCGAACAGCGCCCAGTCGCCCCAGTCGTACTTCGACGCGATCTGCACGACGCCGGCAACCAGCAGGCCCTGCACCGCGCCGACGAGCGCGGCGGGCGCGAACCCGCGCAGGGCGACGAGCGCGGAGGGGCGGCGGCTGGTGAGCGCACGCGCCGACACGGCCTGGAAGGCGACGAACGAGGCGAGTCCGCCGAACCACAGCACGGCCATGGCCAGCAGCGGCACCGCCGCGAGGCCGAACAGCGAGTCGCTGGTGCCGGTCGCCGAGACCGGGTCGGCCACGACGTCGGCGAGGTTCGTCGCCTGGGCGTCGGTGTACGTCGGAAGCTGCGCGACGGCCGTGTCGAGACCGTCGGCGAGCGAGCCCGTTCCGGTCGCGACCTGGCTCACGCCGTCGGTGAGCTGGGCGGCACCGGTCTCGGCGCCGGAGATCCCGGATGCCACCTGCGCGGCGCCCGAGCTGAGGGCGGCCGCCCCGGTCCCGAGCTGTCGCGTGCCGTCGGCGATCTTCGTCGCCCCGCCGGAGAGGCCGTCGATGCCACCCGCGATCGTGTTCAGGCCTGATGCTGCTTCGCGCGCTCCTCCGGCGAGGCCGGTGGCTCCGTCGGCGAGCTGCTGGTTGGCGGCGGCGATCGCGCGGATGCCGGCGGGCAGCTGCGACGCCTGACCGGCGAGGTCGCCGATCTTCGTCACCGTTTCGGTGGCCTGGGGGAGCGCCTTCTTCGCCTCGGCGGCGGCGGTGCTCAGGGACTGGCACTGCTCGGGCGTGCCGGTGCACTCGTCGGCGGCCTTCTGCAGGGCAGCCGCGGCGTCGACGAGCGCCTGGTTGACCTGCGGCGCGGCCTTCGACAGCGCGGTGGCGTCGTCGGCGAAGCCGGGCGGGATCTGGTCGGCGAGGCCGTTGATCTGGGTCGCGAGCTGCTGGTTGCCCGCGGCGATGCCGTCGGCCCCGCCCGCGAGCTTGTCGACACCGGCTGCGGCGTCGCGCGTTCCGCCGGCGAGGGCGGTGGCTCCCGTGGCGAGCTGGCCGGCGCCGTCGGCGAGGGGCCCGGTGCCCGCGGCGAGCTGGCCGGCGCCGTCGGAGAGCTGCGAGGCTCCGCTCGAGAGCTGGCCGAGGCCGTCGCGCAGGCTCCCGGCGCCGGTGGCGGCCTGCGAGGCGCCGTCGGCGAGCTGGTGCGCTCCGCTCGCGGCCGTGCCGAGCTGGTCGCTGAGGCTGGTGAAGCCGAGGAACACGTTCTTGAGGTACTGCGACGACAGCGTGCTGCCGAAGACGGAGGAGGCGGTGGATGCCAGCTGAGCGGTGATCGCGCCGTCGACCACGCGGGCGTCGGGCGCCGTCTGCACGCCGATGGTCGCCTTCTCGGGCGTCTCGCCGGGGCGGGTCGAGAGCGAGGCGGCGGTGAAATTCTCGGGGATCGTGACGACGGCGGTGTACGTGCCGTCGGCCAGGCCCGCGGCCGCGTCGTCGTCGTTCGAGATGACCCAGTCGATGTTGCTCGGCTGGTCGTCGGCGCCCTTGACCAGGCCGCCGGTGAGCTGGCGCCCCAGGGGGACCAGCTGGCCGTTGAGCTCGACGGCCTTGTCGTCGTTGACGATCGCGGCCGTGATGTTGTCGAGGCGGTCGGTGGGGTTGTACAGGGCGCCGATCAGGATGCCGCCGATCACGGCGGGCAGCAGGAGCACGCCGATGAGGGTCAGCCAGGTGACGGGGCGGCGCGAGCGGGAGCGCTCGACGGGGAGAGTCATGCGAACACCTCGGAGAGATCGGCGAAGGTTTCGGGTTCGGGGCGGGGGCGGCGCGGCGTCGCGAGGGGGAGCGACGTCACGGCGGGCCGCTGGGCGGCGGACAGCAGGGCGAGGGCCCGCCGTTCGTCGCGGGCCGAGACGATGAGCGTGAACGGGGAGTCGTCGTCGCCGCTGCGCTCGCGCGCCTCGGTCGCGGCGAGCCGCAGCACGTCGGCGACGTCGTCGCGGGTGTCGTCGTCGAGCCGGTCGATGTCGGAGATCACGACGATGCGGGTTCCGCGGGCGACGGCCTCGGCGACGTCGGAGCGCGCCGTGGCGGGGTCGTCGAGAAGGGCGACGCCGACGCGGGCGCGCACGGCTCCCGCTCGCTCGGGCACGAGCAGCCCGTCGACGCGCAGGCGCCCCTCGATCTTCGACAGACGCCCGGCCAGGGTCAGCAGCAGCGTGCGGGTGGTGCGCGTCTCGCCGGTGACCAGCAGGGTGCCGCCGTACGGCAGCCGTACCGCGACGTCGCGGAACACCGGCTCCTCGGCATCCGTCGACACGACCGTCTGCAGGTCTTCGGCCGCGACCGCGACCGGGGGGCCCGACGGCCAGTCGGTCAGGTGCACCTCGCGCTCGACGGCCTCGCCCTCGACGTCGAGCTTGGGGAGGATCCGGTCGAGCCAGCGCGGCATCCACCAGGCCTTCGCGCCGAGCAGGGCGAGGATTGCAGGCACAAGGGTCATGCGCACGAGGAACGCGTCGACCGCGACGCCGACGGCGAGCCCCAGAGCGATGGGCTTGAGGCTCGAGTCGCCCTCGGGCACGAATGCGACGAAGACGGCGAACATGATCACGGCGGCGGCGACGACCACGCGGGCCGAGCCCACGAAACCGCTGCGGACGGCGCCGAGCGCCACCTCGCGGGGCGTGCGGCCCTCGCGCTTGGCGTGCACGTAGTCCTCGCGCATGCGCGAGACGAGGAACACCTGGTAGTCCATCGCGAGGCCGAACAGCACGCCCATCACGACGATGGGCATGAAGCTGATGATGGGGCCGACCTTGGCCACGTGCAGCGCGTCGGCGAACCAGCCCCACTCGAACACCGCGGCGACGACGCCGAACGAGGCGGCGACCGACAGCAGGTATCCGCCGGCGGCGGTCAGCGGCACCCAGATCGAGCGGAACACGATCATCAGCAGCACGAGCGAGAGACCGACCACGAACAGCCCGAACGGCAGCAGGGCGGCTCCGAGCTGGTCGGAGATGTCGATCGTGACGGCGGTGTAGCCGGTGACGAGCAGGTGCACGCCGAACTCGTCGGAGAGGCGGGGCTCGGCCGCGCGCAGCTCGCGCACGAGGTCGGCGGTGCGCGGGTCGTCGGGCGCGGTCTCGGGCACGATCTGCACGATGCCGGTGTCGGCGGTGGCGTTCGGGGTGGCGAGGGCCACCTCGGCGACGCCGGGGATCTTGGCGATCTCGTCGCCGATGTTCGTCATCAGGGTGAGCGGGTCGTCGGAGGTGACGATCGTGCCGGTCATGATGAGCGGGCCGTTGGCGCCGGGGCCGAAGTACTCGTCGGTCAGCTCGTAGGCGACGCGCGCTTCGTCGCCCTTCGGCAGCTGTCCGGCGTTGGGGAGGGTAAGGGCGAGCGACGCTGCCGGGATGGCGGTGACGCCCAGCAGGCCGACGACGGCGACGGTGGTGATGACCGGATGCCGGGTGACCAGGCCGACCCAGCGCTTGGCGGGCCCGTTGCGCTGGGCGCGGACGGCCGCCGTGGAGGCGCGGCGCAGGCTCTCGGCGGCGGCCTCTTCGGCGTCCGCGGCGTCATCTTCTGCGGTGGCCGTGCGGGAGCGCTTCTTCTGCCTCTTGTAGCCCCAGCCGACCACGCGGTGCCCGGCGAAGCCGAGGAAAGCGGGGGTGAGGGTGAGGCCGACGCACACGGCGATCGCGACGGCGACCGAGGCGGCGATGCCCATCGTGGTGAGGAACGGGATGCCGGCGAAGCCCAAGCCGATGAGGGCGATGAGCACCGTGATGCCGGCGAAGACGACCGCGGAGCCGGCGGTACCGACCGCGCGGGCGGTGGATTCCTCGGGGTCCATGCCGGCCCGCGTCTGGTCTTGATGTCGCGAGACGATGAACAGCGCGTAGTCGATGCCGACCGCCAGGCCCAGCATCACCGCCAGCAGCGGAGTCGTCGACGACACCGTCGCGAAGCCGGTCGCGACGAAGATGAGCCCGATCGAGAGCGCCACGCCCAGGATCGCGGTGGCCAGCGGCATCCCGGCCACGAGGAACGAGCGGAACGTCACCATGAGCACAAGGGCGGCGATGACCACACCGAGCGCCTCCGTGATCGAGGCGCCGGGGATCTCGGTGGCGAACAGCTGGCCGCCAAGCACGGCCTGCGAGCCGCTCGGCAGGGCGTCGCCGAGAGCGGTGGCGGCCTCGCGCAGTCCGTCTTCGGTGGTCTGGGGGACCGCCGTGGCCTCGCCCGAGAACTGGATGCGCACGATCGCGGCGCGGTCGTCGTCGGAGATGCCGCCCGAGATCTGGGAGTCGTAGGGGTCGGTGACGGCTTCGATGAAGTCGAGGTCGGAGATGTCGCCCGTCGTCTTCTGGATGGCGCTCTGATACGCCGGGTCGGTCACCTTCGCGCCCTCGGCCGAGACGACGACGATCTCTGCGCTCGCGCCGCTGACCTGGGGGAAGGTGCGTCCGAGCATCTCGAGGCCGGCCTGCGACTCGGTGCCGGGGATGGTGAAGGTGTTGTCCGTGCCCTTCGCGAGCAGGGCGACCCCGCCGCCGGCCAGCACCAGGATGAGCAACCAGGCGCTCAGCACGCGCCAGGGGTGGCGGAACGACCAGCGACCCAGGGTGTACAGGAATGTCGACACGGCGGCTCCCACGATCGGTGAACGGGTCGATACATCACCGTATCGGATACATCAATGTATCGTAGTCGGCGGGGGAGGGCTCGAAGCTGAATCTCCCCCCAGAAACAGGAGGACGCGGATGACCGACACCGCCCCCGCGCCGTCACGCCGTCGCGAGAACACGCGCACGCGCTTGATGGACGCCGCCGCCGAGATGTTCGCCGAGATCGGCATCGAGGCCGCATCGGTCGAGGCCATCTGCGAGCGCGCCGGATTCACGCGCGGCGCCTTCTACTCGAACTTCGGCTCGAAGGAGGAGCTGTTCCTCGCCCTCTGCGCCCGATCGGCCGAGACCACCGTCGCCGCCGTGCGCGAGCGGGTCACCTCGATCGAGGATCGGGGGCTGGATGCCACGGGCGAGGTGTTGCAGCTCGTGCAGCAGGTGCTCGAAGTGACCGGCGACGACCGGCTCGACGTGCTGCTGGGCGCGGAGATCCGCGTGCAGGCACTGCGCAACCCCGAGTTCGCCGAGGCCTACCTCGCCCTCAACCGTGCCCTGGGCGAGAGCGTCACACAGTTGGTCACCGACATCGCGCAGGTGCGCGGGCTGTCGCTGCGGGTGTCGGCCGAGACGGCGACCGAGCTGCTGCTGTCGGCGTGGGTGTCGACGGCCGAGACGGCGCTGATGACGCGTCGGACTCCCGCGGCCACGCGCGCCGCCCTCGGCGCCCGGCTCGAACAGCTCGTGCGCCTCATCCTCGAGTGACCTCGAGCAGCGCGTAGCAGCGACGCAGGCGCTCGATCCACCAGTCGCGGCGATCGTCGGCCGCGGCGACCCGGTCGAGCTCGGCGCCGGTCGGTCGCGGTCGCTCGAGCGACAGGAATCCGCCCGCGGCGCGCAACGGAGACGCCACGACGTCGGCGGTGAAGAGTGAGGCGGTCGCGAGACCGCAGTCGTAGTCGAGCTCGGGCAGCGACGCCGCGAGCGCGACCCCCATCGACAGGCCGATCGAGGTGTCGAGGGCGCTCGAGACGACCACCGGAAGGCCCGCCTGCGCCACGATCTCGCGCGCGGCGTGCACTCCGCCCAGCGGCTGCGCCTTGATGACCAGCAGGTCGGCGGCCCCCGACCGCGCGACCCGCAGGGGGTCGGCCGCCTTGCGCACGCTCTCATCGGCGGCGATCGGGATGTCGAGGTAGGCGATGCGCTCGCGCAGCTGAGCGAGCGCATCGACCTCGGCACACGGCTGTTCCACGTACTCGAGGTCGAACTCCGCGAGCGCGTGCACCGCGCGCTCGGCCTCGTCGACTGTCCACGCCGCGTTCGCGTCGACCCGCACGCGCCCCTCGGGGCCCAGCGCCTCGCGCACCGCCCGCACCCGTGCCACGTCGTCGGCGAGGTGCTGACCGGGCTCGGCGACCTTGACCTTGACCGTGCGGCATCCGTCGAACCTCGCGAGGATCCGCGCGACCTCGGATGCCGCGACGGCGGGCATCGTGGCGTTCACCCCGACCGCGTCGCGAACGGGTGCCGGCGACTCGCGCCATCCGTAGTCGATCGCCCCCGCCAGCCAGGTCGCGGCCTCTGCGTCGGCGTACTCGACGAAAGGCGAGAACTCCGTCCACCCCTCGGGACCCTCGAAGACGAGGGCTTCGCGCGTCTCGACTCCTCGGAACCGCGCGGCCAGGGGAAGGGCGACGACCCGCGCCGTCGCGAGGACGTCGGCGAGCGGGGGGAGGGCGACGGTGCTCATGCCCTCATCCTGCCGCTCAGCGCGGTCCGCCGCCGCCGAACCCGCCGAACCAGAACGTCTGACGTTCGACCGTGTAGGAGGACAGGTCGGGCGTCGACTCGAGCGACTCCTTCGCGGCCTCCGACTGCTCGTGCGTGCGTCGCGGGCCGAACAGGTAATCGCGCACTCGCGCGAGCTTCGACATCTTCTTCGTCATGGTGACTCCGATCGTCTGGCCTCTCCACGGTACGTGCCCGGCGCGGCGAATCCACCCGCCCCGGTGTCGGAGGGCGGGCATAGGCTGACGCCATGCTCTTCGATACCCCCGTTCGGCTCGGTGTGCAGATCCAGCCGCAGCACGTGCAGTACTCCGACATCCGCGACGCCGTCTTCCGTCTCGAAGAGATGGGCGTCGACGTCCTGTTCAACTGGGACCACTTCTTCCCGCTCTACGGCGACCCCGACGGCGAGCACTTCGAGGCGTGGACGATGCTGTCGGCCTGGGCCGAGCAGACCGAGCGCGTCGAGTTCGGCGCCCTCGTCAACTGCAACAGCTACCGAAACGCCGACCTGCAGGCCGACATGGCCCGCACCGTCGACCACATCAGCAAGAAGGGCGGCGACACCGGCCGCTTCATCTTCGGCACCGGGTCGGGCTGGTTCCAGCGCGACTACGACGAGTACGGCTACGACTTCGGCACCGCGGGTTCGCGTCTGAACGCGCTCGCCGCCGACCTCGACCGCATCGTCGACCGTTGGGGCAAGCTGAACCCCGCACCCACCCGCAAGATCCCCGTGATGATCGGCGGCAAGGGCGAGCAGAAGACGCTGCGGATGGTTGCGCGTCACGCCGACATCTGGCACAGCTTCGTCACTCCCGACGAGCTGCCGCACAAGTTCGAGGTCATCGAGCGCTGGGCAGAGACCGAGGAGCGCGACCTGTCGGGCCTGGTCGTCTCGAACGAGCTCAAGGACCGCGACGAAGACGTGGCCGACGCGCTGTTCGCCGCCGGCACCCGCCTCTTCACGCTCGGCTTCTCGGGCCCCGAGTGGGACTACTCGCTCGTCGAGCGCTGGCTGCGCTGGCGCGACAGCAAGAACGCGTGAGTCATGCGGCGCCCCGATCTCCTCGGGGCGCCGCATACGTTCACGGCGTAAACTGCGCGCCGCCGGACGTGCCCGTCCAGGTCTTCGCGGCTTCGCCGGCGTAGTACGCGGACTCGCTCTGATGGTTCATCGAGCGGCGCGCGTCTTCGGACTGGTCAGGTGAGGGCGCACCAAGCAAGTACTCGCGGATGCGGCCCAGGATCGACACCTTCTTCGTCATGCTGACTCCGATCGTCGGGGTCGTCCAGGCTACGGCGGTGCGGCGGCGACGTCCACCGTCGGCCGCCGCGTCCGTGCGCGAAGGCCCGCGCGTAGGCTGAACGGGTGACCGTCTCCGAGCTCTTCGACCCCGCGGAATGGACCCTGGCGCCCGGCGCCGAGGACTACACCGACATCACCGCCCACGTCACGCACGACGGCCGGGTCGCGCGTATCGCCTTCGATCGTCCCGAGGTGCGCAACGCCTTCCGCCCGCACACGGTCGACGAGCTGTACCGCGCCCTCGACATTGCGCGGCAGGACCACCGCATCGGCGTCGTGCTGCTCACCGGCAACGGTCCGAGTCCGAAAGACGGCGGCTGGGCGTTCTGCTCCGGTGGCGACCAGCGCATCCGCGGTCGCGACGGCTACAAGTACTCCACCGACGAGACCACGGTGCACGATCCGGGCCGAGCGGGTCGCCTGCACATCCTTGAGGTGCAGCGCTTGATCCGCTTCATGCCGAAGGTCGTCATCGCCGTCGTCCCGGGCTGGGCGGCCGGCGGCGGACACTCGCTCAACGTCGTGTGCGACCTGTCGATCGCGAGCGCCGAGCACGGTCGTTTCAAGCAGACGGATGCCGATGTCGGCTCGTTCGACGCCGGCTACGGCTCGGCCTACTTCGCGCGGCAGATCGGCCAGAAATTCGCCCGCGAGATCTTCTTCCTCGCCGAGGAGTACTCCGCCGAGCGCGCGTACGAGATGGGCGCGGTCAACCGCGTCGTGCCGCACGCCGAGCTCGAGCGCGAAGCCCTCTCGATGGCACGCACGATCCTCACGAAGTCGCCCACCGCGATCCGCATGCTCAAGTACGCCTTCAACGCCGTCGACGACGGCCTCGTGGGGCAGCAGCTTTTCGCCGGCGAGGCCACGCGCCTGGCGTACGGCACCGACGAAGCGGCCGAGGGGCGCGACTCGTTCCTCGAGAAGCGCGACCCCGACTGGTCCGACGTGCCGTGGCACTACTGAGCGCCGGGTCGCACGCGTGAGGCTCGAGCCGCCGGCATCCGGGGATCCCCGCGACGTGCTCCGCGCCCTGCGCGCAGCCGTGCTCGGGGCCGGGCCCGCCGTCGCCCTCGGGGGTGACGCAGCGCCGCGCGAGGCTCCCGCGGGCACTGCCGCGGTGGTGACCACGTCGGGTTCGACGGGCGTGCCGAAGTCGGTGATGATCTCGCGTAACGCCCTGATCAGCAGCGCGTACGCGACGGCCGCGCGCCTCGGCGAGGGGGCCTGGCTGCTCGCGGTGCCGGCGACCTACGTCGCGGGCGTGCAGGTGATCGTGCGCGCGCTGCTCGCCGATCGCGAGCCCGCGGTGGTGGCGGGGCCCTTCCGCCCCGAGCCGTTCGCGGCGGCGGCCCTCGGCATGGCCTCGCACCTCGACGGCGCACGGGTTCCGACCTACACCTCGCTCGTCCCCGCCCAACTGCAGCGCCTGCTCGACGCCGCCGAGCATGACGACACGGTCGCCCACGCCCTGCGGTCGTTCGAGGCGATCCTCATCGGCGGGCAGGCCCTCGCTCCCGCGGTGCGGGAGCGCGCCGCAGAGGTCGGGGCGCGGATCGTCCGCACCTACGGATCGAGCGAGACGAGCGGCGGGTGCGTCTACGACGGCGTCCCGCTCGACGGCGTCGGCATGCGCATCGTCGCGGGCGAGGTGCAGCTGTCGGGCCCCACGCTCGCCGACGGCTATGTCGACGACCCGGCGCGCACGGCCTCCGTCTTCCCCGTCGGGGCCGACGGCACGCGCTGGTACCGCACCGGCGACGGGGGAGAGATCGTCGACGGGGTGCTGCACGTGACGGGACGCCTCGACAACGTCATCGTCTCGGGCGGGGTCAACGTGTCGCTCGATCGCGTTGAGGCTGCGGTGCGCGGCATCCGGGGTCTCGAATCCGCCGTGGTGGTGCCGATCCCGGATGCCACCTGGGGCCAGGGATCCGCCGTGGTCATCCCCGGGCTCTCCGGCGTCGACGAGAGCGAGGTGCTCGAACGCGTGCGCCGGGCGGTCGGCGAGGCGGTGGGCGCTCCCGCGCGTCCGGCACGGGTCATCGCCGTCGACGAACTGCCGACCCTGACCTCCGGAAAGCCCGACCGCGCGGCGCTTCGGCGTCTGGCCGAGACCGGTGAGACCGGCGCGCGGGATTAGGATGAGCCTCCGTGGCAGCTCCCTCCCGTAAGCGTTCGAACACCGCCAAGAAGCGTCATCCCGGCGGCAATCCGCAGAAGCCGAAGAGCGGCGCCCCGCAGGCCGTCGCCAAGGCGACCGCGCGCGACTGGATCGCCGCCGCGCGCCTGCGCACGTTGCCGCTGGCCATCACCCCGGTGCTGATCGGCACGGGGGCTGCGACGCTGGTCGACGATCAGCTGCACGGGGTGATCGCTCTCGCGTGCCTCGCCGTCGCCTTCGCGCTGCAGATCGGCGTCAACTACGCCAACGACTACTCCGACGGCATCCGCGGTACCGACGACGTGCGCGTGGGCCCGGGACGACTGACCGGGGGGAAGAAGGCCAAGCCGCGGACGGTGCTCGTCGTCGCTCTGGGGTTCTTCGCGCTCGCCGCGGCCATCGGTCTCGCCCTCGTGATCCGCACGGGTCAGTGGTGGCTCATCCTCGTCGGCGCGCTCTGCATCGTCGCGGCCTGGTTCTATACCGGCGGCAAGCGACCCTACGGCTACAACGCGATGGGCGAGATCTTCGTCTTCGTCTTCTTCGGCCTGGTCGCCACCCTCGGCACGACCTGGCTGCAGGTGCTCTCCCTCCCCCAGGAGGCCTGGTTCGGCGCGGTCGCCGCGGGACTCCTCGCCTGCGCCGTGCTGCTCGCCAACAACCTGCGGGACATCGACCAGGACCGTCTCGCGGGTAAGCGCACGCTGTCGGTGCTCATCGGGCGCCGCGCGACGCAGGTGCTCTTCACGCTCTTCGTGCTGATCCCGTTCGCGATCGCGGTGTTCCTCGCCGTGTTCTACCCGGTCGCGTGGCTCACGCTCATCGCATTGCTGGGCGGACTCGCGGCGATCCTCATCGTCTGGACCTACCGCACTCCGCGCGAGCTCATCACCGCGCTGCAGGTCACGAGCTTCACCTCGGTCGCGTACGGCGCCCTGCTGTTCTGGGCGTTCGTGGCGGGCTGAGGTTCAGCGGGTGTCGGCCTTCACGACCTGTTGCGCCCGGACGCGCGGCACGGGAACGGGGAACGCAGCGCGATCCATGAGCGAAGCGGATGGCGCGCGAAACTTCCAACGCCACGCGCTTGCGCCCGACAGGCTGTTACCTCGTTCTCAGGTCGCGAGAACGAGGTAGGTGGTCCGGGCGGCGGCGGAGGGTTCCGCGAGACGGCTGACCGCGCGACCAGCGGGGATGGTCGTGAGAGTGATCGCAGGGCGTTGGTCGGTGGTCGTGCCGTTGCCGAGCTGACCGTCACCATTGAACCCCCAGGCGCGGATCGAGCCGTCGTCCATGAGGGCGTGTCCGGTGTTGTTCGTGACGGAGATCTGCACGACTCCCGAGGTGAGGCCCGGTACGACGTCAAAGGTCGTCGTCTCGCCGCCGTCCGAGTTCTGCGAGGCTCCCGAGCTGCGGACAGAACCGTCGGACATCAACACGTACGTGTTGTCCACTCCGCCTGCGAGGAGGGCACTCTGTCCGCTGATCCCGGTCACGGTTCCCGGACTCCACCTCTCGCCCGTGGCGCCGTTTCCCAGCTGGCCGCTCCCGCCGTTCCCCCATGTCCGGACCGTTCCATCGGAGAGAACGGCGCCAGCGTGAACGCCTCCGGCACCCACTTGCGCGACGCCAGAGGTGAGACCCGCGACCTGTGTCGGCGTGTTCCAAGGATTCGATCCGACGATTCCGGTTCCGGCGTTGCCGTACATATTCGTTCCCCACGCTTTGACGGAACCATCGGTGAGTAGGGCGAAGGAGCAACCCGAGTATTGCGCCTCGAGGCCGGGGGAGTGCGCGATCTGCTTCACAGTGGTGAGACCCGGTACCTTGACCGGCGTGAGCTGATCCACAGGGCCGTTCGGGCCGTTGCACTTGCCCCAGTTGCTCACTGTTCCATTTGCGTGCAACACCACGACTCGAGCCCAACCTGCCGCGATCTGAATGACTGGCGACAGCCCCTCGACTTGCGCCCAGGTCGACCGGTTGGTCTTGGTTCCATCGCCGAGCTGCCCGGTTTCGTTCGTTCCCTTCGTCCAGACCGTTCCGTCTTGAAGGAGCGCGACGGAGAAGAGAGACATCTCCAAGTGGTTGTAGGGGTCGGCGTCGCTATACGTGCCAGCAGCGATCTGCTTCACGGGGGAGGGGAAGACGAGTTCCGTCTGCTCAGGTGTCGAGGTGAATCCCTTTCCGAAGACGAGGACGTTCGAGCCCAGTACCGAGAAGCCCTGCGTGATGGTCTCGCCACCTGCCGTTGCCGCGACGGTCGCTGTGGAACCGGGGGTGGCCCATCGATCCCGGAGATCGAGAGTCGTCGTCGCAATGCCGGCGGAGTCCGTCGTGGTGGATGACGGAGAGAAGGTCGCGCCGCTCGGGCCGGTGAACGACACCGCCTCACCCGCTACCGCAGCCCCGCCGGAGTCGAGCACCGTCGCGGTGACCGTGACGTTGCCCGACGCCGGCACCCGCATGCCCGGCGTCATCAGCGTCGTCGTCTTGCGGGCGTGCGGCGAGTTGGCGAAAGCGGGGCTCGTTGCGGCGAGAGTGACGGCGGGAACAGTCCAGGCGGCCGCGGTGATGACTGCACGGCGACTCGGCGTGCCGACGTGCGGGCTGCGGGGCGTGTGGCATTCGTCCTGCATACGGTGTCCAATCTCTCCGGGAGCGGCAGGTTGCGATACTCCGTGTGGCGCTCCGAAAAGCGCGCCTGTATACATGCTCATGGAGGGAAGGGCAGCGGCGGGCGCTTCTCTCGAGGCGCGTCCGCGGGTGAAATGACTCGGCCTTCCCGGCAGGAAGGTGTCTCGGCTCGGCGGTTCATCTGTCGCCGCAGGCCCGGCGCTTCACCCTCCGTGCGCCGCGCATCACCTACCCCGCCCGGCGCTCTCGACGTCGCTATCTAGGGGTTGGGCACCCCCGCTGATTCGCACGACGTCGTTCAGCCGGTTTGCCGTCACGCGGGAGGTGTGATCAGTCGCGCAGGTCTCTGTCGACGACCGCGTCTTCGGCGTCGGCGTCGCTCTCGGCTCCGGTGCGGCGGCCTGTGGCGGTGCGCTGGGCGCGTCGCTCGGCGAGACCGCCGGTGACCTTGTCGAGCGGGCGGCGCAGGAACAGCAGCGACAGGCTGAAGCCGATCAGGGCGGCGAAGATCGCCGCGAGCCACGGCAGTTCCTGGAACACCGGGAACAGCAGCAGGATGCCGAGGGGCACGAGGAAGGCGAGAAGTCGCAGGACCGTGTAGACGAGGGCCGAACGAGCACGCATCCTCCGATTCTACGGCGGAGGCTCCGCGCCCGAGTCCGGGTCGTTCGACGGCGAAGTGGACCGCCGACTCCGGGCCGCTGTTCAGCCGACGCACGTAGACTCGGGACATGGCACGGTTGCTTCTCATCTTGGCGCTCGTGGCGACCGTCTTCTGGGTCTACACGATCGTGGATTGCGCCGTGCAGAATCCGTCCCGCCACCGCGGCGTGAACAAGCCCGCGTGGCTGGCGATCGTCATCCTGCTCCCCGTCCTCGGCGGCATCCTCTGGTTCCTGATCGGCCGGGGACGCGCGACCAACAACGTCGTGCGTCGCGCCCCCGACGACGATCCCGAGTTCCTCGGTCGCATGACCGCCTCGGCCCGTGCCGAGCAGGACGAGCGCATCCGCCGTCTCGAGGAGGAGCTGGCGCAGCTCGACTCCGAGGCTGACGATCCGACCCCGCCCCAGAAGGCGACCGGCACGGACGAGACGCCCGAGAAGGGCTCCGGAACCCCCGGCACCCCCGGAACCGGCGACGACGACACCCGCGGTCAGCGCGGCGCCGTCGGCTGAGTCGTGGCCCCCGACACCGCGCGTTCCGCCGCGCCCGCCACCGACGCCGCGTCGGCCCTGCTCGCCGGCCTCGTCTCGCGCGGCGTGCGCCACGTCGTGGTCAGCCCGGGCTCGCGCTCGCAGGCCCTGGCCCTCGTCGCGGCTGAGCTGGAGCGCGCCGGCCTCATCGAGCTGCACGTGCGCATCGACGAACGCGTCGCCGGTTTCACCGCCCTCGGCATCGGCCGTGAGACCGGGGTCCCGGCCGCGGTCATCTGCACCTCGGGCACCGCGGTGGCCAACCTGTCGCCCGCCGTGCTGGAGGCCCACCACGCGGGGGTGCCGCTCGTACTGCTCACCGCCGACCGTCCGCCCGAGCTCCGCGGCGTCGGAGCCAATCAGACCACTCGTCAGCCCGGGCTCTTCCGCTCCGCCGTGCGCTTCGAGGCCGATCTGGCCGTGCCCGAGCTCGTCGACGACGACGGGTCGAGCGAGCAGAGCCTCGCCCTCGACGCGGTCGCTGCCGACACTCTCGCCGCCGCCCTCGGCGAGGGCTCCCGCGCGGCCGGGCCCGTGCACCTGAACGTCCCCTTCCGCGAACCCCTGGCGGGTGCGTCTCCGTCGTGGCTGGCGGAGCGGGCGGCATCCGGGATCATCGCCGAAGCCGTCGCGGCCGACGACTCCGGTGAGGACGACGGATCCGGTGCGCTGTACCAGGGCGGCGGGGGCATCGGAGAAGCCGACGTCGCGCCCGACGCCGAGGGTCCTCACCCCGTCGAACTCGGTCTGCGCACCATCGTCGTCGCCGGCGCCGATGCGGGAGCGGCCGCCGAGCAGTTCGCCCACGACGGCGGCTTCCCGCTGGTCGCCGAGATCGTCAGCGGCGCGCGCTTCGGTCGCCAGATCGTGCACGGCTACCGGGCCCTGCTCGATGACCCCGAGCTCGGCGGACGCATCGAACGCGTCGTGGTGTTCGGCCGGCCCACCCTCAGTCGCCAGGTGACGCGCCTGCTCATGCGCGACGACGCCGAGGTGCTCGCCGTGCGCGGGCCCGGTGAACCCATCAACCTCAACGGATCGACGGTCGCGGTCGACGCGGTGCGCGTCGGCGAGGGGACCCCCGATCGGGAGTGGCTCGGGGCATGGATGCGCGCCTCGCGCGCGCACCTGGTGGATCTGTCTCCGCCCGCCCCCGACGCCGACGGCCTCGCCTCGGCCGTGCCGCACGAGCGTCTGGGTGCCTTGAACGCCGAGGTCGAGGTGATGCGCGCCCCCGTCGATCGCGCCGCTCTCGTCGACGCCCTCTGGCGCGCGAGCTGGCCGCACGACCGGCTCGTGTTCGGGTCGTCGCGCATCGTGCGCGTCGCCGACGAAATGCTGGGCGGCAAGAAGGTCGCGGTGCACTCCAACCGGGGGCTTGCGGGCATCGACGGCACCATCGCGACCGCGACAGGGATCGCCCTCGCGAGCCAGGTTGACGATCGGCCCGGCGTCACCCGTCTGCTGCTCGGCGATCTCGCCTTCCTTCACGACATGGGTGCCCTGATGCTTCCCCCCGGCGAGCACGAGCCGCGCCTGCAGGTCGTGGTCGGCAACGACGGCGGCGGCACGATCTTCGATGGACTCGAGGTCGCCTCGGTCGCAGGAGACGACGCCATGTCGCGCGTGCAGTACACCCCGCACACCGCACGCCTCGAGCAGCTCGCCCTCGCGTTCGGCTGGGAGTACCACCGCTGCACCACGCGCGTCGCGCTCGACCAGGTGCTCACCGCCCCCACCGGTGGTCGGCAGCTCATCGAGGTCCCCCTTCCGCGCTGAGTCCGGTCCGTCAACGGGTGGCGATGATCCCGGATGCCGCGGCAGCATGACCCCATGAGCTCGAAGAACCGCTGGTCCACGCCCGCCGCCACCGCCCTGAGCGTCGAGCCCGGGTTCCGCCTCGCCGACATCGACACCCGCTCGACCCCGGGATACGACGGTGACAAGGACGACGGGAAAGCGGATTTCGAGGCCGGTCGCGCCCCGCTCGAGGCTCTGCAGGAGCGCCTCTTCGCGCAGAGCATCGCGGGCACGGCGACCGGATCGGTGCTGCTCGTGCTGCAGGCGATGGACACCGCGGGCAAGGGCGGCATCGTCCGCCACGTCGTGGGGGCGGTCGACCCGCAGGGCGTCGAGCTCGCCTCGTTCAAGAAGCCGACCGCCGAAGAGCTGGCCCACGACTTCCTCTGGCGCATCGAGAAGAGGCTGCCGGATGCCGGGCGCATCGGCGTCTTCGACCGCTCGCACTACGAGGACGTGCTCATCGGCCGGGTGCGCTCGCTCGCCCCCGCCGACGAGATCGAGCGGCGCTACGGCGCCATCGTGGCGTTCGAGGCGCAGGCCGCCGAGATGGGCATCCGCGTGGTCAAGGTCATGCTGCACATCTCGAAGGACGAGCAGCGCGAGCGCCTGGCCGAACGCCTCGACCGCCCCGACAAGCACTGGAAGTACAACCCGGGCGACGTCGACGAGCGCGAACTGTGGGACTCGTACATGGACGCCTACCAGGTGGCGATCGAGCGCACCTCGACGCCCCTGGCGCCCTGGCACGTGGTCCCCGCCGATCGCAAGTGGTACGCCCGCCTCGCGGTGCAGCGCCTGCTCATCGACGCCCTCGAGCACATCGACCCGCAGTGGCCCGCGGCCGACTACGACGTCGAGGCCGAGAAGAAACGACTCGCCGAGTCCTGACTCAGGCGAGTGCCTCGACGATCGGGCGGAACTTCACCCGCGTCTCGAGCAGCTCCGCCTCGGGCACGCTGTCGGCGACAATTCCAGCGCCGGCGTAGGCCGTGATCGGCGCGGTCGGCGAGGAGGGGGCGGACCGGTCGATCTGCGCGCAGCGCAGCGCGATCGCCCACTCGCCGTCGCCCGAGGCGGCCGTCCACCCGACCGCGCCGGCGTAGCGGCCCCGGTCGAAGGGCTCGAGCCGGCGGATGACGTCCATCGCCGCCGGAGTCGGAGTCCCTGCCACCGCGGCCGTGGGGTGGAGCACCCCGAGCAGGTCGAGCGACGAGGCGTCTTCGCTCAGCACAGCTTCGACGTCGGTGGCGAGGTGCCACACGTTCGGCAGTTTCAGTGTGAACGGCTGATCCTCGGCCGCGAGCGACGAGGTGTGCGGGCCGAGCGCCTTCAGCACGCTCTGCACGGCGAAGCGATGCTCGTCTTGATCCTTGGTGCTGCGAGTGAGGCCGATGGCCGCCGCCACGTCGGCGTCGGCGTCGCCGCCGCGCGCCACGGTCCCCGCGAGCACGCGTGCCGAAACCGTCCCGTTCGACACCGTCACCAGCGTCTCGGGGCTCGCCCCGATGAGTCCGTCGACCGCAAACACCCAGCAGTCGGGATAGCCCTCGAGCAACGACCGCACGAGCCGGCGCAGGTCGGAACCCGCCGGGATCGTGCCCGTGATGTCGCGGGCCAGCACGACCTTGCCCACCTCGCGTCGGCCGATCGCCTCGATCGCCTGGCGCACGGCATCCTGATACTTCTCCGCCGTCTGGCGGCCCGGGCCCAGCGTCGCCGACCAGTGCGGACCGAACGGCGAGCGGGGAGGCAGCTCGGGCTCGGGCTCGTCGGGGGTGTCGTCGAAGGCGAGCCGCGTGACCCACGCCCGTCCGCTGTGGCGGCCGACGATCATCCCCGGCACGCGCAGCACGTTCTCGCGTTCGGACTCGGGGTCGAAGACGAACGAGCCGAACGCCACCAGACCCGAACCGGGCAGCTGCACCGGGTCGTCGACCTCGGCGGCCGCGGCGATGGCGCGCCACCGCTCGGAGATCGTGGCGTCGCCCGGCTGCGCGCCCGTGTAGCGCAGGGTCAGCAGGTCGCCGAAGGCCGCGAGCGACTCCCCGCGACGGCTCCAGAACAGCGGGTCGTAGGGGGTGGTGTAGGCGAGCAGGTCGTCCATGGGGGGCAGCTCGCGCGTGACCACGCGCAGGCGCGGCACGATGTCATCCGCGGGTTCCAGCACGCCTGCCAGCGTAGACCCGCACCCGCCGGCGCGGAGGTGCGCGGCATCCGGATGCTTCGGCGTCGAGGCGACGGGGCGCGCACGACGCAGGAGATCGTCCCGTCAGCCGGCCCACGCTGCTCCCTCGGAGACGGGAAGTCCGCGGAAATCCTGCGTTGTGTCGGGAGGAGGATGCGCCGACCCCCGTCGGAGCGCGTTTTAGACTCCGAACATGGATCCTCGACCCGCACCCGGCACCCGGCTGATGTTCGAGTGGCGCAAATGGGACGGCTCCCCGCACTGGGTGCAGGACAGCGTCTACCTCGGCTCCGACGCCTGGGGCGAGTGGTTCGGGCAGCAGGTCGGCTGGCGCAGCGCCCGGCCGGGCGCCGAGTTCGTGTGCCGTCAGCCCAACGTGACCCTCGTACCCGCGAGCGGCGACTGGGCGTTCACGCACAACGCCGACCCCCACCCGGTGGCGGTCTACATCGACCTCGCGTGGGACATCCGCTGGCACGACGACGGCGTGCCCCGCGGCATCGACATGGACCTCGACGTCGTGCGGCGCACCGACGAGCGCGGCACGTGGATCGACGACCGCGACGAGTGGGACGAGCACCGCGTGCGCTACGGGTACCCGAGCGACATCGTGCAGCACCTCGACGCCACCGCGAGCGACCTCGAACGTCGCGTCCGCGAGCGCGAAGCCCCGTTCAACGACGAGGTCACGGGGCCCTGGCTGCACCGGCTCGCGGCTCTGGCAAGCCCCGGCGACGACGCGGTGGAGCCCGCCTAGACTCGACGGGTGAGCAGCGACCCCAACCGCGCCGACCTCGGTAAAGACCCGCAGCGCGTCAGCGGCATGTTCGACCAGGTGGCGGCAGCCTACGACCGCACCAACTCGGTGCTGAGCCTCGGCAACGACCGCTTCTGGCGCGTCGCCACCCTGCGCGCCGTCGCGCCGCAGCGGGGGGAGCGCATCCTCGACCTCGCCGCGGGCACCGGCACCTCGTCGATGGCGTTCGTGCCGAGCGGGGCGCACGTGGTCGCGGCCGACTTCTCCAAGGGCATGATCGCCGAGGGCCGACGCCGCCACGGCGACGTCCCGAACCTGGAGTTCGTGCAGGCGGATGCCACCGACCTGCCCTTCGCCGACGGCGAGTTCGACGCGGTGACGATGTCGTTCGGCCTGCGCAACGTCAACGACCCCCGTCGCGCGCTGCGAGAGCTCCGCCGCGTCACCCGCCCCGGCGGGCGCATCGTCGTGTGCGAGTTCTCGCACCCGCAGTCGCGCGCCTTCAACAGCCTGTACCGCTTCTACAACGGCCGGGTGCTGCCGGTCGTGGCCAAGGCCGTCAGCTCCAACGCCGAGGCCTACGACTACCTCAACGAGTCGATCCGCGACTGGCCCAACCAGCCGACGCTCGCGCAGTGGATGCGCGACGCGGGATGGGACGAGGTGGCGTACCGCAACCTCACGTTCGGCATCGTGGCCTTGCACCGCGGGATCAACCCGGGCGTCTGAGCCCACTGTCAAGCCGTCGAGATACCCGCGACGGCCCGCGACCGCGCCAGGATAGGCTGAAACCGTGACCCCGAGACCGCACGCGGCAGGCTCGCGCCTGTCCGGCAAGATGGGCCTGAGCGACCGCATCTTCGCAGGCCTGCGTTCGCGCACCCTCCTCAACACCGTCGAGGCGGGGCTCGCCCGGGTCGAGAGCGAGCTCGAGGGCGAGGTGCGCAGCGCCGATAAGCTCGCCGACGTCACCGCCCGTTACCTCTACGAGGCCGGCGGCAAGCGCGTGCGGCCCATGCTCGCGATCCTCACCGCGCAGCTCGGCCAGGGCACGACGAAAGAGGTCGTCGAGGTCGCCACCGCGCTCGAGCTCACGCACCTCGGTTCGCTCTACCACGACGACGTCATGGACGGCGCCGACAAGCGCCGCGGCGTCCCCAGCGCCCAGACGGTCTGGGGCAACAACATCGCCATCCTCACCGGCGACCTGCTCTTCGCCCGTGCGAGCCAGCTGATGGCCCGCCGCGGTGAGCGCGCGATCCAGCTGCAGGCCGACACCTTCGAGCGCCTCGTGCTCGGGCAGATGCACGAGACCGTGGGCCCGCAGGAGGGCGACGAGCCCGTCGACTTCTACCTCAAGGTGCTCGCCGACAAGACCGGTTCGCTGATCGCCGCGGCCGCGCAGTCGGGGGTCATCTACTCGGGAGCACCCGAGGAGTTCGAAGAGCCGATGGTCGTCTTCGGTGAGAAGGCGGGCGTCGCCTTCCAGCTGCTCGACGACGTGATCGACCTCTCGCCAGACCCGTCCGAGACGGGCAAAGTGCCCGGCACCGACCTGCGTGCGGGCGTACCCACCATGCCGTACCTGCTTCTCGGTCATCGCTCCGACGCGGCATCCGCCGATCTGCGCGCGCGCATCGACGAGGGGCAGGAGCGCATCGCCGCCGGTGCCGACCCGTCGATCCTCGACGCGGCTCTCGCCGAGCTGCGCGACCACGAGACCACGCACGAGACCCTGAGCCTCGCGCACCAATGGTCGCAAGAGGCGATCGACGCCCTTGCGCCGCTTCCCGACGGCGCTGTGCGCGAGGCGCTGACGCGCTTCGCCCGCGCCGTGGCCGACCGCTCGGCCTGACCCTTTCCACCCCCCCCGATCGCGATCGAGAGGAACCCATGACGAAGCTGCGCCTCGCCATCGTCGGAGCCGGCCCCGCCGGTATCTACGCCGCCGACATCCTGCTGAAGTCCGAGCGTCAGTTCGACGTCTCCATCGACCTGTTCGAGCAGCTGCCCGCGCCCTACGGTCTCGTCCGCTACGGCGTCGCCCCCGACCACCCGCGCATCAAGGGTGTCGTCACGGCACTGCGCGAGGTGCTCGACCGCGGCGACATCCGCATCTTCGGCAACGTGCGCTTCGGTGAGGACATCACCCTCGACGACCTCAAGAAGCACTACAACGCGGTCATCTTCTCGACCGGTGCGATCCGCGACGCCGACCTCGACATCCCCGGCATCGACGCGAAGGGCTCCTACGGCGCCGCCGACTTCGTCAGCTGGTTCGACGGCCACCCCGACGTGCCGCGCGAGTGGCCGCTCGAGGCCGAGTCGGTCGCCGTGATCGGCAACGGCAACGTCGCCCTCGACGTGACCCGCATGCTGGCCAAGCACGCCGACGACCTGCTGCCCACCGAGGTGCCCGACAACGTGTACCGGGGGCTCAAGGCCTCGCCGGTCACCGACGTGCATGTCTTCGGCCGTCGCGGCCCCGCCCAGGTGAAGTTCACTCCGCTCGAACTGCGCGAACTCGGCGAGCTGCGCGATGTCGACATGGTCGTCTACGACGAGGACTTCGACTACGACGAGGCGTCGAAGACCGCGATCGAGACCAACAAGCAGGTCAAGGTCATCGACCGAGTGCTGCAGCAGTGGCGCACCCGCCCGGGCGTGAACAACGCCGGTGGCGAGGCATCGCGCCGCCTGCACCTGCACTTCTGGGCGAAGCCGCTCGAGGTCGTCACCGACGACGAGGGCCGGGTCTCCGCCCTCCGCTACGAGCGCACCACGCCCGACGCCGAGGGCGGGGTCGTCGGCACCGGCGAGATCCGCGAAGTCCCCATCCAGGCGCTGTACCGCGCGGTCGGCTACTTCGGCTCGCCCCTGAAGGGTGTCCCCTTCGACGAGCAGCACGGCGTCATCCCCAACCACGAGGGTCAGGTGCTCTCGGCCGACTCGAATTCTCGGCTGCCCGGCGTCTACGCCACCGGCTGGATCAAGCGCGGCCCGGTCGGTCTCATCGGCCACACCAAGTCGGATGCCATGGAGACGGTGCGCCACGTCATCAACGACCAGGCGGAGTGGTGGCGCCCCGAGCACCCCGAAGAAGAGGCCATTCCGGCTCTGCTCGAGGAACGCGGCGTGCGCTGGACCGACCTCGACGGCTGGCACCGCCTCGACGCGCACGAGGTCGCCCTCGGTGCCCCGCACGAGCGCGCGCGCATCAAGGTCGTGCCCCGCGACGAGATGATCAAGATCTCGCGCGGCGAGTAATCCTCCCCGCTGAAGAGCCGCCCCGTCGTGTCAACGCGGGCGGCTCTTCTCACGCGGGCGGCTGTACCGAACTCCGGAGATTCGGCCGGTGCAGCCACGGAAACCGGCTGCGCGGGCCCGTTCGACGCGAAATCTCCGGAGTTCGGCACGGGCTGGCCGTGCCGGCGCCTCGCGAGAACGCCCGCCGTAGGCTGGGGAGATGGGGGAGTGGCGACCGGACATCCTCGGCGACGGGTTCGAGCAGCAGACGCTGCCGCTGGGCAGCGATGCCGAGGGCGAGGTCGTGGCGACCCTCGTCCGCTCCCGTCCGCACGCCGGCGCGCGGCTGTTCGGCGCCCTGCGCGAGGTCGACGTGCTGTACGTGCACGGGTGGTCGGACTACTTCTTCCAGACCGACCTCGCGCGCTTCTTCACCGATCGTGGGGCGCGCTTCCACGCCCTCGACCTGCGCAAGTACGGCCGGAGTCTGCGGCCCGGCCAGGCGCCGGGCTACGTCGCCGCCCTCGACGTGTACGACGCCGACATCGCGGCCGCGCTCGAGGTCATGGGCACGTCCGCCGAGGGGCGCCGCCTCGTGCTCCTCGGCCACAGCACGGGAGGCCTCACCCTCACGCTCTGGGCCGCGCGGCATCCGGGCGTCGCCGACGCTCTCGTGCTGAACAGTCCGTGGCTCGAACTGCAGCTCGGTCCGCTCGCACGCCAGGCCCTGGCGCCGATCGTGCAGGCGCGCGCCCGCTTCGACCCCCTCGGCACCCATCCGGTGGTCGACCTCGGCTTCTACACGCGCGCCCAGCGCGATCTCGGCACCCTCCCCGACAGCCCCGAGGGGTGGCGCCCGGCGCAGGGCTTTCCGACCCACCCCGGCTGGCTCGCCGCGATCATCGCGGGGCATGCGCGGGTGGCATCCGGAGTCGACGTCGGCTGCCCGGCGCTCGTTCTGCTCTCGGCGCGTTCGACTCCGGCCCTGTCGTGGAACGACGCGATGCGCGCGACCGACTCGGTGCTCGTCGTCGATGACATCGCCCGCGCCGCGACCCGCATCTCGAGCACCGTCACCATCACGCGCATCGACGGGGCGCTGCACGACGTCTTCCTGTCGGCTCCGGATGCCAGGGCCCGGGCTTTCGACGCGCTCGATGCCGGGGTGAGAGGGCTAGCGTAGAACGCGTTCGAAGGAGCTCCATGACCCCCACCGCCGCGTCCGCGACCGAGCACTACCGCGCCGCTCGCGACCACCTTCTCGTCGTCCGCTCCGACCCCGCCGCCGCCGCGGACTTCTCGTGGCCGCGGTTCGAGGGGCCGTTCAACTGGGCGATCGACTGGTTCGACCCGATGGCCCGCGGCAACGGCGACACGGCGCTGATCGTCGTCGACGACGACGGCACGCACCACGAGCGCACCTTCGACGAACTCTCGAGGCGTTCCGACCAGGTCGCTGCGTGGCTCGAGACGCGGGGCGTCCGCCGCGGCGAGACCGTGCTGCTCATGCTCGACAACCAGGTCGAGCTGTGGGAGGCGATGCTCGGCATCATGAAGCTCGGCGGCGTCATCGCCCCGACCACGACGGCGCTCGGCTCGGTCGACCTCGCCGACCGCATCGCGCGCGCCGAGATCCGCCACGTCGTCGTCGGAGCGGCGGATGCCGAGAAGTTCGACGACCTGCCCGAGGGTCTCGGTCGCATTGTCGTGGGCGGTTCGCACGCGGGGTGGGCGACCTACTCGGACGCCTTCGCCGCGGAGGCGGAACCCGCTCGGCATCCGGGAACCACCGCCGACGAGCGCCTGCTGCTCTACTTCACCTCGGGAACGACCTCGAAGCCCAAGCTCGTCGAGCACACGCACTCGTCGTACCCGGTGGGCCACCTCACGACGATGTACTGGCTCGGCCTGCAGCCCGGCGACGTGCACCTCGCGATCAGCTCGCCCGGGTGGGCCAAGCACGCGTGGAGCCTGTTCTTCGCCCCGTGGATCGCCGGGGCGACCGTGCTCGCCCTGAACTACTCGCGTTTCTCGGCGGATCGTCTGCTGACCGAACTCGAGAACGACCGCGTGACGACCTTCTGCGCGCCGCCGACGGTGTGGCGCATGCTCATCCAGGCCGATCTGGCCGGGCGGCGCGGGTCGCTGCGCGAGGTGGTGTCGGCCGGTGAGCCGCTCAACCCCGAAGTCATCGCCTCGGTGCAGCGCGCGTGGGGCCTCGACATCCGCGACGGATACGGGCAGACGGAGATGACCGCGGTGGTCGCGAACACCCCCGGCGTCGGGCTCGTGCCGGGCTCCATGGGGCGGCCGCTGCCCGGATGCCCGGTCGTGCTCATCGACCCGGTGACGGGGCAGCGCACCGACGAGGGCGAGATCTGCATCGACCTCGCCGAGCGACCCGTCAACCTCATGACCGGGTACGTGGGCGACCCCGAGCGCAACGCCGAGGCGTTCGCCGACGGGCTCTTCCACACCGGCGACGTCGCGCGACGTGACGAGACCGGCAGCATCACCTACATCGGCCGCACCGATGACGTCTTCAAGGCGTCGGACTACAAGATCAGTCCGTTCGAGCTCGAGAGCGTGCTGATCGAGCATCCGGCGGTCATGGAGGCCGCGGTCGTTCCCGCACCCGACGAGCTGCGCCTCGCCGTACCGAAGGCGTACATCGTGCTCGCCGGCGGACACGAGGCGGGTGAGGACGTCGCCCTCGACATCCTGCGCTTCGCGCGCGAGCGGCTCGCCCCGTTCCAGCGCGTGCGCCGCGTCGAGTTCTTCGAGCTGCCCAAGACCATCTCGGGCAAGATCCGCCGCGTCGAACTGCGTCAGCGCGAAGAGGCGGTGTTCCGCGGAGAGGTCGACTGCGTCGAGTGGACGGATGCCGCGCTGCGGGGCGATCGCTGACGCGCAAGCCCCTCGCCGTCACCGTTTCCGCGTGTGAGCATCGATCCATGGAAAAGGATCAGAAGCAGCCGTTCGAGAACCCTTCCGTCGACGACGACAGCGACATGCCCTCGCAGATGGAGGAGCGCAACATCGGTCGCGAGACCGAGCGCGAGATCACGCAGATGATCAACGGCATCGAGGGCTGACACACTCGTCTGCATGACCGAACCGCTCGACGAGGGACCGTTCTTCCACGGCACCAAGGCTGACCTGCGGGTGGGCGATCTGCTGACGCCCGGGTTCCGGTCGAACTACCGGCCCGAGGTGACGATGAACCACATCTACTTCACCTCGCGCCTCGACGGTGCGGGCCTCGCCGCCGAGATCATCCCGGGTGAGGCCTCGCCGCGCGTCTACGAGGTGGAGCCGACGGGACCGTTCGAAGACGACCCGAACGTGACCGACAAGAAGTTCCCCGGCAATCCGACGCGCTCGTTCCGTTCGGCGGCTCCGTTGCGCATCGTCGCCGAGCGTGACGACTGGACTCGCCTCACGCCCGAGACCCTGGCCTGGTGGCGCCATCGCCTCACCGAGATGTGCGACGAGAGCGCCGAGATCATCAACTGAGGGGTCTGCTCACACCGGCTCGGTCGTGCGGATGAGCCCGCAGTTCACGCACGACCACGCGACGAGGAACCTCTCGTCGTCGAGGATCTCGAACCGCAGCGGGTCGCCGCACGTGGGGCACGTGAGCGGGCTCACGGGCTGCTCCATCGGGCTCTCCGCGCTCACCGTGCGAAGGTGACGTGCACGACGCCGCTCTCGGCGACCTCCGAGGTGACGGTGTAGTCCTCGTCGAGGTTGCGCAGGTCGTCCCAGAGGCGCCCGCCGCGCCCGAGGATCACGGGTCGGACGGCCACGTGCAGGCGGTCGACGAGACCCGCAGCAAGCGCGGAGCGCACCGTCGACAGGCCACCGCCGACCCGCACGTCCGCGCCGTTCGCGAGATCGGCCGCCCGGGCCACGGCATCCGTGATGCTCTCCGACGAGAACTCGAAGCGCGTGCCGTTGGCGAAGGTGATGGGTGCGCGCTCGCGGTGCGTGAGCACGATCACCGGCACCTCGAACGGCGGTTCGTCACCCCACCAGCCGCGCCAGTCGGGGTCGTCGGGGAAGGAGTGCAGGCCGAACATCGCCGCGCCCATGACCTCGGCGCCGATGCCCTCGAAGTACCCGGCGGCGTAGCGGTCGTCGACGCCGGTCGTGCCCGCGCCGGAGGTGTCGCGGAAGACGCGCTCGCGAAACGTCTTCGTGGCCATGTAGTCGGCGACGAGCCGCCCCCAGTCCTCGCCCATCGGGTTCTCGGGCGTGGGGTCGGCGGGCATCGCCACCCCGTCGAGCGAGATGTTCAGATCGACGCGGACGGCCATGGCGTGCTCCAAAGGTGGTGGGGAGGCGCAACGGAGGTGCGCGTTCGCAGACGATGCTAGCCGCGCGCCCTCACGTGCGCCGCAGCTGCCACCAGCGTCGGCGGCGCTGGGGCGCGGGGCGCTGGACGGCCGCGGGGGCCTCGTCGCGACCGGCGTCTCGGCGGATGCGACGGCCCTCGGCGATGTCGGCCACTTCCTTCTTCTCCCGCTTGTCGCTCTGGCGGGTGTCACGGGGCGGAAGTTGGATGTTCGCCTCCGCGGCCATTCCGGCCTGAAGCTGACGCCCCCGCTCGAGCTCCGCGTCGAACTCGGCGCCGAAGAGGAGTGCGAGATTGGCGATCCACAGCCACAGCAGGAAGACGATCACGCCGGCGAGCGAGCCGTAGGTGCGGTCGTAGTTCGAGAAGTTCGCGACGTAGAAGCCGAACCCGGCGGTGGCGGCGGCCAGCACCGCGATGGCGATGATCGCGCCGAGACTGAGCCACCGGAACTTCGGCTGCTTGGCGTTGGGGGTGGCGTAGTAGAGCACCGCCACGAGGAAGACGATGACCAGGAGCATGACCGGCCATTTCGCGATGTCCCAGGCGACCTGCACACCCTCGCCGAGTCCGAGCGCCGCACCGATCGCGGTCGTCACGGGGCCGCTGATGACGAGTCCGAGGGCGACGAGCACGAGGGCGACGACGGCGATCAGGGTCACGACCAGCTGCATCGGGCGCAGCTTCCAGAACGGTCGACCTTCGTCGATCTCGTAGATGCGATTCATCGCGCGGCTGAAAGCTCCGACGTACCCGGAGGCGGACCACAGAGCGAGCACCGTTCCGGTGATGAGGGCGAACCCGGCGGCCGGTGAACCGGCGATCTGCTCGATGGGGCCGGCGAGCGTGTCGGCGGCGCTGGGCGCGACGTCGCGGACGATGCCGATCACGGCCTCCGCTGCGGCATCCCCCTGCCCGACGACGCCGAGGATCGAGAAGATCGCCAGCAGCGCCGGAAACAGCGCGAGCACGGCGTAGTAGAAGAGGGCGGCTGCGGCGTCGGTGCACTGGTCGGCACTGAACTCGCGCAGGGTTTTGCGCAGCACGTACTTCCACGAGCGCTCGTGCAGGTCGGTGGGTGAATCGGGCTTGCGGCCGTCTTCGGGATCGTCGGCGTCAGTGCGGGTTTCCCGCTCCAGGGTGTGCTTGGCCATCTCGACTCCCGCGGGGATGCCCCGTGTCTCTGCGCTCCGCGTCGTTCGCGGCCGCTCCGGGAGTCTGGGCGCCGGATGCCGTTTCGCGTCTGCCCCTTGCCGAGATGGGGCTACCGGCGGTAACGCCCCGGGCCCGGGGGAGGTAGACCCTCTGCTCGGGTCGCCCCGACGCCGTAGTATCACGCCTATGAAGCGTGTGCTCGAATCGGAGATGCTGTGGTGGTGGGCTTTGCCGGTTCTCGCGCTGGGAGCGGCCATCTGCGTCGCCGTGCTCGCTTCGAACGACGCGAGGGGGTACGCATGGTTCCTCTTGACCGTCTGCGTCGCCCTCATCGGTAATTGCATCCAGCAGCTGACGGCCATTCGTCGACGGAAGCGGGCAGCGGCGCAGGAGTGACGCGCTGCAATGAAAGTCGGGTCCAGGTAGCGTGGAATGGCCGTCGGAGGGGGAGGCGAAAGACCCTCCGGTGGTGACGCCGCAGCGTTGCCGGGCGGGGCTGGCCGCAGACCGGCGCCTCCCATCCGGGCGCTGCGGGTGTTCCCCCGACGCCGGGCCCCTCTCCGTGCTGGGTCGATCTGTCGAGTCGCATTCCGTGGTGCCGGTGATGGTCGACGCTGGGGCCTACGATGCGAGCATGCGGGACATCACTCAGCCGCCCGACGCTGCCCGGCGCAGGCGGACTCTAGTCCGGTCGACGGTCCTGCACGGCGTATCAGCGGTTGCGATCGCGGCCGTGCTGATACTCGCGGCGACCATGGAAATGCCGATAATGCCGCTCATCGTCGGGGCGAGTGTCCTCTTGCTGATGGATTTGGCGTGGTTTCTTTGGGGTCTGCAGCGGATGAGGAACGGGGACTGACGCCGTGGAGTGGCTGGAGAAAGTTGGCAACAGGTCCTGGTTCTGGGCGGTGCTGCTTCTGTGCATGGCGCTGTATGCGTCGGGTCACATCGTCTCTCTCGTCGTCGACGGGCCTGGGTCCGCGCCGGCACTGGGTCTGATGGGCAATGCGTTGCTCGCGGCCGTCTGCATCGGCCAGCTGATCCGTGTTCGTCGCCGCGGCCGACGTAGCGACGGGTAGGGAGGGGCTCACTCGTCGCCGTCTCGCGGCTTCTGCTGTTTCCAGAGGAACACCCCGGCAAGGGTTCCCACCACCACCAGACCGAGGGCCCTCCACGAAAACGTTCCGACGACAGCCGACTCGATCGCGAACGTCAGGCCCATGACCACGACGGTGCCGACCAGGATTGTGACTGCCCATCGCCGGCCGTTCATGGCCGACGTTGCAGCTGAGTGTCAGAGATGTCACTCACTTGCCGCGGGACTTGCGGCGCAGGACGAGGGCGATGACGAGCACGGTGATCAGCGCAGCAATGACGATCACGGCGGCCGCGCCCGCAATTTCGTAAATGCTGAAGGGGATAAGCGGGTTGCGCACCATGCTGGCCAACATAGCGTTGACCGTGATCGCAAGTACGACGAGCGCCGACGTTGGCGGCGCTCCTGGTCCGCAGGCTCCGCGGACACGGTCAGCGGCATGCAGCTGTACGTCGGCCTGATGGTGACCGGACTGTTCTTGTTCGTCGGTGCACGGAGACTCGTCGTTGTGTTCCGTGACCGCGCCGGAGTCCCGCAGAACAGCGGCCGCTGGTGGCTACTGGTCCTCATGGGCTGTGAGGCTCGACGCGCAAGCGAACGGCGCTAGCCGAACCTCCGCAGGTACGTTGGGCGCATGAGCGAAAACGCGCGACCCCGACGTGGCCTGTGGTGGGCTGCGCTGATCTTGGGGATCATCGCCCTGGTGGCCGCGGTCGCTGGTGTTGTGTTCATGGTGGTGAGCGGGTCTTTCCGCTTCGGAACGATCGCGTCGGTGATCGGTTGTGCCGGCGGCGGGGTAGCGTGCCTCAGCGCCGCGTCGTCGGCGCTGAAAGCGAGTGACTCGAGAAATGCGATTGGTGCGGGAGGTCGCGTTGACCGATGAAAAATTCGCTTCCGACATGGAACTGATGCGTCGATCCGCAGCGGTCACCATGTGGATTCTCGCCGGCGCCGCTCTGCTGACCGGGCTCGTCGCCGGGGTTCTGGGGCAAGGCTGGGGCTGGCTCGTACTCGCTGTTGGTGTCGTTCTCTTGCTGCTGGCGATCTTCCTGTCCAAGCCGGTCAAGAACAGAGCCTGACCGGCTCGCGAGTCACGGTCGACGGCGAGGCGACCGCGGGGACCTGCTCGAGCGCGACCACCCGCGACGGACGAGACGAGAGCGGCGACCGCGGGCCTTTCGGCCGCGATCACCGCTCTCGATGACTTCTCGCAGACCACGGGCGGAGCACGCCCGTTCTGCGGTGAGGATCAGCGGTAGTTCGTGAACTGCAGGTCGACGTCGAGGTCGGCGGCCTTGAGGATGCGCTGCACTTCCTGCAGGTCGTCGCGCGACTTCGACTGCACGCGCAGCTCGTCGCCCTGGATCTGCGACTTGACGCCCTTGGGGCCCTCGTCGCGGATGATCTTGTTCACCTTCTTGGCGTCTTCTTGCGAGATGCCCTCTTTGAGAGTCGAGGTGATGCGGTATTCCTTACCGCTCGGCACGGGCTCGCCCGCATCGAGGCTCTTCAGCGAGATTCCGCGCTTGATGAGCTTGGTCTGGAACACGTCGAGCACGGCGTTCGCGCGCTCTTCGGAGTTCGCCTTGATGACGATCGAGTCGCCGCTCCAGGCGATGGAGGCGTCGGTGCCCTTGAAGTCGTAGCGCTGCTCGACCTCTTTGTGCGCCTGGTTGAGGGCGTTGTCGGCCTCTTGCCGGTCGATCTTGGAGACGATGTCGAACGAAGAATCAGCCATGACTCGATTCTATTCGGGAGGTTCACCCGCGCACCCCCTGGACATCGCCGTCATGCCCGCCCCGCGCGGCTCGGGCGCTCGTAGACTCGGATCCCATGCGAGCACTCACCGAAGACGAGGTCCGCGACGCGTTCGTCAACGCCGCACCCGAGGAACTGCGGGTCATGAGCCTGCCCCACGACTTCGTGTTGACCGACTGGGATCACCTGGACTTCCTGGCGTGGCGCGACCCTCGCACCCGCGGACGCGGCTACATCGTCGCCGAGCACGAGGGTGAGCCGGCGGCGATCGTGCTGCGCGCGGCCGACGGGCAGTCGCGGGCGCGCTCGGCGATGTGCAACCTCTGCCACACGATGCAGCCCGGTGACCAGGTCTCGCTGTTCACTGCGCGCAAGGCCGGCATCGCCGGCGCGCACGGTGACACCGTCGGCACCTACATCTGCTCCGACATGTCGTGCCACGAGACCGTGCGCCTCGCCGCGCCTCTCGCGCCCAGCGAGATCCGCGCGAGCGTCGACCGCAAGATCGACGGCGCCAAGCGCCGCACCGAGGAGTTCGTCGCGCGCGTGCTCGACGCCGCCGAGGTCTCGCGGTGAGCGGTCGGGTCGTCGTCATCGGCGACGCGCTCATCGACGAGATCCGCGACGACGCCGGCGTGCGCGAGTTCGTCGGCGGGGCGGGCCTCAACGTGGCCGTGGGCCTGTCGCGTCTCGGTGTTCCGGCCGCGCTCATCGCGATGGTCGGTGACGACGCCGCGGGGGCGCAGATACGCGCGTTTCTCGACGAACATGACGTCGAGCTGCTCGCGAGTCCCGCGGAGTACGGGTCGTCGCGTGCGGTGAGCACGCGCTCGCCCCAGGGTGAGCCCGTTTACGTCTTCAACGAGGCGGCTCAGAACCGACGCGTCGTCTACGGCGAGGCCGAGCGAGCGTCGATCGCCGCGGCTCCCATGGTCGTCGTCAGCTGCTTCCCCTTCGACGACGCGGACCAGACCGCGCTGCTGGTGGAGGCCACGGCATCCGCCTCGACCCCGCTCGCGATTGACCCGAACCCCCGCAGCGGCATGCTGCACGACCGTGCCGAGTTCGTGCGCGGGTTCGAGAAAGCGGCATCCGGTGCCCTGCTCGTCAAGGTCGGTGAAGACGACGCGCAGCTGCTCTACGACGCACCGCTCGACGACCTGCGCGCGAAGCTCGTCGACCTCGGCGTAGGTGCTGTGCTCGCCACCTACGGCGCCGGTGGGGCCGCGATCGACGCGGGGGAGACCACGGTCTCGCGCGGGATCTCCGACCTGCCCGGCCGCATCGTCGACACGATGGGCGGCGGAGACGCCGTGCTCGCCACCACCGCCGCGCTCGTACGCGACCGGCTCCCCGCGGATGCGGGGGAGTGGGATGCCGTGCTCTCGCGCGCCATGGACGTGGCGGCCGCAACCTGCCGCCACGAGGGTGCTCTGCTGCGCACGCCGGAGTGAAGGTGGCGATGGTTTCGAGCATCGCCCGCGGGATAGTAGAGTGGTCTATCGCGCCTCCGGTCGACTGAACAAGCCGGACGGGTGCGCACCTGGCGAGTTACCCAAGCGGCCAAAGGGATCTGACTGTAAATCAGACTGCATTGCATTCGGGGGTTCGAATCCCTCACTCGCCACCACGGGGTATCCCCTTATCTCAGGGATTTTGTCCCCGTATCTCAAATCTCCAGGCCAGGCCCGAAATCGGACCTGGCCGGAGGTGTTTTTGGGTCGAACGACGCCCCCGTGTCCTCTCGACGGGCTCACGTTGCGCGTGTGGAGCAAGCCCTTGAGCGGCAGGTCCAGCTCATCCAGGGCCGCCGCGACACCTGCCAGGAGGAGTCCACGGGACGCCATCGGCGCCAGCCGGCGGACTCGTCCGATGTGATGAAGAATCCCCTTGAACTTCGGACGCGGAAGCTCTCAAACCCGGGCCGGTTCTGAGCCCATGGTCAACCCACGAGCGCGCTCTCCTCTTGTTCCAAAATGTCTTGTGGTGTCGGGCGCGGGCAGTTGCCGCGAGAGTTCGCGAGGACCTCACCCGGGCCCCACGCCCGCTTTTGCGGAACCCTCGCGCTGAATTTCGCTCGCATGACTTCGCTGGTTTCCGCAGGGTGACTCGACCAGTCCTCGGAGCAAGAATGCGCTCGAGGTGTGCGGCGCTTCAGCGGCGAAGGATGTCGGGGGTGCCAGTTACGGTCACTTGGTGGCCATGAGCAAAGACCAGCAGGTGAAAGAAGTCGTAGAGGCAGTTGCCCTCGCAGTGCTGCAACTCGGGGTGCGCGCCGTCACGAGCAACAAGATGTCTCTGGAGTTCGCGTTCAATCACGCCTGGCGTAGATGGGGATGCACACGATTATTCCCCAGCATTAAAGGGCACGACCCGGGCAATCAGTTCTGGATCGGCGTCGGACGTTCGGAACGCCGCCGTGGCGCCTTCGCAGCGTGGGAGACCGGTGCGTGGGCACAGCCTTACGTGAAGATCGCTTCTTGGACCGCGGAGGAAGCGTTGCGGGCGCACGCCAGCGAGGAGATCTCTTACGAGGACTGGATGGAGTTGGGCCGATTGTTCGTCGAGTACTTCAAGCCCGAAGAGGTGGACTATGTCTGATGAGGTCGCGCTGCGTGAGCGGTTCGACGGCTTCAATTACGACTACCGGATGCGTTGTGAGTGTGGGGCGACAGTCACTCTTCACGCGGAGGCGTACAAGCGTGAGAGCACGCGCGGCGCTCAGACTCCCTGTGAGAGCTGCGGGGGCTCCGTCCATTTCGGCCCGAGTGTTGCGGCCATCAGGGACGCACACGATCGGAGCTTGACCCGGTTTCCCGGACAGTTTTTATGTATTGATCATGCCGCGATTTCTGTGGTGGTGTGAAGGGCTTCGTAGTCGGCGGGGCTGAGATATTCGAGCGCGGAGTGCCGGCGGCGGGGGTTGTAGAAGCCCTCGATCCACTCGAACATCGCCGACGCGAGCTGCGCCTTCGAGTCCCAGGTGGTGCGGTCGAGGAGCTCGCGTTGCATGGTCGACCAGAAGCTCTCGATGAGCGCGTTGTCGACGCTGGATGCGACTCTGCCCATCGATCCAAGGAGGCCGGCTTGACGAAGCCGGTGCCCGAAGATCCAGGAGGTGTATTGCGCTCCTCGATCGGCGTTAACGATGGTGCCGGGTTCGGGTCGGCGGCGCCAGCGCGCCATCTCGAGCGCGTCGACGACGATCTCCGCGGTGATCCGGTCCGAGATCGACCATCCCACGATCCGACGCGAGTATGCGTCGATCACGGCCGCGCAGTAGACCCACCCGTCTTTCGCGCGATGCTGGGTGATGTCGCAGAACCAGAGCCGGTTCGGCGCGTCCGCTCGGAACTGCCGTTTCACGAGGTCCTCGTGCGTGGCGGTGTCCGGCTTCCAGCCGCGCCGCTTCCGGCGATGCGAGACCCCGACCAAGCCGTCCAGCCGCATCAGCCTGGCAACGCGTTTGCGGGCGACGTGAATGCCGAGTCCGAGCCGCAGCTCCGCCAGCACCCGAGGAGCACAGTAGGTCTCCCTGGAGTCAGCGTGGATGCGGCGGATCGAGGTCGTCAATTCCGCGTCCGCGATCGCGCGCGCCGACGGCGGCCGGCTGACCCAGTCGTAGTACCCCGACCGAGAGATGTTCAAGAACCGGCAGGCCACCGCGACGGGGATTCCGTCCGCGGCGAGTTCCTGGACCAGCCGGAACCCTATTTTGGGAGCACGTTCTCCCTCGCGAAGTACGCCGACGCACGCTTGAGAATCTCGTTCTCCATCTCCAACACCCGGATTCGCCGGCGAGCTTCGACGAGTTCCTGGTGCTCATCCGACGTCACGCCAGGCTTGCGGCCGGCGTCGATCGCGTCGCGGTTCATTCAGTTCCGCAGACACGACTCGCTGATCCCGAGATCACGAGCGGTCTGACCGACGGGATTGCCCTGCGCGACAAGATCCAGGGCTCGACGCCGGAACTCCGGCGGGTGGGCAGCAGGCATCTCACGGACTCCTTCCGAGACGATCATCGCCTCACAGTTGGTGTCCGGGGAACCGGGTCAAGCTCCCATGTCGCAAAGGTGGCGAGATGTCGTGTCGCGACGTCGACTCAAAAACGCTGAGGTCGTTCGACGCTGCGGCGACTCAGATGATCTGGTCGCGATGCTGCGAACCGTGATTCGAGCAGGGTCTTTCAGAGCACGATCTGATGAGCCCGGGCCAGCAAATCAGCAATGGGTCCCTGCCCTACGCGTCGGAGGTAAGGGATGAGGAATGTCATCGGCGGGTGGCCTGATCGGTACGGGTTGTCATCTGGTCCGGTATACAGGCCACCGCCGGGACCGGTATAGAGCCCGCCACCAGGACCGGTGTACAGCCCCCCGCCGGGCCCCGTGTACAGCCCTCCTCCAACACCCGTGTAGAGCCCGCCCCCGACTCCGGTGTAAAGACCGCCTCCTACGCCGGTATATGCACCTCCACCGACACCTGTGTCGAGACCGCCCCCGACGCCGGTGTAGGCGCCGCCTCCGACACCCGTGTACAGGCCCCCGTCCACACCGGTGTACAGCCCTCTGCCGACGCCGGTGTATCTGTTGCGGGGCCATGTGTTCTGGGTCATGGTCACATCATGCATGTCGTATCGACTCGCGCTCGGGACCGGTGATATTTGCTTGTGGGTAGTGGAACTGCTCTCATTTCGGCCGGCCCGGTTTTACCAGAGCGATTATCGAGCGCACGAGGAGGGTCAGAGCCCAGATAAACAAAATCTTCCGGGAGCTATACACGAACAGTTTTCATCCGTTCGGACGAGCAGGCTCGTGTCTCGCAACCGACTCCGTGCACGCGCGATGCGGACCCAGCAGATGTTCGGGAGCTTCAACTGAAGTCTGTTCGCCGTGTCAGTCACCCACGGGCTCCGCGGCGTGGCACCCAAATGTGGGTCGCCCGTTGACGCGCCATGGATGCACCTCGATTCCCCACTATGTTTGGCCTGATGCTTTGCATCTGCTGTGTCACCGAACAGAGGAACCTACTTGCGGCTGTTAAATCGTCGGCGCCTTACCGCGACCCTTACGTCAATTTCCTGTATAGCGATCATCGGCTCGATAGCTCTCGCTGCTCCCGCCACCGCATCGGCCACTGCTGAAGGAGAGGCGAACGAGCCATCTACCGCCATCGTTGCATCCGAGTTGTCCCCCGACATTCCGGATGACCGAGTCCTAATCGTGTACTGGGATGGTGACGAAGCCGACCTGACATCTGAACAGGCGGCGGCGCTCGACGAAGCGGGCGTTGACCTCAACGCCGAGCCTGAATCGGAGCCGCACTCGGAGGTCAATGACGAGCTTCTGGACGAGGCTGGCGCCTGCGACATCGCGCTCGGGGCGGATGTAGTGAACGCGCTGGAGGCGTGTGCCGCAGACGACGAGGGAAACCCTTCCGGCATGAGGTCCCTCGCGGTCGAGTCCACCAACGTGGAGGAGGTGGACGACGAGGGGGCGGAGCCCGATCTGGAGAGCATGTCGGAGATTGCGACCCTCAGCGCGGCAGAAGCTCCGCCCACGACCTCGCCATGCATGAAAATGCAGTGGGAGGTGCGGTATATGAGCCGCACCCAGGCATGCATCGCCAACTCGCACCAGGTTTATGCCGTCTCGGATAAGACCGGCCAGGTAGTCGGAGATTTCCTACTCGAAGTCGTGACGCACACCATCACCCAGCGCTCGCTAGTGATGGAGGCAACGAACTACACGTGGCTGAGGGCTAGTTTCGCTACGGGGTATGCGCTCGGGAGGTCAGTAACCGCGTCCGGCACCTACGGATGTAACACGGCGGGCTGCGAGACGGGCGCCACTGGGTTCACTGGCGCCATCTACGGCACATGGAAAAAAGCCCAAGCCTCGAGCAGATTCACTTTTAAGCCGACGGCAGGTGTCAGCAAGCCCCTGTCAGAGAATTGGACGTTCTCGGTCGGCGTCTCGGGAGCAAAGCCTGTAAAGATTCAGGGGTTGGCCCTCAAGCCTCGGTGTGACAACAACGCGATTAGCGGCCTCAATAAGGGATGCGTCTATCCCCAGTACATTCCCACAATGAACATCCCTGCAACAGGGTCCTCCGCCGCAGCCGGTCAACACATTGCCAAGGCAATCGCATCAGGGTTGCCAAGTCTGTTGAGCCGGACATCCCCAGCCGAAGCCGAGACCAACCGCAAGAGATCCTGCGCGTCTGTGGCTTCGCTTCCTCGGATCGATAAGTGGCAGTGCGACGAGTACCCGTTCGCCTCCTCCGAGCAAGGGGGCAGCATCGACCGACGCATTCTCAAGGGATGCGTGTGGGGCGAAAAGCCCGGGAGCGGTCCGGGAGGCGTGAGTGTGTGCTTGATTCCAGAAACCGACAATAATAAGGGAGGCGCTCTAATGGCCGAATTCTATCGGGTCAACCGCATACTCGAGGGCGACGACTTTAGGGTGCGTGTACCGTGACCGATGATCGAGACTCGTACGAGATCAAAGTTGGATCGTGGTTCCATTCGTTCTGGATCGGCGATGAAGAATGGGCTTCAGGCCGGGGACCGTTGCAAGCAGGCCTTCTGGAGATCGCTGACACCCGAAACGGCCTGTTCGTCGACACCGCGGTGCATTCGGGCCTCGTGAGTGTCAGGATTCAAGTGTTACTCGACCCTCCACGCACCCCGCTGTCGCAATGGGACGATATCGCCGAAGCATCTATCCGATTGAGCAGCGACCAGTTGTACGTGATACCCCTAGGCGGTTTGGGGGATATGTTGGAGGCACCCGTTCGTCGTGCGGGAGAATTTGGTATACAGGTCGCGGGCAAATGCCGCGATCAGGACGCTGACTTGGGTCAGCTGGAGTCATACCTAATCTCGGTCTGGCCGGTGAATGAGGTTATCGAACCAAAGTCGCTCCGCCTTTCATCCCCTCGCGCAAAGGAGAAAGGGTCGTCTACCTGAACGGTAGCTTCCATCTGCAATAGCGACCAGTGTGCGCCCGTGGCAGTGCCACGGGCGCACACTTTGCGCGTCGTCGGATTCAAACTTTTCGAACGACCTCGGATGCGTCCCGGGGCAGGAATGGACATTCCGCAGGGCTTGCCTCTGAACTATAGGGGGACGTCGCCCTCCGTGCCGCCGCCTCGGTTCACACAGATGGGCCCGAGCGGGCAGGAGAAGAATCCGTACAGGTACGCCTCGGGCAACCCCATCAACGCCATCGATTCGCGTGCGCTCCTTTCAGCCGGTGAACGACGGGCTTCTGGCAAATCCGGCCGACAAGTTCGTCCTTGCGAGTGAGGGCGTCAGCTCTTGCCGAGCGCCAATGCTCGTCGCGCAGCCGCGAGGAAGGCGGCGCGTGCGGCGAGTTCGCCAGACTTGCCCGTGGGAATATCGATGGGAGCGCGTGGGAAACCGCGTCGGAAGGGAGGCCCGAGATCCCTTTCGCCTCGAGGGCTCGGAGAGATCCGGGGAAACCCCACCACGAAGAAAAGGGCACCCGGATCGGGTGCCCTTTCTCGTTGCCGCCGAGGATCGCTGCTTAACTCGCCGCGAGCAGTGCCTTCGACTTCGTCTCGAGGAAAGCGACGAGGGCGCCGAGCACGTTGACCTCGTTGCCGAGGTTCACCAGTTGCACGGCGCCGAGTTCGATGGTGTCTTCTCGGGCCTCCATCGTCGCCTTCCAGCTGCCGTCGCCGCCGGCGATCGGCTGAAGGTACGTGATGGTCTTCGCCTCGCTCAGGTCGACGACGATGAGCCCGGTGTCAGGGTCGGTCTCGTCGTCACGTTCGAGGACGCGGATGTCGCTGCCGGTGAGGTAGCCCATCGCCCGGAACTCCGCGAGCCAGGCGTCGAGAAGTGCCATGTCGATCAGCGTGCGTACGGGCACGGGCGTCTCCGATCCTGGCGCGTGAGCGTCACGCGTCCGACCAGTATGAAGCCCGCTGCGCCATTCTGGCGAGCGGGCGTCATTCGTGCTATCAGGCGGCGCGGACAGAGCGGCCGACGGGGCGCGCGGAGCGCACCGGAGTGCGGGTCGCCTCTTCGGCGGATTCCCACGTGCGGGTATCGATGACGAGACCCGACGCGGCGTTGGCCTGGTCGGCCAGGCTGCGGAGGTAGTCGCCGACGAGCTGCTCCGGTTCGACCGAGTCGAAGACGAAGCGCAGGGGGATGGCCGGCTGCAGCCAGATGGTCGAGCGGCCGGCCTCCTCGGCGGTGCCGGTCCACGTCAACGTGAATGACTCTCCGCGACGGAGTTTCGTCGACGTGATGACCTTGACGTAGCCCATCAAACGGTCGGGCAGGTCAATGGGAGCGGTGTCAGAACCGTAGTAAAGCTTTGCCATGACGATCTCCTTCAGTCGGGGTCGGCGGGCTGATCACTAACGTACCAGAAATTCAACGAGATTAATTAACGTCGCAAAATATTCAGAAACTTCACTAGGGTGGGGTTGTGGCCGGCCGGGCCACGCCGAGGAGGTGGTGACAGTGGCACACACCTCTGTGCTCATGCAGGCGCTCGATGAGTACGTCGCGGTGCGCGACGAGAGCATCGCGAAAGCGCGGATCGACCTCGGTGTGAGCGAGCTCGAGGCTGAGGCCCTCCGGTGCATCGGCGAGGATCCCGGCATCCGCCCCTCGAACCTGCGCGGTCACCTGGGCGTGACGGCTGCAGGGGTCACGACGCTGGTCGATCGGCTCATCGGCCGCGGTCTGTTGCGCCGCGAACTCGATGCCGAAGATCGCCGCGTCAATCACATCTACCTGCAGATCGATCTCGACGCCGAGCCCTGGTCCGCGTTGCGCAGCTTCCCCCGTCGGGTGGAGCGGGCCGTGGCCGCGGAGCCGGTCGAGAGCGCGCGGGCGGCGGCTGAGCTGCTGCGTCGCGTCACCGAGCGGGTTCGTTCTCGCGCCTGAGTCGCCCTGCCTCGATGCGGATCACCTGATCCGCTGACGAGATCAGTCTGTCGTCATGGCTGACGCAGACCACGGCGACCCCGCGCTCGACCTCATCGGCGATCGCCGCGTGGTTCAAGGCCGCGCTGGTGGCGTCGAGTCCGGTCGTCGGCTCGTCGAGCAACAGGATGTCGGCGGTGCGCGCCAGGCCCTGGGCGAGCAGGGCGCGCTGGCGCTGGCCGCCCGACAGGGTCGAGAACGGGTGTCGGGCAAGATCCGCGATGTCGAGCCTGAGCATCGCGGCGTCCACCGCCCGACGGTGTGCGCCGGTGACCCGCCTGAACAGTCCGACGCCGCCCCACGCGCCCACGACGACCACGTCGCGCACGGTGAGGGGGAGGTCATCGGCGACGGCCGCGCGCTGGGGCACGAAGGCTCGCGAGCGGGGTCCGGCGTCGACGGTTCCGGATGCCGGCGGCCGCGCTCCCGCGAGGATCTCGAGCAGTGTCGACTTGCCCGCTCCGTTGGGTCCGACGATCACGGTGAGGGCGGCCTCGGGGATCTCGACATCGACCTCGGTGAGCGCGGGGATGCCGCCGTAGTCGGCGTGAAGGTCTGTGCCGATCAGGGCGCGGGAGATCATGGCATCCATCATACGAGTTTGAGAATCGTTCTCACTTCACGCTACGGTCGAGCACCATGACCTCGCTCACCGATCCGTTCGCCCTGGAGTTCGTCCAGCGGGCGATGCTCGGCGGCACGCTCGTGGCGATTCTGTGCGCCGTCGCCGGCACCTGGGTCGTCGTGCGGGGGATGGCGTTCCTCGGTGAGGCGCTCGCCCACGGGATGCTGCCCGGTGTGGCTCTGGCGACCGTTCTCGGGCTGCCCGTGCTGCTGGGCGCCGCGGCGAGCGCCGTCGCCATGAGCCTCGGCATCGGCGCGCTGCGCAGACGCGCGAAGCTCTCGTACGACACGAGCATCGGCCTGCTGTTCGTCGGCATGCTCGCGCTCGGCGTCATCGTCATCTCGCACGCCGGGAGCTTCGCGACGGATGCCACGGCGATCCTCTTCGGCGACATCCTGGCCATCGGCGCGGGCGACCTCGTCGTGCTCGCGATCGCGGTCGTCGTCGGCGTGGGAGCGGCCACCCTGGCCCACCGGTCATTGGTCGCCCTCGCCGTCGACGAACGCGTGGCGCGCGTGCTGGGCCTCGCGCCGCGTCTGGCCCAGACCGTGCTGGTCGGTCTGGTCACCCTCGCGGTGGTGGCGTCGTATCAAGCCGTCGGGTCGTTGCTCGTGGTGGGGCTCCTCGTCGCCCCCGCCGTGGCGGCGCGACAGTGGACGACGCGCCTCGTCTCGACCATGGCCCTCGCCGCGGCCATCGGCACGGCCGCCGTCGCCGTGGGCCTCGTCGTGTCGTGGCACGCGGCCACCGCAGCCGGCGCCACCGTCGCCGCCACCGCGATCATCGCCGCCGGGCTGTCGTGGGCCCTCCGCGGCGTCGTCGTGGCGGTGCGCCGCCGCACGGCATCCCCCCTTCCCCTGCCCGTCTGACCTGGAAAGCCCCCATGCCCCACCTCTTCACCCGACGACTCCCCGTCGTCGGCCTCCTCGGCGTGCTCGCCCTGACCGGCTGCGCGGCCCCCGCCGACGCCCCCGCCGCCGAACCCGTCGATACCCACGGTGCGATCGCCGGCGCGTCCGAACTCGCCGAGCCCGCTCTCGGTCTGACCACGATCGATGCCGACGGACAGGTGTCGCACCTCGACCTGCTCGAGGAGACGACGGCCGATCTCGGACGAGTGCGTGCGCCGCAGGCGGTGCACTCCGACGGCCGCTACCTGTTCGCCGCGGATGCCGCGGGCCTGTCGATCGTCGACAGCGGGGTGTGGACCTGGGATCACGTCGACCACTTCCACTACTACCGTGCCCCCGCCCGGGTGCTGGGCGAGGTCGCGGGGGAGGGGGTCGCCACCGTGGCGACCTCGAACTCCTCGACGACCGGCGGGACTGGGGTGTTCTTCCCCGACTCCGGCGAGGCGGTACTGCTCGATACCGAGGCGCTGTCGAACGGCGAGATCGTCGAGCGATTCCGTCTCGAGCGCGCGGCCGGAGAGGGCCTCGTCGTTCCGGTCGGGTCGTTCGCGGCCGTCGCCTCGAGTGACGCGGTGACCCTGCACGAGGCGGACGGCACCGAGCTCGCCGGCAGCACCCCGTGCGCCGCGCCGACGGGCACGATCACCACGCGCGTCGGAGCGGTGATCGGCTGCCAGGACGGGGCCCTTCTCGTGACGGTCGCCGACGCCGGGCCCGTCGTCGAGCAGATCCCCTACCCGGCCGGGACGACCGCGCCGCGCGCGACCGCGTTCTCCAACCGTGAGGGTCGGCCGACGGTCGCCGCCGTTGCGGGCGACGCGGGCGTGTGGATGCTCGACACCCGGGAGCGGTCGTGGACACTCGTGCCGACCCCGGAGCCGGTCGTGCAGGCGAGCGCCGTCGACGACAACGCGCAGAACCTGCTCGCGCTCACCGCCGATGGGCGGGTGCTCGTGCTCGACGGCGAGACGGGGGAGCTGCGGGCGCAGACGCCCGCGCTGGTCGGCGCGAGCCTCGCCGCCGGCCAGTCCGTCTCGCTGATCGCCGACCAGCAGCGGGCGTACCTCAACGGCCCGGCCGAGGGACGGCTCTGGGAGATCGACTTCGCCGACGGCGCGCGCGTCGCCCGCGAATTCGAACCGTCGCAGACCCCGTTGTTCGTCGCCGAAACGGGACGCTGACATGCGCCGGATCTTCGTCGCCGCCCTGGCCGCGGCCCTCGTCGCACTCACCGGATGCGCCGGCACCTCGGCATCCGACCGCCCTCTCGTCGTCGTGTCGACCAACATCCTCGGCGACGTCGTCTCGCACCTGGTCGGCGACCACATCGAGGTGCTGACCCTGATGCGCCCCGGGAGCGACCCCCACTCGTTCGAGATCTCCGCGGCCGAAGCCGCGCGGATGCGCTCGGCCGACCTGCTCGTCACCAACGGGCTCGGACTCGAGGAAGGGCTGCAGCAGCACATCGACGCCGCTGCGGCCGCGGGGGTCGAGACGGTCGTGGCGGGGGACGCCGTGCGCGTACTGCCGTACACGTCGACGGATGCCGACGGAGCCGACGACCCGCACTTCTGGACCGACCCCGCGCAGATGATCGCCGTCGTCGACCGGCTCGCCCCGGTCCTCGAGGAGCTCGGCGACCCGGCCGTCACCGCGCGGTCTGCCGACTACCGCGCGCAGCTGGAGGCCCTGGATGCCGACATGACCGCGACCTTCGCGGCAATTCCGGCCGAGCGCCGGGCGCTGGTCACCAATCACCACGTCTTCGGCTACCTCGCCGAGCGGTTCGACTTCCGCCTCATCGGGGCCGTCATCCCCGGCGGCACGACGCTCGCCGCACCCAGCTCGAGCGATCTGGCCGACCTCGTGTCGGCGATCGACGAGGCGGGCGTGCCGACGATCTTCGCGGAATCGTCGTCACCCGACCGACTCGTCCGGGCGCTCGCGGAAGAGGCCGATCGTGACGTCGTCGTGACCGAGCTGTTCACCGAATCGCTCACCGACGCGAGCGGTGCCGCCCCCGACTACCTAACCATGATGCGCGTGAACACGCAGCGCATCGCCACCGGGCTCTCACCCTGACGAGCCCCACCCCCAGAAAGAGAAGAATCACATGCACATCTCCCCCCTTCGCCGCGCGGGCCTCGTCGCCCTCGCGCTCGGTGCGACCGTGGGTCTGGCATCCTGCGCCGGCGGTGCCGGCACCGGCGCGGCTGCTCCCTCGTCGAGCGCCCCCGCCACCGACACCGCCACTCGCGTCGCGCTGTCGTACCCCGGCGGCATCTACGTCCTCGACGGCGAGAGCCTCGAGGTCGTCGCCGACCTCTCGTCGGAGGAGTTCACCCGTCTGAACGCCGCCGGCGACGGCCGTCATGTCATGGTGACCACGAGCGAGGGCTTCCAGGTCTTGGACGGCGGCACCTCGTCGGACGAGCCCGAACTGACGGATCTGGTCTTCGCCGCCGCCAAGCCGGGGCACGTCGTGACGCACGGCGGCAAGACCGTGCTCTACGCCGACGGCACGAGCGACTCGACCATCTTCGACACCGACGCCCTGCTCGCCGGCGACGACGAACTGCCCGAGGTCGAGACGATCCCGGGCGTCGAGGCGCACCACGGCGTCTCGATCGTGCTCGAGGACGGCACCTTCCTCACCACCGTGGGCAACGCCGACGGCCGCAACGGCGTGGTGGCGAAGGACGCGTCCGGCGCCACCATCGCCGAGAGCAGCGACTGCCCCGGCGTGCACGGTGAGGGCACCGCGAAAGACGAGGTCGTGGTCTTCGGGTGCGAGAACGGCGCTCTCGTGTACGACGACGGCGCCTTCACCAAGCTGACCGCCCCCGACCAGCCCTACGGCCGCATGGGCAACGCCTACGTGAGCGAGGACAGCGCGCTCATCGTCGGCGACTACAAGAACGACCGGGATGCCGAGGGCTACCTGCTCGACCAGCTCGCTCTGATCGACACGGCGGCGAAGACCCAGCGCGTGGTCGACATGCCCGCGGGCGCCGAGTACACCTTCCGCGACGTCGCCCGCGGTCCCGGTGAGCTCGCCTACGTGATCGCCTCGGACGGCGCGATCCACGTGCTCGACCCCGAGACGGGAGCGTTCACGGAGTCGTTCCCCGTCATCGACGCGTGGGAGGGTCCGGTCGAGTGGCAGGACGCCCACCCCGCCATCAAGGTCTCGGGTGACATCGCCTACGTGACCGAGCCCGCGAAGAACGCCGTGCACGCCGTCGACCTCACCACGGGCGAGGTCGTGAAGAGCGTGACCCTCGACGAGACGCCGAACGAGATCGCGCTGACGAAGTAAACGGGCGCCCCCTTCGCAGAGACCGGTGCGGGATCTGCGAGGGGGCCTCTATCGACCGCCCCGGTCGTACGCCACCTGCAGTGCCGCGCGCACCGCGCGTACGCCGGGGCGGTCGGCCGTGCCGCGGCGAACCGCCGTGAACACCTCGCGCCGCGGCTGGCCGGGCAGGCCCACGAGCCGCACGGGCGGGGCCTCGCCCGCGAAGACGAGGTCGGGGATCATCCCCACGGCATGACCGGATGCCACGAGCCGGGCGTGCGCGGTGAGGTCGGCCATCTCGAAGCGTACGTCGGGCTCGAATCCCGCGGCCCGGCACTGCTGCGTAGCCCACTGGCGGGCGGCCGTTCCCACCGGCTCCATCACCCAGGCGCGCTCGCGGAGGTCTTCGAGGTGCTGCGCCGGGTCGTCGCGCGCGACGGCCAGACGGATGGCATCCCGCCCGAGGAGCCCGCGCTCGAGGCCCTCGCGGTGCTCGCGCGTATGACCGGGGTACTGCTCGGCGACGGCGAGGTCGAAACCACGCGCCGCGACCTCGAACAGGCCCTCCTCGGGGGCGAGCTCGGCGACCTCGACGCGCAGCTGCGGCTCGCTCTCGACGAGCGCGTCGAGGGCGCGGGGGAGAAGGCCGTGCGCGGCGGACTGCATCACGGCCAGACGCACCGGCGCGAGGGAGGGGCGCATGCGCTCGAGCTCGGCGCGCGCGGCCTCGTCGGCGGCGAGCATGCGGGCGGCGTGGGCGGCCAGGGCGGCGCCCTGCGCGGTGAGGCGCACGCGGCGTCCGTCAGGCTCGAGCAGGGGGACTCCCGCCTCTTTCTCGAGCAGCGCGAGCTGCTGCGAGATAGTCGACGGACTGTAGGCGAGCGCCTCGGCGACGGCCGCGAGGGTGCCGCGCACCGACAGCTCGTGCAGCAGGCGCAGACGGCGCAGATCGAACATGGCATCCCTTCGGCTCCATCGATCAGTATGCGTCAGGAATCATCGCTTTTCTCGAACGGATGCGAGCCCCATGCTGAAAGCATCCGAGGAAGGATCGCCATGTCGCTCACCGATGTCCCCGACACCACGTCCGGCACCACCCCCACGTCGCCGTCCGCCCCTGAGCTCGTCTCTCCGCACGAGCTCGCCGACGAGGCGATCGCCCTCGTGCGCCGCTGGCTCGCCGAGAGCCGCGACGAGCCCGTCGACGCCGCCGCCCAGCGCCTCGCCGGAGTGCTCCGCGACCCGCACGGCCTCGACTTCACCGTCGGCTTCGTCGACGGCGTCGTACGCCCCGAAGACGTACGCGTCGCCGCGCGCAACCTCGCCGCCCTGACCCCGCTCATCCCGGGCTTCCTCCCGCTGCACCTCAAGGCCGCGATCCGCCTCGGCGCCTTCGCCGCGCCGATCCTCCCGCAGGTCGTCGTGCCCGCCGCCCGCACGGCGCTGCGCTCGATGGTGCGCCACCTCATCGTCGACGCCACCGACCGCAAGCTCGGCGAGGCCATCACCTCGATCCGGGGCCGGGGCGACGGCATCCGCCTCAACGTGAACCTGCTCGGTGAGGCCATCCTCGGCAAGAAAGAGGCGGCGCGCCGCCTGGCCGGCACCCGCAAGCTCCTCTCGCGCGACGACGTCGACTACGTCTCGATCAAGGTGTCGTCCACCGTCGCCCCGCACACGCCGTGGGCCTTCGATGCCGCCGTCGCCGACGCGGTCGCCGCCCTTCGCCCGCTGTACCGGGTGGCGAAGGAGACGGGCACGTTCCTCAACCTCGACATGGAGGAGTTCAAGGACCTCGACCTCACCCTCGCCGTCTTCGAAACGCTGCTGTCGGAGCCCGAGTTCCACGGCGTCGAGGCCGGTATCGTGCTGCAGGCCTACCTGCCCGACGCGCTCGCCGCGATGATCCGCCTGCAGGAGTGGACCGCCGCGCGCGTGGCATCCGGGGGAGCTCACATCAAGGTGCGCGTGGTCAAGGGCGCGAACCTGCCGATGGAGCGGGTGGATGCCGATGTGCACGACTGGCCGCTCGCCACCTGGCCCTCGAAGCAGGCCACCGACGCCTCGTACAAGGCCGTGCTCGACTACGCGCTGCGCCCCGAGCACACCGCGAACGTGCGCATCGGCGTCGCCGGGCACAACCTCTTCGACGTCGCCCTCGCCTGGCTGCTGGCCGAGCGACGCGGGGTGACCAGCGGCATCGACGTCGAGATGCTCCTCGGCATGGCGACCGCGCAGCAGGCGGTCGTGCGTCGCACGGTCGGCTCAATCCTGCTCTACACCCCCGTGGTGCACCCGCAGGAGTTCGACGTCGCGATCGCGTACCTGATCCGCCGCCTCGAAGAGGGCGCGTCGAGCGAGAACTTCATGTCGGCGGTGTTCGACCTCGACACCCACGAGGCGCTGTTCTCGCGCGAGCGCGACCGCTTCTTGGCCTCGCTCGCCGACATGCCGTCGGGAGTGCCAGAGTCCAACCGCGTGCAGGACCGCACGGCTCCCGCGGCGCCCACCCCTACGCACGGCTTCCGCAACACCCCCGACTCCGACCCGGCGATCGAGGCCAACCGCGACTGGTCGCGGGCGATCATCGCGCGTATGGAGGACTCGACGCTCGGCGCGCAGACCATCGCCGACCACACGATCATCGACGAGGCCGCGCTGAACGCGCTGATCGAGGATGCCGCGACAGCCGCCGCGGGCTGGCGCGAGCTCGGGGCCGCGAAGCGCGCCGAGATCCTGCACCGCGCGGGCGACGCCCTCGAGAAGCACCGCGCCGACCTGCTCGAAATCATGGGCGCCGAGTGCGGCAAGGTCATCGAGCAGAGCGACCCCGAGGTGTCGGAGGCGATCGACTTCGCCCACTACTACGCCGAGCAGGCGCGCACCCTCGAGGCCGTCGACGGCGCGACCTTCACCCCGGTCGGCGTGACGGTGGTCACCCCGCCGTGGAACTTCCCCGTCGCGATCCCCGCGGGCTCTACCCTCGCCGCGCTCGCCGCGGGCTCGGCCGTGGTCATCAAGCCCGCGGGCCTGGCCGAGCGCTCGGGCGCCGTCATGGTCGAGGCGCTGTGGGAGGCCGGCGTCCCGCGCGAGGTGCTGAAGCTCGTGCAGGTGTCGGAGAACGACCTCGGTCGCCAGCTGCTCACCCACCCCGCCGTGGAGCGCGTCGTGCTCACCGGGGCGTACGAGACGGCCGAGCTGTTCCGCTCGTTCCGCCCCGACCTGCCGCTGCTGGCCGAGACGAGCGGTAAGAACGCCGTGATCGTCACCCCCAGCGCCGACCTCGACCTCGCGGCGAAGGACGTCGCGATGTCGGCCTTCGGCCACGCCGGACAGAAGTGCTCCGCGGCATCCCTCGTCGTGCTCGTCGGATCTGTCGCGCGCTCGCGTCGCTTCCGCGACCAGCTCGTCGACGCCGTGACCTCTCTCGAGGTCGGCCTGCCGTGGGACGAGGCCTCGCGCATCGGACCCCTCATCGAGCCCGCGAACGGCAAGCTGCTGAAGGCCCTCACGAGCCTCGAGCCCGGCCAACGCTGGGTAGTCGAGCCGCGCAAGCTCGACGACGAGGGGTCGCTGTGGCGCCCCGGCATCCGTGAGGGGGTGCAGCCCGGCAGCGAGTTCCACCGCACCGAGTACTTCGGGCCCGTGCTCGGCATCATGACCGCCGAGACGCTCGACGAGGCGATCGAGATCGTCAACGCGATCGAATACGGCCTCACCTCGGGTCTGCACGCGCTGGACGAGGCCGAGATCCAGCAGTGGCTCTCGCGCATCGAGGCGGGCAACGTCTACGTCAACCGCGGCACCACCGGCGCGATCGTGCAGCGTCAGCCGTTCGGCGGATGGAAGAAGTCGGCCGTCGGCGCGGGCACCAAGGCCGGCGGACCGCACTACCTCTACGGGTTCGGAACGTGGGCGGATGCCGAGACCTCGGCGCCCCGCACGCCCGACGCCCTCGCCGCCCCGGCGCTGGCCGCCGTGCCCGCGGCCGACCGCGAGTGGGTGGCATCCGCCCTCTCGAGCGACGCGGCCGCTTGGGCCGAAGAGTTCTCGCTGGCCCGCGACGTGACCGGCCTGGAGTCGGAGCAGAACGTGCTGCGCTACGCCGCGGTGCCCGTGACCGTGCGCCTCGAAGACGCCTCGGAGGCCGCGCTGGTGCGCGTGGTCGCGGCGGGCGTCCGCGCCCGCTCGACGGTGACGGTCAGCTCGGCGCGCGAGCTCTCACCCGCCGTGCGCGCGTGGCTCGAGGGCGTGGGCGTTCGGGCCTCGGTCGAGGACGCCGCCGACTGGGGCCGCCGCGCCGCACGTCTGGCCCGCACCGGTGCCCGTATCCGTCTGCTCGGCGGATCGCCCGTGGCGGTGGCCGAGGCGACGAACGGCTCGCCCTCGGTGGCCGTGTACGCCGGCGAGGTCACCCGCGCCGGGCACGTCGAACTGCTGCCGTTCCTGCGCGAGCAGGCCGTGTCGATCACGGCGCACCGCTTCGGCACGCCGCGCCGTTACGAGGTGCCGCCGCTGGTCGGCTGACGACCTCGCGGACGGGGCTGCACCTTCGGGGGCGGCCCCGTCCGTCGTTTCCGTGGCGGACCGGTGCCGGGACTACCGTCGTGCGGATGCCGCGGGCGACACGCCGGTCGGTGTGGTCGGGGAACGGCGTGTCGGGGCTGGCGTCCGCACGACGGTCGTCCCCGACGGGGTGGGGCCTTTTCGACTGGAGTCGTCGGGGACGTGTCGTCGTCCCCTGCACGGGACCGCCGTCGTGCGGATGCCGCGGGCGACACGCCGCCCCAGGGCGCGGGGCCGCGGCGTGTCGGGCCCCGCATCCGCAGGACGGCGGGGCCCGAGGGGCTCAGGCCGTGCCCGAGGCCGCGACGCGGCGCGCGGCCCGGCGGACCGACTCCGGCACCGGCGTGCCCGCCACCGTCTGCGGTGAGGTGACGGGGTCGCCGGCGACGACCCGCAGCGGCAGCATCCCGGCCCACACGGAGCGATCCTCGCCGTCGTCGTCGACCTCGACGAGCGAGCCCGCGTTGTCTTTCACGCTCGCCTCGGCCAGCGGGATGCGCAGCACCAGGGTCGCGGCGATCTCACGCGCGGTCATGGGTCGCACGTCTTCGCTGCGCCCCGGCATGAGGTGTTCCGACAGGGTGAGCAGGGCCGCCTCCTTCTCTTCGGGAGGGACGACGGATGCCACGGCGTGCACGACCGCGCAGCGGTAGCGCATCGAGCTGTCGAAGAGCGAACGGGCGTACTTCAGGCCCATCAGGTGCGTGATCGTCAGGCTCACCGGGACTCCCTCGGCGATGCGGCGGAAGAAGTCGCTGCCGGTCGATCCGTGCACGAGCAGGTCGTCGCCGTCGCGACCGATGCCCACCGGGAGGGCCACCGGGCGGTCGTCGCGAACGATCGCGAGGGTGGCGTACAGGGCGGTGTCGATCACGTCATACAGGGCGGCGCGGTCGGTGCGCTGGTGGTGGGCCCCACGGCGGACGCGCGTCAGGGTGGTGAGCGGGAGATCGGTCATGTCCCCATTGCAGGGCATCCGATGGCCCAGTGCGTAGTCCGGTTCTGCGCCGATCGAATGGACCAGTGGCAGAATCGTCGCGTGATCGACGTCGGCATCCTGGACCGTGGCGCCCCCGCGCCCCTGCACGAGCAGCTCGCCCACAGCCTGCGCGCGTCGATCCTCGCCGGTCGGGTGACCAGCGGCGAGGCCGTCCCCTCGACGCGGGCCCTCGCCGCCGACCTGGGGCTCGCTCGCGGCACGGTGGTCTCGGCCTACGAGATCCTCACGGGGGAGGGGTACCTGACGGCCCGGCCCGGCGGCGGCACCGTCGTCGCCGAGATCGTGCGTCCCTCGGAGCCGCGGTCTCTTCCGGCCGTCGCCGCCGCACCCGAGCCCGCCCCGGCCGTGATCGACCTGCGTCCGGGGCGGCCCGGGACGGCGGGAATCGTCGACGCCGCATGGCGCTCGGCGTGGCGGCGCGCGAGTGCGCTCGAGGTCGCCGCCGACGTGGCCGACGTGCTCGGCGAGCCCGCCCTGCGCCGTCAGATCGCCGCGCACCTCGGCCGCACGCGCGGGCTCGACGTCGCCCCCGACGATGTCATCGTGACGGCGGGGACGAGCGATGCGATGCTGCTCACCGTGCTCGCCCTCGAACCCCGCGGGGCGCGGCTGCGGGTCGGCATCGAGAACCCCGGGTACCCCCGCGTGCGGCATCTACTCGGCCGCGTGGGCGTCGAGGCGGTGCCGATCGCGGTGCGACTCGGCGCGGGTCTCGACCTCGACGACATCGAGGCGCGCGACGACCTCGACGCGATGATCGTCACCCCGCACCACCACTACCCTCTCGGCAGTCGGCTGGATGCCGCGGCCCGGGCCCGTCTGCTCGCGTGGGCGGCCCGCACGGGAGCCGTCGTCGTCGAAGACGACTACGACAGCGAGTTCCCCCACGGCCGCGTGCCGCTGCCGCCCTTGCACCTGCTCGATCCCGCGAACGTGGTGCTGATCGGTTCGCTGTCGAAGGTGCTCACCCCGGCCCTGCGCTGCGGGTGGATCGTGGCGACCGGGGCGTGGCGCGAACGCCTCGCGGCCGCGCGCGCCGAGCTCGATCCGTCCGTCTCGCAGGTGCAGCAGCAGGCGCTGGCCCTGTACCTCGGCGACGGAGCCCTCGCTCGCCACACCGCCCGGCGCCGCCGCGACTACCGCCACCGGCGCCGGCTGATGCTCGAGGCGTTCGCCGGTGTCGAAGGCGTGACGCTCACGGCCACCGACGGGGGATTGCACGCCGTCGTCCTGCTGCCCGGCTCCGCGCGCGAGGCGGAAACCCGCGTGGTCGCAGCGCTCGCGGCCCGCGGCATCGTGGTGGCGCCCCTCGCGGGATACGCGGTGCCGGGAACCGAGACCGAGCTGCCGCCGGGCCTGGTGTTCGGGTACGCCGAGCCCTCGACTCCCGCTCTGATGAGGGCGGTCGAGACGATCATCGCGACCGCCCGTGCGGCGACGAGCTAGCCGCCGAGCATCTCCAGCGCCGCCATCGCCGCGTTCTGCCCGCCGATGCCGCTCACCGCGCCGCCGCGCTGGGCGCTCGAACCGCACATCAGCACCCGCGGGTGAGGGGTCGCGACGCCCCACCGCTCGGCCGGGGTCGAGGCGGGCGCCTCGAGCCACGGCCACGACAGCGCCCCGTGGAAGATGTCGCCGCCGGCCATGTTCAGCGCGCGCTCGAGGTCGGTCGTCGTGCGCGCCTCGATGCACAGGCGCCCGTCGGGGGCACGGTAGATGCAGTCGCGCAGCGGCTCGGCCAGCACGGAGTCGAGCGAGGCCTGCGCCGCGGCCAGCAGGCGCGCTCCCGCGGCGACGGGGTCGGTGTCGTCGAGCAGGCGGTGCGGCACCTGCAGGCCGAACATCGTGAGCGTCTGCGCCCCCGACGCCTGCAGCTCCTCGCCGAGGATCGACGGGTCGGTCAGCGAGTGACAGTAGATCTCGACGGGCAGCGGGTCGGGGACGAGGCCTCCGGATGCCGCGGCGTAGGCGGCATCGAGCTGTGTCATGGTCTCGTTGACGTGGAACGTGCCCGAGAACGCCTCCTCCGGCGTCACCGATTCGTCGCGCAGGCGCGGCAGGCGCGAGAGGAGCATGTTCACCTTGACCTGCGCTCCCTCGGGCTCGTTGCCGCCGATCGTGGCGGAGCCACCGGCCGCGAGCAGGCCGTCGAGCACCGCGCGTCCGACCCCGCTGAGCACGAGGTCGCCGCGGAAGACCTCGGAGCGGTCGGTCATGGTGTGCACCTCGCCGTCGGGGCCGATCGAGACCACCTCGACGCCGGTGAAGATCTCGACACCGGATGAGCGGGCGGCGCGTTCGAGCTCGGCGGTCACGGCGCCCATGCCGCCGACGGGCACGTCCCAGTCGCCCGTCCCTCCGCCGATCACGTGGTAGAGGAAGCACCGGTTCTGCGCGAGCGAGGGGTCGTCCGACGTCGAGAAGGTGCCGATCAGGCCGTCGGTGAGGGCGATACCGCGCACGAGGTCGCTCTGCAGCGACCGGCGCAGGAGGTCGCCGAGGGGGCGGCTCGTGAGGGCCTCCCACAGCTCGTCGTCGCAGAGGTGCTCGCGCACCTCGTCCGCGGTGGGCAGGGGCTCGGTCATGGTCGGGAAGACCGCGCGGCCGAGGGGCGCCAGGCGCTCGCCGAAGGCCGAGAAGCGTTCGGCCTCGGCGGCACCGTCGTCGCCCAGCGCGCGCGTGAACGACGCGGCCGTGGCCTCGGCGTCGTGGGTGTCGACGAGGATCCCGCGCGAGGGGTCCGCCGGGTCGGGCGTGTACGACGAGTACCGCCGGCGCTCGAAGGTGATCTGCAGGCCGAGGTCGTCGATGATCTGCTGCGGCAGCAGGCTCACGAGGTACGAGTAGCGCGACAGGCGGGCGTCGACTCCGCGCCACGGTCTCTCCGACACGGCGGCTCCGCCCACGGCATCCGCCCTCTCGATCACCGCCACGCGGCGCCCGGCGCGCGCGAGATAGGCCGCGGAGACCAGGGCGTTGTGCCCGCCCCCCACGATGACGACGTCGTACTGGCGAGAATCCGAGGCGGTCATGAGCCCACGCTAACGACGGCGAAGAAGTCGGCCGAGGGGGTGGCGCAGTAGCGTGGATGCCATGACCTCACCCGCGGATCTGCTCGAGCTCGCCACGCGTATCGCCCGGGAGGCCGGCGAACTGGCCCACCGTCGCCGCCGGGAGGGGGTGACGGTCGCCGCCACCAAATCGGCCGCCGCCGACATCGTCACCGCCGCCGACCGCGAGGTCGAGGCGTTCATCCGTGCGGAGCTCGCGCGCGAGCGGCCCGACGACGGGTTCTTCGGCGAGGAGTCGGGCGCCGAGAAGGGCACGAGCGGCATCACGTGGGTCGTCGACCCGATCGACGGCACCGTCAACTACGCCTACGGCATCCCCGCATGGGCGGTCAGCATCGCCGCGGTCGAGGGCACGGCCGAGACCGCGTCGTGGACGGCGCTCGCCGGGGCCGTCTTCAACCCGGTCACGGGGGAGCTCTTCACCGCGTCGCGCGGCGGGGGAGCGTGGCTCGGCGACCAGCGCCTGTCGGTCAGCGAGGTCGGACCCGCCGGTGGTCTCGTCGCGACCGGCTTCGGCTACGACCCCGAGACGCACGGACCCGCCCTGGCCCAGTTGTCGCGCGTCATGCCGATCGCGCGCGACGTGCGCCGCATCGGTGCGGCCTCGCTCGATCTGGCCTCGGTGGCCGCAGGGCGGGTCGACGCGTACTACGAGCGCGGCACCCACCCGTGGGACCACGCGGCGGGCGCCCTGCTGGTCGAAGAGGCCGGCGGCACGGTCGGTGGCGCGCCGGGCGGGCGTCCCGGCAACGGCATGGTCATCGCGGCAGGGCCCGGATTCTTCGGTCGCCTCGAGCCGCTGCTCGATTACGCGAGGTGAGTCGGGCACCTGTCATGGCATTCACAGACCCGTCGGGGTAGGGTGTTTACCAGTTCGTTATCTTCCGCAACCCGAACCTGCGGAGATGGTCAAGCCCCGAAGCCCGAAGCCGTCGCGCCTGCGACACGACACGAGAGCCCCTTCCGCGTTGCCGTCTGAAGCCTCCGAGACTGAGCCCGCCGTCACCCGACGGTCTCGTCGCCCCCTCCCCGCCAGCGCCCCCGATGCAGAACCCCGGCTCACTCGAGCCGAGATGCGTCGCCGGGCAGCGAGCGTCGCCACCCTCGACGCCCCGGCCTCCGCCGACCAGAAGGCGGCCGATCCGGCCCCCGTCGACGCCGAGTCCGCGAGCCAGCCCGCGATGGTCGAGGCCGTCGCCGCCGCCGTCGTCGAGACGGTGATCGCCGCCACGATCGAGCCGACCCTCCCCGCGTCCGACGCCCTCGTCGAGAAAGCGGATCCCGCCGATGCGCTCGAGGTCACCGTCGTCGAGGAGCACCGCTCCGATGACGTCGCCGTGATCCTGCAGAGCGCCGACAGCGACGCCGCGACCACGCCGGTCAGCCTCCCGACCTCGCCGATCACGCTCCCCGTCTCGCGCCGCTCGCGTCGTCGCCCCGTCGCCGACGCCGTGATCATCGACTCCGCCGTCGACGCTTCGGTCGCCGACTCCGAGCCCGTCGAGACTCCGGATGCCGCTGAGCCCGAGGTCGCGGCCTCCGTTTCGGCCCCCGTCGACGACGTCGCCGACGAATTCGCTTCGGCGGCCCGCCTGTTCGCCTTCACCGGCGAGACCCCCACCCAGCAGGCCGCGCCGGTCGCCCCGGCCGCCGAGCCGGTGTCGGAGGGCCTCCCCGCCGCTGCGGCTCCCCGCTCGCGCCGCACCGCCCGTCGCATCGCCGCGACCTCGTTCTCGGTCGGCGTCATGGGCGTCGTGGGCCTGCTCACCGTCGGCATGACCATGCCGGTCAGCGCACTCGCGTCGGCCAGCGGCACCGACAACGTCGCCGCGCCCGAGGTCGCGACCACGCGTCTCGCCGTCGCCGGCGACGTCGCGGCATCCGGTGCGAACGACATCCAGGCCTACGTCGCGCCCGCCCAGGCGCAGTCGGCCGCGGTCGACCGCGCCGGTGACGGATACTCCGCCACGACGTACACCAAGATGGCGCTCGACTCGGGCATCACGCGGCCCTCCGACTTCTACACCAACGACCCGACGGCGCCCATCCAGTGGCCCTTCGCGGTGGGTGTCTCGATCTCGTACGGCTTCGGCATGCGCGACGGCGGCTTCCACGAGGGTGCCGACTTCGTTCCCGGTGAGGGATCGCCCGTGCAGGCCATCGCCGACGGCACCGTGCGCATCGCCACCGAGCAGGGTGGCGCCTTCGGCGTCACCGTGCTGATCGACCACGAGATCGACGGCCAGCTCGTCTCGAGCCGCTACGGCCACATGCAGTACGGCTCGCTGCAGGTCACGCAGGGCGAGAAGGTGCACGTGGGCCAGTTCCTCGGCCGCACCGGCAACACCGGACGCTCGTTCGGCGCCCACACCCACGTCGAGATCCTGCAGAACGGCACCACGCCGATCGACCCGATCGCGTGGCTGCGTCAGCACGCCGGAGGGTGACCCTCGATTCGTGTGAGAGTGTCGCGATCTGATATTCTCTTCTAGTTGCCCGGAGCGATCCGGGTACGCCCCGATAGCTCAGTGGCAGAGCACTTCCATGGTAAGGAAGGGGTCGTCAGTTCAATCCTGACTCGGGGCTCAAGGCATCCATTTCTGAATACCGGATGCCGTGCGGCGGGGTAGCTCAGTTGGTGAGAGCGCACGACTCATAATCGTGAGGTCGCGGGTTCAAGCCCCGCTCCCGCTACGGATGAAGCCCCGGTCGCCCGGGGCTTTTTCATTGCCGCGGCGCCTGTCTGCGCGTCGAGTGCGAGCACAACCCCGGGACATCTCCCGAACACGCCGCGGCGGTCGCCCGCCTGGCGGCGTGTCCTCGATGATCCCCGCGGTTGTGCACTCCCGCCCCGCCGACGCGGCGTCGGGCCCGGCGTCAGAGCATCGTGTCGAGGATCCCGACCAGGTCGTCGAACGTCGTGCGCGGGTTGAGGATCGCGAAGCGCGCGTTGACGCGGCCCGCGTGGCTCGAGGGCGTGACGAACGCGTGCTGGTCGTCGAGCAGGCGGGCCGACCAGCGGTCGTAGTCGGGTTTGTCCCAGCCGACGCGTTCGAAGACGACGACGCCGAGCTGCGGTCGTCGCACCAGTGTGACCTCGGGGCGGCGCTCGATCTCGTCGGCGATGCGTTCGGCGAGCTCGATCGCGGCCGTGATGGCCTCGCGGTACACCGCGGCGCCGTAGGTCGCGAGCGAGAACCACAGAGGGAGTCCGCGCGCCCGGCGGGTCAGGTGCGCCGCGAAGTCCGACGGGCTCCAGTCGCTCGTCTCGGTGAGGGTGTCGAGGTACTCGGCGTGCTGCGTGTGCGCGCGGCGACCGAGTTCGGGATCGCGGTAGATCAGCGCGCACGCGTCGAACGGCGCGAAGAGCCACTTGTGCGGGTCGACGACGAGCGAGTCGGCGTGCTCCACCCCGGCGAAGCGGTGCCGGGCGCGGGGCGAGAGCATGCCCGTGAGCCCATAGGCGCCGTCGACGTGGAGCCACGCGTCGGTGCCCTCGATGGCGCGGGCGATGTCGGCGATGTCGTCGACGATGCCGAAGTTGGTCGAGCCCGCGGTCGCCACGACGGCGAAGACGCTGTCGCCGTGTTCGTCGAGGGCCGCGCGCACGGCATCGCCGCGCAGCACGCCGTCTTCGCCCACGGGCACGCCGACGACCTGGACGTCCATCACCCGAGCAGCCGAGGCGATAGAGGAATGCGCCTCGACGCTGCAGACCACGCGCCACGCGTCGGGGCGCGGCGTGCCGGCATCCGCGAATCGATCCCGTGCGGCCTCGCGCGCCGCGACGAGCGCCGACAGGTTGCCGAGGGTGCCGCCCTGCACGAACACCCCACCCGCTCCGGCGGGCAGGCCGAACTCGGCGGCGAGCCAGCGCAGCACCTCGTTCTCGGCGTGCACCGCGCCCGCGCCCTCGAGCCACGATCCGCCGTACAGAGCGCTCGCCGACACGACGAGGTCGAACGCGGCCGCCGCCTTCGTCGGCGCGCTCGGGATGAACGACAGGTACCGCGGGTCGTCGGTCGTGATGCAGGCGGGCGCCAGCACGTGCTCGAACACCCCGAGCGCCTTTCGGGCGCCGATGCCGGCCTCGTCGATCGTGCGACCCGCCAAACGGGTGAGCTCGGCGGCGGGGAGGGGCTTGTCGAGAGGGGTGTCCTCCGCCAGCAGGCGGGTGCGGGAGTAGTCGAGCACCATGTCGACGATCGCGCGCGTCTCGTCGGTGACCTCGTGCATGCGGCCGGGAGTGCTGTTGGTCATCGGGGTTCTCCGGGTGTGGTGTCGTCGCCTGCAGGGGGTGCGCGGGCGGAGGCGTCCTCGCCCCGGGCGCCGGCGATTGCACCGTCGCGGGTCGCGGGCCTGGGGAGGTCGATCGCACGATCGACAGAAGGAGCGTAGCGACCCCCGAGGGCCAGGGCGACCGCACAGGACTCCCATGCGAGTTCCGAGGCCCTCCCCCTCCGCTCACGGGCATAGGCTCAGCGCATGTCGATCGCCGCGGGTCACGGCGGCGGGTCCCACCCCGCCCCGATCTTCGGCGATCACTCGTACCGGTCCGAGCTCTATCAGTGACGCGGGTGTCGTTCTTCGCCACCCCTCACTGATCGGATCACCATGACCACCCGTACCTACCCCACCCCTCCCGCGCCCGGCCTCGAATGGGCCGATGCGCACATGCCCCTCACCCGCGAGGCCGTCCGCGAGCTCGCTCCCGTGTTCGACGGTTTGCGCATCGCGATGTGTCTGCACATCGAACCGAAGACGGCGGTGCTCGTGCGCCTGCTCGTCGAGGCCGGAGCGCAGGTCTCGCTCACCGGTTCGCCCGGGACCACCCGCGAAGACACCGTCGCCGACCTGCGGGATCGCGGTGTCACCGTGCACGCCGCCCGCGACGACGAGGCCCCGCGCGTCGCCGCCGTGCTCACGAGCGACCCGCACCTCATCCTCGACAACGGCGGCGACCTGTTCCGCGGCGTGCTCGACGGTCACCCCGCCCCGCACCTGCGCGGCGGCACCGAAGAGACGACGACCGGCGGGATCGTCTTGCGCCGTCGCGAGCACGAGGTGCGGCATCCGATCGTCGTCATCAACGACAGTCCGCTCAAGCTCCTGGTCGAGAACCGCTTCGGCGTCGGGCAGTCGGTCGTGCAGGCGTTCATGAACGCGACGAACCTCATGATCCCCGGCTCGCGCGCGACGGTCATCGGGTTCGGTCCGTGCGGGCGGGGGACCGCGCACACCCTGCGCCAGCTCAGCGCCGTCGTCACCGTTGTCGACACGGATCCCTACCGCGCCCTCGAGGCTTCGCTCGAGGGCTTCATCGTCGCCGAGCTCGACGAGGCGCTCGCGCACGCCCGGTTCGTCTTCCTCGCCACCGGGGCGCCCGGGGTGCTCGGAGCCGCGCAGATCGCGCACCTCCCGCACGGCGTCATCATCGCCGGGGTCGGTCATCACCCGTGGGAGATGGATCTGGCCGCGCTCGGCCGGCCCGTCGCGACCGAGGGATTCCACGCGACCCACGCCCTGCCCGGCGACCGCGCGGTGCACGTGATCGCCGACACCAACATGGTCAACCTCGTCGCGGGGCTCGGCAACCCGATCGAGGCCATGGACCTCGGACTGACGCTGCAGGCGCGCTCGTTGGCCGCCGTCGCGCGGGGCGAGGTCGTCACCGGGGTGCATCCCGTTCCGAATGCCGTGGACCGAGGCGTCGCCGAGGCCTTCCTGCGTCTGCGCACGGCGAGCTGATTCGCGGCGCCTCGTGACGGCATCCGCCCCCGCTCCCGACCCGCGTCGATGGCGTGCGCTCTCGGTGATGCTGATGGGGCAGTTCGCCGCCCTGCTCGACGTCAGCGTGACGAATGTCGCCCTGCCGTCGATCGGACGCTCGACCGGGGCGGATGCCAGCGAACTCCAGTGGATCGTGACGGGGTACGTGCTCGCGTTCGCGCTCGTGCCGGTGATCGGCGGACGACTGGGTGACGGGTGGGGGCGGCGGCGCATCTTCACGATCGCCGTGCTGGGATTCGTGATCGCGAGCGCCGCGGTGGGGCTCGCCCCGAACGCGGGCTTGCTGATCGCGGCGCGGGTGGTGCAGGGGCTGTTCGGCGGCATGATGGGGCCGCAGGTCTCGGGCTTCATCCAGAACGCGTTCCCGGCCTGGGAGCGGGGCCGGGCCTTCGGGCGCCTGGGGCTCACGGTCGGCGCGGGCACCGCCCTCGGCCCGGTCATCGCGGGACTGCTGATCTCGGCGGGCGGGCCGGACATCGGTTGGCGCCTGGTGTTCTTCATCAACGTGCCGGTCGGTGTCGTCGCGGTGCTGCTCGCCCGGCGGTGGGTCCCCGCCGACGAGCCGGTGGCCGCAGCATCCGGTCAGCGCGTCGACGTGCTCGGGGCGGTGCTGCTGGGCGCCGGCGTGCTGTGCCTGCTGTTCCCGATCGTCGAGACCGGTCAGGGTGGCGGCCCGCTCATGCTGCTCCTGCTGATTCCGGCGGCGGTCTTCCTGTTCGGGCTCGTGCGGCACGAGGCGCGTTTGACGAGGGCGGATGCCGGGCCCCTTCTCGACCTGCGCCTGTTCCGCGTGCGCTCGTTCGTCACGGGCGTCGTGTTCGCGATCGTCTTCTTCTGCAGCAACACCGGCATTCCCCTCGTGCTGGCGCTGTACTACCAGGACGGACTCGGCTTCACCGCGCTGCAGTCGGGCCTCGGCGTCACGGCGTACGCGATCGGATCGGTGGTCGGCGCACCCGTCGCCGGTCGCTTCGTCTCGCGGGTGGGGCGCCCTCTGCTGGTCGGTGCGGTCGCGGTGTTCACGACCGTCACGGTGATCCTCGGGGTTCTGGTGCAGACGGCGGCCGACGCGACCGATCCGGTCAGCGTGATCCTGCGCCTGTGCGTGCCGCTGTTCGTGCTCGGCGTCGCGGGCGGTGCGATCGTCACGCCCAACCAGACCCTCACCCTCGCCGACGTCGACCCCCGACGAGGCGGGGTCGCCGGGGGAGTCGTACAGACCGCGCAGCGCGTGGGATCGTCGATCGGTCAGACCGTGCTGGGCACGAGCTTCGTGCTCGCGGTCGGGGCCGCGGCCCGTGCGGGCGGTCCGGGGTCTCCAGCACCGGATGCCGTTCCCTTCGCCGACGCGCTCACCCTCGCCCTCGCGGTGTCGGTGGCGTTCTCGGGCGCGGCGATGCTGCTCAGCGCGATCGAGGTGCGCCGCCACCGCGAGCGGTAGTCCGCTCGAGCGGGATGCCCGTCCGCGCGACACGGGTGGACGTGCAGGTGATTCCCGTGTTTCGCGACGTTGCCGGGCGGTGAAGGCCGCGCTGGAACGCCTCGGGGCCCGCGTCCGCGGGCGTGCCGGAGGGCCCGGACGACGACGGGGCGGACCCTACCCTGACGGGGCGTACCGACACGTCGGTGCGATGCGATACCCGATTCCCGCACTCGACCCCGCATCGGAGCCTCATGCGATCTTTCGCGTCCTCGCGCGCACGCTGGTCCGCCCTCCCGGCGACCGTCCTGACGTCCGCGCTCGTCCTCGGTCTCGCCCCCGCGGCGACCGCCGCCCCGCCCGGGGGCGTCCTCGCCTCCGGCGACGACTGGTCCGTCTCATCGGCCCCCGGGGGCTACCTCGTCACCTACGAACTCGACGAGCCGCTGCCCATCGTGAGCGACGCGCCGACCCTTCTCGTCGACGGCGAGACGATCGGTCTCGCGACCGAGTCGGCCGACGGACTCACTCTGTCGGTGTCCACCGCCGACTCCCGCGTCGTCTCCGCGCACGACGTCGAGAAGGGCTGGGCGTCGGGCGGAGGGGACAAGGCCGCCGAGAGCCCGACCGCCCGGACGTCCTGGCGCACGGAAGAAGAGGAGTCCGCGCCGCGGGCGACGACGTTCTCGGGAGCCGAGGACCCCGCCGACCCGGGCCCGAACTCGGTGACAGAGGTGGAGTACGACTTCGGTGACCGCGCCATCGCGCTGCAGGGGATCGGCGGCATCCGGGGTGAGATGACCGGGAAGATGTACCTCACGGACGCCCCGGGTGAGCGCCCCACCGTGATCCTGCTGCACGGCCGCCACGCGTGGTGCGCGACCGGAACGGCGAACACCCTGCGCTGGCCGTGCGACCCCAGCCAGGTCAACGTGCGGTCGTATCAGGGCTACGAGGGGACCGGGCGCGCTCTGGCCTCGCACGGCTACAACGTCGTGTCGATCGCCGCGAACGCGATCAACGCCAACGACAACCCGTTCGCCCTCGACTTCGGCGCGCGCGCCCGCGGGCAGCTCGTGCTCGACACCCTCGACATGCTCGCGGCCGTCGACGCCGGTCGACCCGTTTCGTACGACGACGTGAGCTGGCCCGACGCGCAGGGCTCGTCGACCACCGTGACGCGCACCCTCGATCAGGCGCTCGCCTACGCGACGACCCGCACGGACGCACCGGCGACCGCGGCGGCGGGGGTGACGGCCGCGAGCCTCGCCGGCCGCTTCGACCTGGACGACGTCGGGATCATGGGGCACTCCCGAGGCGGCGAGGGCGTGACCGCGGCGGTCACCCTGAACGCCGCGCGGACCCAGCCGTTCCACATCACCGCCGTGCTGCCCCTGGCGCCCGTCGACTTCGGCCGGATGACCGTGCCCGACGTGCCGATGAGCGTGGTGCTGCCGTACTGCGACGGCGACGTGGTCAACCAGCAGGGCCAGCACTTCGTCGACGACTCGCGCCACGCCTTCGGCGACGACGTGCTGCGTTCGGCGGTGTGGGTGATGGGCGCGAACCACAACTTCTTCAACTCCGTGTGGACGCCCGGCCTGTACCCCTACTCGACCGGCGACGACTGGAGCACGAAAGACCTCACCTCGAGCTGCTCCACGACCGACTCCACCCGGCTCACGGCCGCTGCCCAGTATCAGGTGGGCGTGTCGTACATGACGGGCTTCTTCCGGATGACGATGGGTCACGAGAAGCAGTTCCAGTCGCTGTTCGACGGGTCGATCAAGCCCTCGACACCGCGCACCGCCTCCGCGGACGTGCGGGTCATGGCGGCGCAGCCCGGGTCGGCGACGAGTCTGGTGACCGACTTCGCCTCGGCGAGCACCCTGGTGCGCACCACCGGTGCGGCCTCCGCCCAGGTGTGTGCGAACGCCGAGACGTCGTCGTCGATCCCGCCCGCGATGCCGTACTGCACCACGCGCGACATCGGGTCGGCCCGCGTGCCGCACTGGACGCCGGCGCGGTTCGGGCTGAACGTCGAGGCGACGCCCGTCACGCGCTTCATCTGGACCGGCGGGACCGACCCCGCAGCCCCGAGCACCGGAGAGCTGCGGGTGTCGTTGCCCTCGGGCTCGCGCGACGTGTCGAAGCGGTCGCAGCTCACGGTGAAGATGGCGCCCGACCGCACCGTCCCCTCGGGCACCGACGCGGTCATCAGCCTCGTCGACGGCTCCGGCCGCGTCTTCAGCCGCAAGGTGTCGGACATCAACCCGCTCGCCGTCAACCGCATGCCGGGCGGGTCTCAAGCCGTGCTGAACAAGTTCGTGCTGCAGCAGGTGACGATCCCGCTCGCGGCGGTGAGCGGCATCGACCTCACCGACGTCCGTGAGGTGCGCTTCTCGGCCGCGGTCGGCGCCGACGGGACCGGGGCAGGCGGGCTCTACCTCTCGGACCTCGCCTTCGACACCCCGACCAGCATCGCCGCCGACGTTCAGAAGCGGACCACGGTGGGCGTCGGGTCGACCCTCGTCGAGGAGACCGACGGTCCGAGCACCGCGCAGGTCGCGGTGGCGCTGAACCACGCCGACCCGGCGACGGTGACCGCCTGGTTCAGCGTGCTCGGCACCGGCGTCGTGTCGTCGGCCTCGCAGAAGGTCGTGTTCACGCCGGGCGAGACCTGCAAGACCGTGACGGTTCCGATCGTCGGCAACGACACCCCGTCGGCCACGCCCTCCTCGTCGTTCGTCATCAGTGCGACGAACTCGACGGATGCCGTGATGGGGGCGGACGCGTTCGGAACCCTCGCCGTGCGCGAGGACGACGGAGTGACGGGCACCAGTCCCGAGCTGGATCCGGTCGGCGTGCAAGGGGACGCCTGCGCGGAGCTCGCGGCGACGCTCACCCCGGGCGTCCTCTCGGCCTCGGCGACGCAGGTCGCGCCGGGCGGGACGGTGACCCTCAGCGGCTCGGGCTTCCGCCCCGGTGAGGCGGTGCGGTTCACGCTGGCCGACGACGAGATCGCCACCGTCGTGGCGGATGCCGACGGGAAGGCGGCGGTCGCCGTCGCGATCCCGGCCGACAGCCCGCTCGGTGCGCGTTCCGCTCGCGCGGTCGGCGAGGGATCGGGTCGAGTCCTGGGCGTCGACATCGCGGTGCTCGTGCCGACGTCGACCACGCTCGCACTCGACGCGGACGTCACCGCCGTGGCGGGTGGTCCGCTCCGCTTCACGGCGACCGTCGACGGCGCGACCGATGGCACGGTGCGGCTCGTGGCCGTCGACTCGGCGGACGATCCCACCGCGGGAACGGTGCTCACGACGGCCGAACTCGAAGACGGCGTCGCTCGGTTGACGCTCGCGGAGGGTCTTCCTGCGGGACGTCAGGTCGTCGTCGCGGTGTTCGAGGGCACGGATGTCGCCGCCGGCTCGGCATCCGCCCCCCTCTCGTTCACCGTGGCGGACGCCCCGGCGTCCGGCGGTTCGGGAGGGTCGCCGTCGGCCGGTGCTCCCGCCGGCACGGGCGGGTCGTCGACCGCGCACCAGACCAGCGGCCAACTGGCGCAGACGGGCGCCGCGCAGGCGTGGGCGCTCCTGGCGGTGGCTGCCGGACTGCTGGGCGCCGGTGCTCTCGCCATGAGAATGCGGCGCCGTCGGCCCGGCATCAGCGGGGAGATCGAGTGGGTCTGACCGCGATTCCGACCCGCCCGGTCGAGCCCGGCGCCTCGTGCGCCGGTGCCTCGGCCGGGCGGGTCTCGTTGTGGGCGCGATCGGCCCGTAGACACACTCATCACCGCGATCCGCGAGCGGAAACGCGTGGAGAGCGTGTTCACGCGCGCAGATCGCGTGTGTGCGTCACACGACCGGCGTCGTCTCGGGCCAGTGCACGGCGACGTCGAGGCGGCGGCGCGCACCGGTGTCGAGGCCCGACGCGAGCATGTCGACCAAGGCCGACATGGCCTCGCGACCCAGCTCGTCGCCGTCGACGTCGATCGCGGGCACCTCGTCTGCGCCGATGGCTTCGGCGACCAGCCGTTCGGCGCTGACGACGATCTCACCCGGCGACGAGATACCGCGGGCGCGAAGGGCGAACACGAGCCCGAGACCGAGCGAGGTGGCGTACGGGACGACGGCGGTGGCGTTCGAGGCGATGACGGAGTCAGCGGCACCCACGCCCGCGGCGAAGGTCGCCGGGAACGGACCGAGGCGGGTCAAGGTGGCGCGGTCGCCCACGGCATCGGCGATGGCCGCGCTGCGCTGGGCGTCCTGCCACGACCCCACCGGTCCGCCCAGGTAGGCGATGGCGCGGTGCCCCGACGCCACGAAGCGCTCGCTGAGGTCGGCGAAGGCGCGCGCGGTGTCGGCGACGAGCGAGGTCAGGCCCGCGACCTCGCGATCGACGAGCACGGTCGGACCGAAGGCTGCGACCTCGTGCACGACCTCGTCGCTCGCGCGCGGGGCGACGAGGATGCAGCCGTCGACCTGGCGCATGAGTCGACCGAGGTCGACGACGTCGTCGGCGTCGTCGAGCGGGTGCACGGCGACGGTGAGCTGCAGGTCGGAGGCCCGAGCGCGGACCTGTGCCCCGGCGATGATGGGCGTGAAGAAGGCGTTGTCGAGCGTGGGCACGACCAGGGCGACGATGCCGCTGTTGCCTCGCGCGAGATGGCTGGCCGCGCGGTTCGGCACGAATCCGAGCTCGACCGCTGCGGCGCGCACGCGCGCGACCGTCTCGGGGGCCACGAGGTCGGGGCGCCCGAGCGCGCGGGATGCCGTCGACTTGGCCACGCCCGCCAGAGCGGCGACATCGGCGAGCGTCGTCACGAAGCCCCCTTCCGCTGACGCGAGGCTCGCGCACAGTCCGATCATCCTACTGAGGGCTCACAACCGGTTGCGTTGCGGGTGGGGCGGCGTTTTACACGCTGTTTACACGCCGGGTCGCATTTCGGCTCGCGAGCGCCCTACGGTGGTAACAACCGGTTGCGCAACCGGTTGCAAACCCCCTCACGAACGGAGTCCGCCCGTGCTGTCACGCCGCACCGGACTGCTCGCCCTGCCGGGGCTGGCGCTGCTGCTGGTGGGGTTCCTCATCCCGTCGGTGGCGATGCTCTTCGCGCCTCCCGGAGTCAGCGCGCTCGACATCTTCGAGCGCCTCGGCCGCATGCTGACCGACCCCTACGACCTCGCCATCATCGGACGCACCGTCGGGCTCGGACTCATCGTCACGATCGTCTGCATCGTGCTCGGTTTCCCGATCGCCTACCTGCTCGCCCGCTCGGCCTCCCGCTGGGCGGGCGTGCTGCTGGCGCTCGCGATCTTCCCCCTGCTGCTCAGCAACGTCGTGCGCACCTTCGGGTGGCTCGTGCTGCTGGGCTCGAACGGCGCGGTCGGGCAACTGCTCGTCGGGCTTGGGCTCGTCGAGAAGGCGCCCCAGCTGCTCTACACGGAGCTGGCGATCGTGCTCGGCCTCACGCAGCTCTTCCTCCCGCTCGCGGTGATCTCGTGCTACTCCGCCGTCGCCCAGGTCGACCCGGGCCTCGACGACGCCGCCCGCGGACTCGGCGCCGGACGCACGCGCACCTTCTGGGGGATCGTCGTGCCGCTGTCGGCCCCCGGCATGGTGGTGGCGGCGACCCTGGTCTTCGCCGGGAGCGTCACCGCCTACACGACGCCGTACCTTCTGGGCGGGTCGAGCCAGCGCATGCTGTCGACCCAGCTGTACTCCTACTCGAGCGTCAGCATCGACTGGGCCGCCGCCAGCGCCACCGCGATCATCATGACCGTCCTGGTCTTCGCGGTTTCAGGGGTCTCGGCCTTCGTCGGACGACGGGGGGCCACCTCGTGAAGACCTCGCGTCCTGTCGCGGCCTCGCTCGCCGTCGCCGGCTACATCGTCATGATCGTGCCGATCCTCTTCGTGGTCGCCACCGCGTTCACCGCCGGTCGCTCGCTGAAGTTCCCGCCCGAGGGTTTCTCGCTGCGCTGGTTCGAGGCCGCCTTCTCGTACGACCCGTTCCTGTCGGCCCTGGTGTCGAGCCTCGAGCTCGCCCTGCTCGCCACGCTGTTCGCGCTGGTGATCGGCGTGCCGGTGACCCTGGCGATCCACCGCGGCCGTCTTCCCGGCAAGGGCATCGTCGAGGGGCTCTTCCTCTCGCCGCTGATCGTGCCCGAGCTGGTCGTCGGTCTGGCGCTCTACCAGCAGCTGATCATCGGCCTGCGCCTCGACAACTTCCCCGTGCTGCTGATCGGTCACACGGTGCTGATGCTCCCGTACGCGGTGCGCGTGACGGGTGCCTCGCTCGCGCTCGCCGACCCCGGTGTCGAAGAGGCCGCCCGCGGCCTCGGTGCCTCGCCGGTGCGCACCTTCTTCACCGTGACCCTGCCGCTGCTGCGCCCCGGCATCTTCTCCGCCGGCCTGCTGAGCTTCGTCACCTCGTTCAACAACGTGCCGCTGTCGCTGCTGCTCCAGAGCCGCGACTTCCGCACGCTCCCGGTCACGATGCTCGACTACGTGCAGCAGAGCTACGACCCCATGGTCGCGGCGACCAGCACCATCATCCTCGCGGGCACGGTCGTCGTGGCCGTCATCGCCGAACGCACGGTCGGCTTCGCCCGCATCTTCGGAGGGATCAACCGATGACCACTGCAGCAGAATTCGTCGGGGTCACCCAGCGCTTCGGCGAGTTCACCGCCGTCGACGACATCGACCTCGCCATCCCCACGGGCAAGCTCACGACGCTGCTCGGCCCGAGCGGGTGCGGCAAGACCACGTCGCTGCGCATGCTCGCCGGCTACACGCAGCCCACCTCCGGGCGCATCATGATCGCGGGAACGGATGCCACGCGCCTGCCTCCCGAGAAGCGCGGCCTCGGCATGGTGTTCCAGTCGTACGCGCTCTTCCCGCACATGAGCGTGGCCGAGAACGTCGGCTACGGGCTGAAGCTGCGCAAGGTGGCCCCGGCCGAGCGCAAGCGCCGGGTCGCCGAGGCTCTCGACCTCGTGGGCCTCGGGCACCTCGCCGCGAGCCGGCCCAAGAAGCTCTCGGGCGGGCAGCAGCAGCGTGTCGCCCTCGCCCGCGCGATCGCCATCCGCCCGACCCTGCTGCTGCTCGATGAGCCCCTGTCGAACCTCGACGCCCGCCTGCGCGTGCAGATGCGCGCCGAGATCCGCCGCATCCAGGCCGAGACCGGACTCACCGTCGTTCTCGTCACCCACGATCAGGACGAGGCCCTCGAGATGTCCGACCGCATGGTGCTCATGCGCGCCGGCCGCATCATGCAGGAGGGGGCTCCCTCCGAGGTGTTCGGCGCTCCGGCCAACCGGTTCGTCGCCGAGTTCCTGGGGTACGAGAACTTCGTGACGGATGCCGACGGGTCGCTGACCACCGTGCGGCCCGAGCACCTGACGCTCGGCGCGTCGGCGGCATCCGGACTCTCGATCGACGGCGTCGTCACCGACGTGGCGTACCGCGGCGTCGATCGCCTCGTCACCGTCGAGACCGTCGACCGCGCCGGAGAGACGGTCCGCCTGGTCGCCGATGTCCGCGACGAAGACGTCACGGCCCGCCCGGGCCAGAACGTCACCGTCTCGGCGCCCGCCGCCCGACTCATCCGGCTCGCGGCCTGACCCGCGCGCTTCCCCTGCCTGCTCCACCCGCCCCGCCCCACCGCACACGTCGGCCGGCCCCGCCCGCCGTTCGAGAGGACACGCATGAACCGCACCCCCCGCCGCATCCTCGCGGCCTCGTCCGTCTTCGTCGCCACGGCGCTCATCGCCACGGGATGCTCCGGCTCCTCCGGTGGCGGAGACGCCGCGGCGAGCGACACGATCGTCGTCAGTACCTTCCCGTTCGGCGTCGAGGAGTTCCAGAAGGCCGTCATCGACCCGTTCACCGAGAAGACCGGCATCAAGGTCGACGTCGAGACCGGCAGCAACGCCGACCGTCTGTCGCAGCTGCAGCTGGCCGCCGGAGACCCCGGCATCGACGTGATGCTCATCTCCGACACGTTCGCGGCATCCGGGCAGGAGAAGGACCTGTTCCAGTCGTTCGACGAGTCGAACGTGCCCAACCTGGCGAACATCGCCGACTTCGCCGTCGAGGAGGGCTTCGACGGCCCCGCGTACAGCTACCAGCTCAACGGCACGATCTACAACACCGGCGAGGTCACCGCGGCGCAGGCCGCCGACTGGTCGCTGTACGCCGATCCCGCCCTGAGCGGTCGCCTCGCGTTCCCCGACATCTCCGTCACCGCCGGTCAGCTCGCCGTCTCGGGTGTCGCCGACGCGTTCGGCAGCGGACCGTTCGACATCGACACGGCCTACTCGACCATCGGCGGCTGGGCTCCCGGCATCCTGCAGTTCTACTCGTCGTCGACCGAGGTGACAAACCTGCTCACGCAGGGCGAGATCGTCGCCGCCGACGCGCTCAGCGGGTTCGCGACCACGCTGATCGCCTCGGGCGAGCCGGTCGCGTGGACCGCGCCGACCGAGGGTCGCTACATGGCGACCAACCGCGCGATGATCCCCGCGGGGGCACCGAACATCGAGGGCGCCTACGCCTTCGTCGACTACCTGCTCTCCACCGAGGCCCAGAGCCAGTCGGCCAAGATCGTCGGCGACCTGCCCGTCGCCCTCGACGCCGAGATCCCCGCCGAGATCACCGCCGTCGTCGGCGACATCGCCGCCGACCCGGTCGCCGCCGGCTACTCGACGCTCGACCCGGCAGAGATCCTCCCCAACCGCGGTCAGTGGGTCGAACGCTTCGCCCGTGAGGTCACCTCGCGCTGACCGCCCCCGACCGGTCGTCCGTGCCCCACGCCGGACGGCCGACCGCCCGGCCACCGAGTTCCCCCCGCTCGGTGGCCGGGTGCCCCTCTGCTCCACCACGCACGAACGGCTCCACCATGACCGCACAGCCCCTCCCCGCCGCGTACCTCCACCGCCTCCCCAAGGCCGATCTGCACTGCCACCTCATCGGCACGGTGCGCCCCGCGACGTTCGCCGAGCTGGCGCGACGGGAGTCGCTCGCCCTGCCCGCCGACCCCGAGCGCATCTTCGCCGACATCAACTCGCTGCCGCCGGATCCCGCCCTCTACCGCCACACGCGCATCCCCGTCCCCCAGGAGCGCATCGCCTATGAGCCGGCGGTGTCGTACTCGCTGTTCCAGGTGTCGAACTGGGTGGTCGAGGTGCTGCGCGACGCCGACGATCTGACCCGCATCGTCTACGAGGCCTTCGAAGACGCCCACCGCCTCAGCGGTACCCGTCACCTCGAGCTCTTCTTCGATGCGCTCCCGCCGCATCTCGCCTCGCTCGGCTACACGGGCGCGGTCGAGGCCTACGCCGAGGGCATCCGCCGTGCCGAGCGCGACTTCGGCATGACGGGACTCATGATCCAGGGCATCGACCGCAGTCGCAGCGGTGACGAAGCCCTCGAGGTCGTGCGCCGCGTCGTCGACAACCCGCACCCCTACGTCGCCGGCATCGGCCTCGACAACCTCGAGACCGCAGGTCCCCCCGAGCGCTTCGTCGACGCGTACCGGCTCGCGGGTGAGGCGGGCCTCGGCCGCACGGCCCACTCGTCGGAGCACGCGCCCACTGCCGTCAACACGATCACGTGTCTCGACGAGCTGGGCTGCGACCGCATCGACCACGGCTACTACGTGCTCGAAGACGACGACGTCGTCGCGCGTCTGCGCGACCAGCAGGTCGCCTTCACCGTCGCCTCGACCACCTCGCGCCGGTCGTGGCGGCCGTGGCGGCGCGCGTCGATCTCGGCGATGCTCGACGCGGGTCTCAACGTCATCCCGTGCTCCGACGACCCCGGCATGTTCCCCACCACGCTGGCATCCGAGTACCGCATCGTCTCGGAGCAGATCGGCGCCACCGCCGACCAGGTGCGCCGCATGGCCGTCGCCTCGATCGAGGCGTCGTGGCTTCCCGCCGCCGAGCGCGCGCAGGCGGTCGCCGCGGCCGAGGCGGAGATCGCGGCGCTGGACGCCGAGTTCGACCTGGTGCCTCAGACAGCCGGGCGGTGAGGAGCGCCCCTCAGCTCTCGTCGGCCCAGCGGTCCCGGTAGCCGCGATCGTCGTCGGACCGCGCGGCATCCGGCGCCGCCCAGTCGACCTGGAACCCGCACTCGCGGCACTCGTCGGCGGTGATCTGCTCGTCGAGCAGCGGATGCATCGTCACCCCGCACGACGGGCAGATGGGCTGCCGGTCGTCGGCGTACGGGTCGCGCGAGGTCATGGCGGGTGCAACCGCGCGCTGTCGTGTCGTGTTCCCCGCCGCTAGCGTCGGAGCATGCACGTCGCCCGCCTCGGTCTCGGCCTCGCCGCCGTCGGCCGCCCCGCCTCCATCACCACGGCCCGTGACGCGGATCTGGGCGACCCGGCCTCCCGTTCGATCGACGCGATGCGCGACCGCGGGCACGTTCTGCTCGACGAGGCGTGGGGTCTCGGCATCCGCTACGTCGACGCGGCCCGTTCGTACGGGTACGCCGAGGAGTTCCTCGGGTCGTGGCTCGCACGGCATCCGGAGCGTCGCGCCGCGCTGACGATCGGTTCGAAGTGGGGCTACGCCTACGTCGGCGATTGGCGGATGGATGCCGCGGTGCACGAGCGCAAAGAGCACTCGGTCGCCATGTTCGACCGGCAGTGGCCCGAGACGCTCGCGGCGCTCGGCTCTGCCCCGGACCTCTATCTCATCCACTCGGTCACCCCCGACAGTTCCGCGCTGTCGGATGCCGTCCTGCTCGACCGGCTGCGCGCCCTGCGTGACCGCGGCGTCCGCGTCGGCCTGTCGACGAGCGGGCCGCACCAGGGCGAGGTGATCCGCGCCGCCCTCGCGATCGATGCGCACCCGTTCTCGGTGGTGCAGTCGACGTGGAACCTGCTCGAGACCGCGGTCGCGCCCGCGCTGCAGACGGTCCACGACGCCGGCTGGACGGTGGTGGTGAAAGAGGCTCTCGCCAACGGCGAGCTCGCGCGCGCCGAGCCCGGCAGCCGCCTCGACCGCCTGGCATCCGGGATCTCGCCCGACGTGATCGCCCTCGGCGCCGCACGGGCGCAGCCCTGGGCCGACATCGTGCTCAGCGGAGCGACGACGGCCGCGCACCTGCGCCGCGGGGTGCAGGCGCGCCCCGTCGCGGCCCCGGACGAGCTCGCGACCGATCCCGACGACTACTGGCGCCGGCGGTCGGAGCGTCCCTGGCGGTGAGCTGCGCTCAGGGCACGCACTTCAGCGTCGCGACGGTTCCCGAGACGTTCGCCCACGAGGTGGCGATCGCTGTGGCCAGCACCGCGCCCGACGACGAACGCGCCTGGACGTAACCGGAAGATCGCGCGTCGGCGATCGAGCGCACCGTGATGCCGGGGGAGTAGGTGCCGCACGTCGAGAACGACACGCGCGTGCCCGACAGGCTCGATCCGCTGAAGGCGCAGACGTTGCCGTCGGCGCAGCTTCCGACCGCCCGCTCGGTGCCGGAGGGGACGTCCATGGTCATGCCCAGCTCGGGCCATTCGGCGTGATGGGAGTCGATGACGACGCCACCCGGGATCTCCCGGAGGGCCGCGGCGATGTCGGGGTGCAGCTGGTCGGTGCTGGTCATTCGGTGTCCGCCTTCCTGTCGAGGACATCCCAGAGGGTGTAATCGGTGATCGACCCCGCGGGCAGCTTCAGGGTCTCGCTGTCGGTGAGGAGCGCCGATTCGAACCCGACGATGCGCCCCGTGTCGGCCGACAGCAACAGGGTCGACTCCGACGTGGTCAGCCCCGACGGCACCGCGGCGAGACCGACGACCGGGCGGCCGAGGCGGTCGAAGGCCGTTCCGACCACGCGGAGCCCGGGGGCCTGGGCGACGACCTCGAGCAAGGCGGCCTGCTGCGGACCGGTGAGCGTCCATTCGCCGAGCAGGGCACGTGCCCCGAGCATCGCATCGCCCGCCGTCAACTGGTCTCCGGCGCCCGTCGAGGTGAGCACCAGGGCCCTCATGGCGTCGACCGTCGGCTCGGGTGGCGTGGGGGAGAGGGGCGCGAACTGGTTCTGCACGAAGGTCAGATCGCCCACGACGGTGCCGGGCGTCGGTTCTCCGGCCGGGACCGTGTCGCCCGCCGCGTTCGTCGCCTCGGCGGCGGTCGTCACGACCGACCCGGACAGGTCGGCGTTCCACCGGACGTCGACCCACTCGCGGCGGAACACCGTCGCTTCGGCCGCGTCGGGCGATCCGCTGAAGTACCAGCCGAGAGAGAGCGAACGGCGCTCGGGCTCGGCGGGTCCGGTGCCGTCGGTCAGGCGTTGCCGCGCCTGCGCGATCACCTGAGAGGCGTCGTCGGAGATCACGGTGAACGCCAGGGGTTGGGGAGTGAGGGCGGATGCCGGGGAACTCGGCATCCACAGGACTCCGGTCACGATCGCCAGCGCGAGCACGACGACCGCGGCGGCGGAGCCCCACGTCACGAGGGCCGGTCGACGCCGCGTCTTCTGTGCGGACGAGGCGAAGGCGCGGGCGCGACGTTCGGCGTCGAGCGGGATCGGGGCGTCGAGGGGGGTGAGCGCCGGATCGAGGCGCCGCATGGCCCGGGTCAGATCATCGTCGGTCATCGAACACCTCCTCCGCGGAGACGGCGGTCCCCTCGAGCAGGGGGCGGAGTTTCGCCCGCACGCGGTTCAACCGGGTCCAGACGGTCCCCGCGCTGGCGCCGACGACGATCCCCACCTCGGCCGCCGAGAGTTCCTCCCAGTACGTGAGCCAGAGGATCTCGCGCTCGCGTTCGGAGAGCTGGCGTATCGCATCGACCAGGCGTTCGATCATCTCGCCCTCCGACGAACTCGAGAGCGTGCGCACCTGGTCTTCGATGTGCGTCCACAGTGCCCCCTCCCTGTCTCGTCGTCGGTACTCGTTCGCGATGAGGTTGCGTGCCGTGCGGTACAGCCACGGCAACCCGAACGGCTCTCGCGGATCGCGCTTGCGCCACGCGATCTCGAAGCACTCCATCGTCAGGTCGTCGGCGGCCTCGCGATCCGACACGCGTCGCTCGATGAAACGTCTGACCGCGTTGTAATGCTCACGGAAGAGCGCCACGAATCCCGCGTCGTCCGTCACCGCCGTCTTTCCTCGTGCTCGTACCCGGGCTGTGTCGCCAGGGCGGCGAACCTTACGGCAGGCCCGCGGAAAAAACTTTTCGACCCCGGTGTAAGGAATGCGGCGGGGGTGACACAGCACTGGTGGGGGTGGGTGCCGTCTCCGGCTTCGAGAGGGCACCCGCACGCCCGTCGTCCGATGTTCGGGTCTGACGACGACGGGCGAGGGGTTGCGCCGCATGGGGGTGGCGCAACCCCTCGGATACCCGTCATGCGATCCAGGATGTCAGAGTCGCGGTGTCTCTCCCCGCGCCAGGCGTCGCGGATTGCGTCGTTCGGCTAGCCCTGCGCGTCCGGGTCGACGAGCAGGTTCGTGATGCGCGCCGTCGCGATCGGCCTGCCGTCGTCGTCGGTGACGTGGACGTCGTAGGTCGCGAGACGTCGACCCCGGTGCGCCGCCGTGGCGACGGCGTGGATCCGCCCGTCACGTGCGCCGCGGTGGTGCGTGATGTTGAGGTCGACCCCGACGCAGACCTTGTCGTAGCCCGACGCGTGGATCATGGCCGCCCACGAGCCGACGGCCTCGGCGAGGGCGGCGGTCGCCCCGCCGTGCAGGCGCCCGAGCGACTGCGTGTTGCCCTCCACCGGCATCGAGGCCACCACCCGATCGGCCGACTGCTCGGTGACCGTGATGCCGAGGCGCTCGTCGAGGGCTCCGGGGACGATGCTCCACACCGGCATGGTCACTCCTTCCGCCGCGCTCGCGCGCGGCCGGTTCGTGCGCTCTTGTCGAGCGCGTCCGGCTCTCGCGCTCTTGTCGAGCGCGTCCGGCTCTGACACTATTACTGAACGCTCGGTCGGTAACAGATTCGATCGAGATCCACCGCCCTGACCACAGAACGACGGAGTTCTCATGGCCACCACCCAAGCCCCGGCATCCACCCGTGCCACCGCAGCCCTCTCGCGAGAGGAACGGCGCGTTCTCGCCGGCACCCTCGTGGGCACCTCGATCGAGTGGTACGACTTCTTCATCTACGCCCAGGCGGCGGGCCTCGTGCTCGCGCCGCTGTTCCTCGCCCCCCTCGCCCAGACCGATCCGGCCATCGCGCAGGTGCTGTCGTTCGCGACGATCGGCATCTCGTTCCTCTTCCGCCCGCTCGGTGCCGTCGTGGCCGGCCGGCTCGGCGACCGTCTCGGCCGTAAGAAGATGCTCGTGCTCACGCTCATCATGATGGGCGTGTCGACGGCCCTCATCGGCGTGCTGCCGACCTACGCCGCGATCGGGGTGGCCGCCCCCATCCTGCTCATCCTCCTGCGCGTGCTGCAGGGCTTCTCGGCCGGTGGCGAGTGGGGCGGCGCGGCCCTGCTCTCGGTCGAGCACGCCCCGGTCAACCGCCGCGGCTACTTCGGCGCGTACCCGCAGATCGGTGTTCCGGTCGGCATGATCCTCGCCACCGCGACGCTGTGGATCCTCACCTCGTCGATGTCGGCCGAGGCCTTCCTCGCGTGGGGCTGGCGCGTACCGTTCCTCTTCTCGATCGTGCTCATCGTCGTCGGATACGTCATCCGCCGCGCGGTGGAGGAGAGCCCCGTGTTCGAAGACCTCGTGCGCCGCCGCAAGGAGTCGTCGGCCCCTCTCGGTCAGCTGTTCCGCAAGAACTGGCGCCAGGTCGCCCTGACGGCGTTCGTCTTCATCGGCAACAACGCCGCGGGCTACCTGCTCATCGCGTTCTTCGCGACCTACTCCGTCACGGCGTTGGGCATGGATCGCCCCACCGTGCTGCTGGCCACGACTCTGGCATCCTTCGGCTGGCTCGGCTTCACCCTGTGGGGCGGCCGGCTCTCGGACCGCCTCGGTCGCGTGCGCACCTTCCAGCTCGGCTACCTGCTGCTGGCCGTGTGGGCCGTGCCGATGTGGTTCCTCATCGACACCGCGAACATCGTCTGGTACTTCGTCGCGCTGTTCGTGATGACGCTCGGCCTCGGCCTGTCGTACGGACCGCAGGCCGCGCTGTACGCCGAGATGTTCCCCGCGAACGTGCGATACTCGGGCGTCTCGATCGGCTACGCGCTCGGCGCGATCATGGGCGGAGCCTTCGCCCCGATGATCGCCGAGGCCCTGCTGCGCTCGACCGGTGCCTCGTGGACGATCGGCGTCTACATCGCGGTCGCCGCGCTCATCTCGCTCGGCGCGGTCTCGCTCATCACGGAGCCGAAGGGCGTCGATCTGCGGGCGTGATCCCGGATGCCGAGGAGGGGCCCCTGCGCACCGCGCGGGGCCCCTTCTTCGCGTCGTGGGACCACGCGCGATGCGGGGGCGCCGGGTCAGGCGGTGCGCAGGCCGTCGAGCGCGATGCGCACGATGTCGGCCCCGAGGCGGTCGCCGTCGACGCTGCCCCCGGGGCGGTACCACTCGACGACCGAGTTGATCATGCCGAACAGCAGGCGTGCGGCGACGGCGGCGTCGACGTCGTCGCGCACGCTGCCCTCGTCCTGGGCTTCGGCGACGAGGCCGGTGACGCGGTGGTCGAAGACGCGCCGCCGCTCGAGCGCGGCCTGCTCCACGGCGCTGTTGCCGCGCACCCGCAGCAGCAGCGTGACGGCGGGCAGCTGCGCCACCAGTACGTCTGTCGCGCCGGTGAGCACGTGACGCAGGCGGTCGGATGCCGCGCCCTCGCGCGCGCCGGGCTCGTCGAGCACGGCCTCGAGTCCGCCCAGGGCCGCCTCGAGCGCGACCGCGAGTAGCTCCTCCTTCGACGAGAAGTGGTGGTACAGCGCCGACTTGGTCAGTCCGAGACGCTTGGCGAGGTCGGCCACGCTCGTGGCGTCGTAACCCTGCTCGTTGAACAGCTGCACGGCGACCGCCAGCAGGCCCTCGCGGTCGTAGCCGGGCCGCCCGCGGCGCGCGGGAGCGCTCGAGGTCGTGGCGGAATCGGCGATGCTCACGATGTCAGTGTGTCACTCCAGGAGGGCGGGGGAGTCCGCGTGCAGAAGCGCACGCGCCGCGTTGCCGATGACCGCGCTGTAGGTCGGATACGCGAAGCGCACCCCCGCGAGGGTCGCCACATCGATTCCCGCGGCCATCGCCGTGGTCACCGACTGGATGACCTCGACCGCGTTCTCGCCCACCGCGTGGGCGCCGAGCACGAGCTCGCGCCGGCGGTCGGCGATGAGCATGAGGAAGCCGTTCTCGCGGTCGTCGATCACGGCCCGGTCGAGGTCGGCGAAGCGCACGGTCGCGACCACGCACGAGGGGTCCCGGTCGCGCGCCTGCTCCTCGGTGAGGCCGACGCCCGCGTAGTCGGGGTCGGTGAACCCACCGGCGGGCAGCAGGTGGTGCGGGGTTCGCCTGTTCGCCCCGAGCACGGCGTTCTCGGCCGCCGCCTCGCCCTCGAACTGCGCGGCCTGCACGAGCATGTCGCGTCCGTTGGCGTCGCCGACGGCGAGGATGTGCGGGACCATCGTGCGGAAGTACCGGTCGACGGGGATCGCCGAGCGCACGACCTCGACCCCGGCGTTCTCGAGGCCGAGGTCTTCGACATCGGCGGGCCAGCCGGTGGCCATGATGACCGCGTCGACCTCGGTCGTGCGGGTGTCACCGTCTTCTCTCCACGCGAGCGTGATGGCTCCGTCGGGGGACTTCTCGAGGCTGTCGACCGTGTCGATGCCGGTGCGCACGTCGACACCGTTCGCGCGGAACGACGACGCGATGACCTCGGAGATGCGGGCGTCGGATGCCATGAGCACACGCGGCGCGACGTCGAGCAGGGTGACCTCCGACCCGAACGAACGGAACACGGTCACCAGCTGCGCTCCGGTGTTGCCGGCGCCGATGACGGCGACGCGGCGGGGGAGCGCGGTGAGCGACAGGACGTCTTCGGGCACGGTCGCCAGCTCGGCACCGGCGATCGGCAGACGCCGCGAGTGACCGCCGACGCACACCAGGATCGACTCCGCCCGGATCCGGCGTCCGCTGTCGAGGACCAGGGTGTGATCGTCCGCGAAGCGCGCGCGACCTTCGTGCACCAGGTCGACACCGGCTGCGGCGAAACGCTCGGCCTCGCGCTTGATGGAGCGCACGGCATCCACCCGCTCGTGGACGCGATTCACGACGGCGGCCCAATCGATGCGCGGTTCGTTCACGACGATGCCGTAGTCGTCGGCGGAGCGCGTCTCGCGCATCAGCCGCGCGGCCTTGGCGAGCACGCGCGTCGGAACGCAGCCGGTGTTGACGCAGGTGCCGCCGACGCGTCCGGCCTCGAGCACCACCACCGAGGCGCCGAGCTCGGCGGCGCGCAGGGCGGCCGCGGTGCCCGCGGGTCCTGCTCCGATCACGGCGATGTCGTAGGTGTCGGCGTCGTGGTTCACGGTGATCCTCCGGGCGGGTCGAGGACCCCAGTCAATCGCTCGAGGGCTTCGGCGCGTGCGGGCTTGCGCGCCGCCTCAGAACCCCTCGTACAGCTCGGTCGCGGTGAGGCCCTTTCCGCCCAGCGCGTGGACGCCGGGCGCGGGGATCACCTCGAACGTCTCACCGTCGTGGCGCAGCTCGGCGGTGTAGTCGCCGCGGGTGTCGAGCTTGAGCTCGAATCGGCCCGTGTCGATGAGGCGGAGGGTCACCACCGCTCCGCTGCGGGCGAGGAAACTGACTTCCTTCTCTTGGGCGGTCGGCAACGGGATGACGGGCTCGTCAGAGGCGTGCTCGCTCATCGTTCGTCCCTCCACGAGTGCTGCGGGTCGTAGCCGAGCAGCCGTCGGGCCTTGTCGATCGACAGCAGCGTGCGGGTGTCGTCGAGGTCGCCGCGCGTCTCGACGTCGGGGAACACTTCGGCCACGAGATCGGCGTTCGACCGGGTCATGACGGTGTCGGCCGCCGCGATGATGAAGGTGTCGAACCCGGCGGGCGCGGTCTCGAGCGCACGCTCGATCGCCTGGGCGCCGTCGCGGGCGTCGATGTAGCCCCACAGGTTCCACTTGCGCGTGCGGGCGTCGTCGTCGAACGGGAACTCGGCGTAGTCCTCGGGCACCATGACGTTCGAGAAGCGCAACGCCGTGATCGAGAGGTCGGGGTGCCAGCGCACCAGCTCGACCGCCATGCGCTCTTCGAGCGTCTTGACCAGCGAGTACACCGACTCGGGGCGCGGCGGATACTCCTCGTCGACGGGGATGTACGGCGGCGGTGCGTCGAACGGCAGACCGAGCACCGTCTCGCTGGAGGCGTAGACGATCTTGCGGATGCCGAGTCGCACGGCCGCCCAGAACACGTTGAAGGTGCTCGTCATGTTGTTGTGGAAGGTCGCGATGTCGGAGCGGATGCCGGGGGCCGGGATCGCGCCGAGGTGCACGAGCGCGTCGAAACCGTCGTGCTGGTCGTTCACGCCGGCGAGGGCGTCGATCACCTGGCCGTAGTCGGTGAGCTCGACCTGGACGAAGCCGGGGCCGCGCTCGCCGCGCACGTCGAGGCCGATGACGTCGTGACCGGCCGCGCGCAGTTCGCGGGCGACGACGGTGCCGAGCTTGCCGGATGAACCGGTGAGGGCGATGCGCATGGGAGTCCTTCGGGGATCGTGGGGTGGCGCTGACGATAGCGGCGTCCTCCGACATCGCTCCGCGGGTTGACGGACGGCCTCGTCCTCTTGCCACGTCGTGAGGCGTTCGTCAAGATGTCCGCCCCCTTTCGGCCCGGGGTGTTTCGCTATGCCCACGGCCCGATTCCGAACCCGCGCCGACAGGAACCGCAATGCCCTCTCTGTCCTCCGCCACCGATGCGTTCCTCGCATCGCGCGCGGCCGATGGCGACCACCTCGCGTTCGGCGTGCTGGTGCGAAGGCACGCTCCCTTTCTGGTGGCCTTCGCCACGCGCTTGACCGGCTCGCGCGCCGACGCCGATGACTGCGTGCAGGAGGCCCTGATCACGGCGTGGCGGCGTCTGCCCGACCTCACCGAACCCGAGAAGGTGCGAAGCTGGCTCACGACGATCGTGTCGCGCAAAGCGACCGATCGTCTGCGCTCCCGGAAGATCTCGGAGGAGATCGACGAGGAGATGGTGTCCGGTCGCGACGACCCGGAGCGTTCGGTCGTGGCGTCGTCGCAGATGGATGCGTTGAAGAAGGTGCTGGCCGAGCTCCCCGAAGACCTTCGCGTGGTGTGGGTTCTGCGCGAGGTCGGCGGCCACAGCTACGACGAGATCGCCGTCGAGGTCGGAGAATCCGCGGCGACCGTGCGCGGTCGACTGGCTCGGGCCCGCAAGACCGTGTTGGAACGAATGCAGGAGTGGAGGTGACCCGGATGAGCGAGCACGACGACGACATCGGGGGGTCGGGCTACTCCCTCGAAGACCTCTCCGCGTATCTCGACCGCGGACGCACCCCCCGCATCCCCGCGATCGAGCGCAATGCCGAGTGCCAGGCGATTCTGGCGTCGATGGAGCGCATGGGACGACTGTCGCGCGAGATCATCGACGAACAGGCGAGCGAGCCGATCGCCGAGTCCTGGTACGACAGCATCATGCGCGAGGTCATGCGCGAATTTCGAGCCGGCCGCGACATCCCCCTGGCGCGCACCGACGACGGAACCGAACTGGTCGTGACGGAGGGTGCGCTCTACGAGCTCATCCGCACGGTCGGCGACCGTATCGAGGGACTGCTGGTCGGACGCGTGCGCCTCGACCAGCCCGAGCCCGACGCGCCGCTCGACGTGACCGTCACGGTGAGCGTGCGCTTCGGTCGCGCGATGACCGAGGCCGTCGACGAGATGCGCGACGGCATCCGTTCGGCCATCGACAGGCAGGGCGACCTGCGGGTCGGACGAGTGGACGTCACCGTCGGCGACGTGCACATCGACGAGGGGGAAGAGTGATGACCAGCATCAGCGCCGCGGAACTCGCTCCGCGCATCGACCTGGCGGTGACGGCGGTGCAGGGCGTGCGCGAGTGCTATTCCGCGCGCCCCGTCGTGGCTCGAGCCTTCGAGCACGTCACCGACGTCGAAGGGTCGCTCGCCGCGGTCGACGAGGCCGGCGGAGCGCGGGCGATCACCGTGTGCATCGGCGTGTCGCTCGACGACGACGCGGCGGAGGTCGCGGCGTCGGTGGCTGCCGCGGCCCGCGCCGCCGGGGGAGACGACGTGCCCTCGTCGGTGCGCGTGCGCGTGTCGCGACTGGTCGCTCCCGCCTCCTGAGCGGATCCGGGCCCGACCGGGGCAGGGCGGCTTACGCTGGGATCACCGTCCCCTCGTCCCCGGAGGCCGCATGTCCACGCCGCCCGTCATCGCCGTCACCGGTTCCACCGGCTCCGTCGGAGGGCGGGTCGCGCGCGACCTCGCCGCCCGCGGCATCCGTCAGCGTCTGATCGTGCGCGACGCGACGCGCGCTCCCGACCTGCCCGACGCCGAGGTGCGCGTCGCCCGCTACTCCGATGCGGATGCCGCGCGCGCGGCCCTCGAGGGGGTCGAGACGCTCTTCATGGTGTCGGCGTCGGAGACGGCCGGCCGCGTGGAGCACCACCGCACCTTCGTCGAGGCCGCCGCCTCGGCAGGGGTGCGCTCGATCGTCTACACCTCGTTCCTCGCGGCGGCGCCCGACGCGGTGTTCACCCTCGGGCGCGACCACGCCGCCACGGAGGAGATCATCCGGGCGTCGGGGATGTCGTGGACGTTCCTGCGCGACAACTTCTACATGGACATGATGGAGCTCTTCGCCGGCGACGACGGCGTGATCCGCGGCCCCGCCGGCGAGGGACGCTGCTCGCTCGTCTCGCGCTCCGACGTCGCCGCGACCGCGGTGTCGGTGCTCCTCGACCCGGCCGCCCATGCCGACACCTCGTACGACCTCACCGGCCCCGAGGCGCTGACCCTCGCCGAGGTGGCCGAGAAGATCTCGGCCGTCCGCGGCAACCCCGTGCGCTTCCACGACGAGACCGTCGACGAGGCCTACGCCTCGCGCGCGGGCTATGGCGCGCCGCGCTGGCAGGTCGACGCATGGGTCAGCACCTACACCGCGATCGCGAGCGGAGATCTCGCGGCGGTGTCGTCCGATGTCGCGACGGTGACGGGGCGGCCGGCGCAGAGTTTCGACGAGTTTCTCGGCGCCGTGTCATGAACCGCGCGCTCGGGTATGCTGACCGCGTGCTGACCTGTCGCTGTTGTCGCTGAACGCCCTCGCGTTCTCTTTCGACGACCCCGTCAGCCGCGCCGCCCCGGCGCACCGATCCCACAGGACTCCACCGTGCGTTACGCCCAGAGCGTCGCCGACCTCGTCGGCAACACCCCCCTCGTCCGCCTCTCGCGCGTCACCGATGGCATCGCCGCCACGGTGCTCGCGAAGATCGAGTACTTCAACCCCGGCGGATCCGCCAAAGACCGCATCGCCGCGAACATCGTCGATGCCGCGGAGCGTGACGGCCTGCTGCAGCCGGGCGGCGTGATCGTCGAGCCCACCAGCGGCAACACGGGCGTCGGTCTCGCCCTCGTCGCGCAGCAGCGCGGGTACCGCTGCGTCTTCGTCGTGCCCGACAAGGTCGCCGAAGACAAGCGCGCGGTGCTGCGGGCCTACGGCGCGGAGGTCGTGGTGACCCCCACGAACGTCGAGCCCCACGACCCGAACTCGTACTACAGCGTGTCCGACCGCCTGGTGCGCGAGATCCCCGGGGCCTTCAAGCCCAACCAGTACGCCAACCCGAACGGCCCGCGCAGCCACTACGAGACCACCGGTCCCGAGATCTGGCGCGACACCGAGGGCCGGCTCACGCACTTCGTCGCCGGCGTCGGCACGGGCGGCACGATCACCGGCACCGGCCGGTACCTCCGCGAGGTCGCCGGCTCGGCCGTGCGCATCGTCGGGGTCGACCCCGAGGGCTCGATCTACTCGGGCGACGACATCCACGGCTACGACGTCGAGGGCGTCGGCGAGGACTTCTGGCCGGCGGCGTTCGACCCGACCCTCGTCGACGGCTACGAGCGCGTCTCCGACGCGGAGTCGTTCGCGATGACCCGCCGCCTCGCCCGTGAGGAGGGGCTGCTCGTCGGCGGCTCCAGCGGCATGGCCGTCGTCGGCGCGCTGCGCGTCGCGCGGGAGCTGCCGGCGGAGGCCGTGGTCGTCGTGGTCCTGCCCGATCACGGCCGCGGCTACCTCAGCAAGATCTTCGACGACGACTGGATGACCGCGCGCGGCTACGACGTGTCCGCCGCGGCATCCGTTCTTCCCACCCCCACCCAGGAGCACTCCGCATGAGCACCCACGACGCCGCCCGCGGTTTCGACAGCCTCGCCGTCCACGCCGGTCAAGAGCCCGATGAGGCCACCGGCGCGGTCATCCCGCCGATCCACGTCTCGACGACCTACGCCCAGGACGGCATCGGCGGCCTTCGCGGCGGGTACGAGTACGGCCGCAGCGGCAACCCGACCCGGACGGCTCTCGAGACGCAGATCGCGGCTCTCGAGGGTGGGGCGCGCGCTCTGTCGTTCGCCTCGGGCCTGGCCGGTGAAGACGCGCTGCTGCGCGCCGCCCTCGTGCCCGGCGACGAGGTGCTGCTCGGCAACGACGTGTACGGCGGCACCTATCGCCTGCTCGCCCGGGTGCTCGGGCCCTGGGGCGTCAAGCTGCGCGTGGTCGACATGAGCGATCTGGATGCCGTGGCATCCGCCATCGAGGAGCGCGCGCCGCGCATGGTCTGGGTCGAGACGCCGAGCAACCCGATGCTGCGCATCACTGACATCGCCGGCCTCGCCGCCCTCGGCCACGCGGCGGGCGCCCTCGTCGTGGTGGACAACACCTTCGCCTCGCCGGCTCTGCAGCGGCCGCTGTCTCTCGGTGCCGACGTCGTCGTGCACTCGGCGACGAAGTACCTGGGCGGCCACAGCGACGTCGTGGGAGGCGCGCTGGCGTTCGCCGACGCCGACCTCGCCGAGAAGGTGAAGTTTCTGCAGTTCGCCGCGGGCGCGGTGTCGGGGCCGTTCGACGCCTACCTGACCACGCGCGGCATCAAGACCCTCGCGGTGCGCATGCAGCGGCACGGCTCGAACGCGCAGGCGGTGGCCGAGCACCTGCTCGCCCACGACCGCGTCGCGAAGGTGTACTACCCGGGCCTGCCCTCGCACCCCGGTCACGAGCTGGCGGCACGGCAGATGAGCGGGTTCGGCGGGATCGTGTCGCTCGAGCTGGCGGACGGTGCGGCGGCCCGCCGCTTCGCGGAGTCGACCCGCCTGTTCACTCTCGCCGAGTCGCTCGGTGGCGTGGAGTCGCTCGTGAACTACCCGGATGCCATGACGCACGCCTCCGTCCGCGGTACGGAGCTCGCGGTGCCCGAGACCATCGTGCGCCTGTCGGTCGGCATCGAGTCGGTCGACGACCTGGTCGCCGACGTAGATCAGGCGCTCGCCGCGCTCTGACGCCCCCGCGTCCCGATACGACGAACCCGGCCTCCCGCGGAAGCGGGGGCCGGGTTCGTCCGTCTGCCTGAGGGGTGCGGGTCAGCGCTCGGCGCGGGCCAGGTTCTTCTCGAGCTCGTCGCGGTTCTGGCGCACGACATAGGCGGGCTGGTCGCGCTCGACGCGCCAGCTCTCGCTCAGCGGGCCGACGTTGACGGTGTCGAAGCCGAACTCGTCGTAGATGCGCGTGACCAGGGCGACAGCCTCGTCGGAGTCGCTCGAGGTGGCCAGGGCGCGACGGTTCTCGGTGCCGGCGGGGGAGCCGTCGGTCGTGATGTCGGCGGCGGGGATGTGGTTGAAGGCCTTCACCACGGTCGATTCGGGCAGGTGCTCCTGTAGCATCTGCGAGGTGGTGGTCTTCTTCTCGTCGAGCTCGGCGATGTGGCCGTCGCGCTCGAAGTAGTAGTTGTTCGTGTCGAGCACCGTCTTGCCCGCGAGCGGGGCGACGGGCACGGCGTCGATCGCCTTCAGCGGCACCGTCACCACGACGATGTCACCGGCCTCCGCGGCCTCCTGTGCCGTGGCCGCGCGGGCGCGCTCACCCACCGAGGCGACGAGGTCGCTCAGCGTCTCGGGGCCCCGTGAATTGGCGATGACCACGTCGTAACCGAGACCCGCGAAGCCCTTCGCCAGGGCCGAACCGATGTTGCCTGCTCCGATGATTCCTACAGTCGTCATGCAGGGGGGAACCGCGGCATCCGGTGGCTCATTCCCGGGAGCGGTACCAAACCTTCAGTGACCTAAATAACTAGCAGTCCTAGATATTCAAGTCAATGGGTCGGGACGCGGATGCCGCGGGTCATATCGTCATTCCTGTCGCACCCTCACGCGAGTGGTCGCAGTCCGGTGTTCGGGTCACCGTCCTGCTTGACCTGTGAGGGCGACAGCCCCCGGTGGACGCGGCTTCGGACCACCGGGGGCCGCTTTCGTTTTCTGGGGGAGTCATCGCGTCGGCATGCGCCGCGTCCGCGCTCCGCCCGGACGGTGGAAGACTTGTCGGCGTGATCTCCGAGACCCGCCCCACGCGCTCCGCCCGCCTGTATCTCGTCTGCATCGGCGTCGGACTCCTCGCCGGTCTCATGTCCGGACTGTTCGGCGTGGGCGGCGGCACGGTCATCGTGCCCCTGCTCGTGCTGCTGCTCGGCTTCGATCAGCGGCTCGGAGCCGGAACCTCGCTGGCGGCCATCGTCCCCACGGCATCCGTCGGTGTCATCACCTACGCCATCGACGGGCACGTCGCGTGGCTCCCCGCGCTGATCCTGGCCGCCTTCGCCGTGGTCGGCGCCCAGATCGGCACGTGGCTGCTTCCCAAGCTGTCGCAGACCGCCCTGCGCTGGGCGTTCGTGGCGTTCCTCGTCGTGGTGATGGTGAGTCTGTTCTTCGTGATCCCCTCGCGCGACGCGGAACTCGAGCTCACGTGGATCACCGGACCGGGCCTCGCGCTGCTGGGTGTCATCACCGGAACCCTGGCGGGTCTGCTCGGCGTCGGAGGCGGCATCATCGTCGTCCCCGCTCTGCTGCTGCTGTTCGGCACGAGCGACCTCATCGCCAAGGGCACGTCGCTGCTCATGATGATCCCCACGGCGATCTCGGGCACGGTCGGCAACCTGCGCCGCTCGAACGTCGACGTCCGCGCAGCCCTGTTCATCGGCGTCGCGGCGTGCCTCACCACCCCGGTGGGAGCCCTCATCGCGAAGTTCGTCGATCCGTTCGTGGGCAACGTGCTGTTCGCTCTCTTCCTCGTCTTCATCGCCTCGCAGATGGCGGTCAAGGCCGTGCGCGGGCGCCACCAGCGCTGACCCACCGCGGCGGCGCGAACCCGCTCGATAGACTGAGCGGGTGCCCGTGAACCCCGAACTCGCCGGTCGTGCCTTCGCGCCGACCGCCCCCTACCTGGTCGGCCGAGAGAAGGTGCGCGAGTTCGCCCGCGCCGTCTTCGCCGACGCCCCGCAGCACACCGACCCTGAGGCCGCGCGCGCCCTGGGATACGCCGATGTGGTGGCCCCGCCGACCTTCGCGATGGTCGTGCAAGACCTCACGCTGCAGCAGCTGCTCGGCGACCCCGACTCCGGTATCGAGCTGTCGCGCCTCGTGCACGCCGAGCAGCGGTTCCGCTACACGCGGCCCATCGTCGCGGGCGACGAGCTCGTCGCGACGCTCTCGGTCACCGGCATCCGCACCATGGGCGGCAACGCGATGATCACGAGCGAGGCCGAGATCGTGGATGCCGACGGCGCCCACGTCGTCACGACGACGAGCGTCCTGCTCGCGGGAGAGGCCGGCGCATGAGCCCGTTCACCGTCGGCGAGGTCGTCGCCGAACGCTCCGTCCACCTCACCCGTGAGTCGCTCGTGCGGTACGCCGGCGCCTCGGGCGACTTCAACCCCATCCACTACCGCGACGACGTCGCCGCGGCCGTCGGGCTCCCCGGCGTGCTCGCTCACGGCATGCTCACGATGGGCATCGCCGTCGGCACCCTGGCCGAGACCCTGGGCGACAGCGGGCGCATCGTCGAGTACGGCGTGCGCTTCACCCGCCCGGTGGTCGTCGACCCCGAGACCGGGGCCGACCTGCACGTCAGCGCGAAGGTCGGAGCCGTCGACGACGAGACCGCCCGCATCGACCTGACCGTCACGTTCGCCGAGACGACGGTGCTCGGCAAGGCGCAGGTGCGGGTGCGGCTCGGTTGATGCCCGCCGTCGAATCCGTTCCGCTCGCGCAGCTCACCACGCTGCGAACCGGTGGTGCGCCCGCGCGCCTGATCGAGGCGCGGTCGGCCGACGAACTCGTCGCGACGCTGCGCGAGGTGTGGGCCGAGGGTGAGCCGTGGTTCGTGCTCGGCGGCGGCTCGAACCTGTTCGTCGGCGACGAGCCGTTCGAGGGCACCGTCGTGCGCATCCGCACCTCGGGTATCGAAGAGCTGCCGGGCTCGCACGAGGGCACGGTGCGGCTGCGCGTGCAGGCCGGGCACGACTGGGACGCCTTGGTCGCTGAAACGGTGGCGCGCGGGTTCGCCGGCATCGAGGCGATGTCGGGCATCCCCGGCACCGTCGGCGCCGCCCCCGTGCAGAACGTCGGAGCCTACGGCCAGGAGATCGTGCAGACCCTCGTCGAGGTCGAATTGCTGGATGCCACCACGGGCGAGGTCTCGACCGTCTCGGCATCCGATCTCGGACTCGGCTTCCGCACCTCGGTGCTCAAGCACCACTACGGGTCGGAGCCCGAGCGGCCGGGGGTCATCGTGTCGGTGACGCTGGAGCTCGAGCGCGTCGGTGCCGAGGAGCGACCGATCGCGGGTGACCAGCTGCGCGGAGCGCTCGGTCTCGAACCGGGTCAGGCGGTGTCGCTGCGGTGGATCCGCGAGCACGTGCTCGCCACCCGCGCCCGCAAGGGCATGGTGCTCGACGCCGAAGATCCCGACACCTGGAGCGCGGGCTCGTTCTTCCAGAACGCGATCGTCTCGGAGGCCTTCGCCCGCACCCTCCCGGCCGAGTGCCCGAAGTGGCCCCTGACGCCGGTGCTCGATCCGGTGACGGTCATTCCGCTCGCCGCCTTCGACGGCATCCTGCCCCCGCCCCCCGTGGTGTCGCGGCAGGTCAAGGTGAGCGCGGCCTGGCTCATCGAGAACGCCGGTCTGTCGCGCGGCTTCCGCTTCCCGCGCTCGCGCGCCGGACTCTCGACCAAGCACACGCTCGCCCTGACCAATCGCGGAGAGGCGACCGCGGCCGAGATCGCCGAGCTCGCCCGCTTCGTGCAGAGTCGCGTGCAGGCGGAGTTCGGCCTGCTGCTGCAGCCCGAGCCGGTTCTGGTGAACGTCGAGCTGTAGGCCCGCCCTTCCTCGCGTGAGGGGTCATTTTGTGTCGCCTGCGAGCGAGCGAGGCGACAGTTCTTGACCCCTCACGCACGCGCTGGCGGGGCCAGCTCGGCGGGTGCACGCCCCAGGGCGAGGAAGCGCCGGATCCGCGCAAGCAGGGCAGTGGGGTCGTCGAAGTCTCGGGCGGTCACGCTCGTGTACCGGTATCCGAGGGATTCGAGTTCCGCGCGTCGGCGCTGATCCCGGCTCCACTGCTGCGGGTCGCGGTGATGGTCGCCGTCATACTCGAGGACGGTCCGCTTATCCCGGTAGAGCAGATCGACTCGCGCCACGAACCGAGGCCCGTCGTAGATCTCGACGTTGCACTCCGGCTCGGGAAGGCCCGCCATCACGAGGAGCACCCGCAGCTCGGACTCACGGGGTGACTCCGAGCCCTCGTTCGCGAGATCGATCGCGAGGCGTCTCGCCTTCGACCCTCGACCGCCGAGGAACCGTCGGTGCGTCTGCTCCAGCTGGTCACGCGTCGCCAGCGGCATCCGGCGCGCGATGAGGAAGTCGGATACCGCTGTCAGATGCGGAACCGGCAGCGTTTCCGCCAGCTCCGCCCACGTACGCAGAGGGGACGTGCACCGGATGCCGTAGACCTCGACGATGTCGTTCGCCTCGACGATCAGCCGTCGGCCGATGACGCCCGAGCGGCGGATCCGCGCGTGATCGTGCGGGACACCGATGACCGGCATCCGTCGGGCGTTCTCTGCGACGCGAAGGGGAAGGGGAAGCCCCTGCAGGACAGCGGCGGTCGCGCCGCAGAAGAACGCGGCTTCGGGGCAGGCACGAAGGAGCGCTGCCAGCCGTGCGCGGTCATCGTGCTCGGGGGCTACCCGCGTTCCACGGTGGGGCGCCCGCCAGGCAGCCGAGCGCAACGTCGTCGTCGAGAGCCCGGCGCGCCGCCCCTCTGCGACCGTGAATGCAGACGAGGGGGCGAGCGACGCGGGGGAGCGGGGAGTCGGCATCCGCCATTCTGTTCATCCGGCCCACCGGTCCGCTCCCTCTTTCCACAGGCCTGCCGCGCGTGAGGGGGCATTTCTTGTCGCCGAGCGAGAGGTGGTCTCCAGTTCTTAGCGCAACACCCTCGCGTGGGGAGGTTGCGGATGCCGAAGAAGTTGGCGTGGGAGGAGCGGGCTGCGGTTCTGCGGGCGGTGGCTGGGGGTCAGTCGATGGAGGCAGTGT
>NZ_JAMAXZ010000005.1:0-257584 GCF_023712585.1 Microbacterium sp. P26 | reverse complement strand
GGTGGGCAGGGTCGCGATGAGGTCGGACATGCCGTCGGCCCCCGTGACCAGGCGGACGCAGCGGGTGTCGCGGCCGCGCTGGTGACGTTCGGTGAGGGTGGTGGGGTGCAGTTTCTCGGCCAGGACAGCCAGCCGGGAGCGCAGGCGGGCGGGGCTGCGGCCCTCGGCGGTGGCGACGGCGAGAAGGTCGAACTCGGCCTTCTTCTCGGGCGGGAGGGCTGAGCCGATGTCGGCGATGACGTGGGCGTGGGCGCGGGTGAGAGCCCCCGCCTCCCACGCGGCGAGGGTGGTGGGGTAGTCGTCGACGAGGGTCATCGCCTGACACATCTGCCGCTGCACCGACCGGTCGGAGAGGTTCTCAGCCGCCGCGAGCTCGGATGCGACCTCGCGCAGGGCCAGTTGCGCGGCGCGGGCGGACGCGCGCCGGTCGGCGAGGACGTCGAGGGCGAGGTGCCCGGCCTCAGCGAGAGCGCGGGTGCGGGCGACCTCCGCGGCGGCGAGCACAGCGCCGGTGGAGCGGACCTCGGCGAGCACCGCGGACAGGCCCCGCGGGCCGTTCCCTGCGGGTGTCGACGAGGTCTCGGATGACATGTTCGCATGCTAGCGACGACCTCCGACATTGAACCCAGGTATCGCGGCGCATCCGGCCTGCTTTGGGCCGATCGAGGAGCAGGAAGGCGCGTCGGGACCGTGCGCGCCGGGGAAATCCCAGGTCAGGCGGCAGCGGGTGATCTTGCGGGTGAAGTCCACCACGGCATCCGGATACGTCCGAAAACCGCCGTGCACCCCCGCTGCCGTGGGCGCGACCATCGCGCGAGGGCTCCTGCGCTCACGACCCGAGAGCGACCGCCGCGACGATGCCCGGCGGTGCCTTCACGTCCTCGCCCCGCCAGACGACGTCGGCGGCCCCCGCCTCCTGCACGCGCGCGCTCCACCCGTGTCCGGTGAGCGAGACCTCCACGCGCGCCGGATCCACCGCGAGCCCCCGCCCGTCGGCTTTGAGCACCGCCTCGACGCGCGCCCACGAGAGCGCGTCACCGCCACCCGGCAGCACGCGTGCGAGCCCCTGGGCGTCGGCGGCCACGGCATCCACTCCGATCGCCGCATGCTCCTGCGTCATCGCGACGACCGTCCACCCGGCCGCGTACGACACCGAGACCGCGGCATCCTCCCCCTCCACCCGCACGCGACCGTGTTCGCCGCCGCACGAGGAGCACCGCGAAACGAAGCGAGCGGACGGCAGGAGCCCCGCCAGCACCGCGCGCGAGACCGTTCGACGGTCGATCCCGGGGGGCACCGCGCGCCAGACGACGCGGATTCCGGGACGCAGCGTCACGCCTGCGGTTCGTGCGTCTCGATCGCGACGATCCCCGCGCCCGGGTGCTCGACGGGAACGTGTACGACCGAGAACGCCGCGGGCTCGAGTGCCGAAGAGCTGCCGAGGTACGAGCCCCGCATGGTGCCGGTGGCCAACGCCAGCTCGTGCATGATGTCGGGGAGCACGGGACCGTGGCTGACCACGACGACGGGCTTGCGGGCGCGGACGCGTTCTCCGACGACAGCACGCGCGTCGGCGGTGCCCTCTTCCCAGGCGTCCTGACCGATCGCGGCGCTCACGACGATGCGCTGGCCGAGCGCCTGCGCGATGGGGGTCGCGGTGCGCACGCATCGCTCGGCCGGACTCGACACGATCCGACGCACGCCGAAGGCGAGGAGGGGGCCGACGATCGCCTGCGACTGCCGGCGTCCGCGGGGGGTGAGGGGCCGGGCGGTGTCGGTGCCGTCCCACTCGTCGCGCGAGCGGGCCTTCGCATGGCGCAGCACCACGATCGGGAACGTCGGCAGTGCGCGTTCGTCGACGATCCGCGTGAACTCGTCGAGGATCTCGGTGTCGACCGGGTAGCTGAGGTGCTTGCGCGCCTTCTTCAGGCTCACCCACTCGATCGCCGCGACCTCTTTGTTGGGCACGAAGCTCGAGGTGCGCACGGCGGCATCGGTGGCTTCGGCGGCCCAGTAATGCACGATCTTGGTGCGCGAACTCGGCATCCGGTACCGAGATACCCCGACCGGCACGCCGAGGCTCACCCGGATGCCGGTCTCTTCGCGGATCTCGCGCACGGCCGTCTCGGCGAGCGTCTCACCGGGGTCGACCTTGCCCTTGGGCAGGGTGACGTCGCGGTACTTCGTGCGGTGGATGACGAGGATCCGCAGCTTGCCCTCGACGATGCGCCACACGACACCGCCGGCGGCGTAGACGGCGGTCTCCGTCACCGCGCCGTCCGCGAGCGTCGCTTGCGCTGCACCAGGCTCATCGTGTGCTCCTGCAGGTCGACGAGCGGGGCGCCCTCGGCGTCGACGCTGTGACGCGTCCACTCGCCCTCCGACCCGAGGTGCCACGAACTCGTGCCGTCGTCCATCGCCAGGTCGAACAGCGAGGTGAGCTCGCGCACCTGACCCGGGTCGACCACGCGCACGAGCGCCTCGACGCGGCGGTCGAGGTTGCGGTGCATCATGTCGGCGCTGCCGATGAACATCTGCGTGTCGCCGTCGTTCGCGAACGAGAAGATGCGCGAGTGCTCGAGATAGCGGCCGAGGATCGAACGCACCGTGATGTTCTCGCTCATGCCCTCGACGCCGGGCTTGATCGAGCAGATGCCGCGGACCCAGACCTCCACGGGTACGCCCGCCTGGCTGGCGCGGTACAACGCGTCGATGATCTGTTCGTCGACCATCGAGTTGACCTTGATGCGCACGCCCGCGGTCTTGCCGGCGAGGGCGTTCTGGCGCTCCTTCTCGATGTGTCGAAGGAGGCCCTTGCGCAGGTGCAGGGGGGCGACGAGCAGACGCTTGAACTTCTTCTCGATCGCGTAGCCGCTCAGCTCGTTGAACAGGCGCGTGAGGTCGCGGCCCACCTGGTCGTCGACCGTGAACAGACCGAAGTCCTCGTAGATGCGGCTCGTCTTGGGGTTGTAGTTGCCCGTGCCCACGTGGCTGTAGTGGCGCAGGCGCCCCTCTTCTTCGCGGATGACGAGGGCGAGCTTGCAGTGCGTCTTGAGCCCCACGAGGCCGTAGACGACGTGGACGCCGGCCTTCTCGAGCTTGCGCGCCCAGACGATGTTGTTGGCCTCGTCGAAACGGGCCTTCACCTCGACGAGCGCGAGCACCTGCTTGCCCGCCTCGGCGGCGTCGATGAGCGCCTGCACGATGGGGCTGTCGCCCGAGGTGCGGTACAGCGTCTGCTTGATGGCGAGCACGTGCGGGTCGCGGGCGGCCTGCTCGAGGAACGCCTGCACGCTCGTCGCGAACGACTCGTAGGGGTGGTGCACGAGCACGTCGCCCTTGCGGATCGCGCCGAACAGATCGGCGCGGCCGTTCTGCTCGGGCGGCTGGAAGGCCAGCGCCGTCTTGGGCACGTGGGGCGGGTAGCGCAGGTCGGGCCGGTCGATGCGCGACAGGTCGAACAGGCCGCGCAGATCGAGGGCACCGGGCAGGCGGTAGACCTCCTGCTCGGTGATGTCGAGCTCGCTCAGCAGCAGCGAGCGGGTGACCTCATCCATGTCCTCGGTGATCTCGAGGCGGATCGGGGGTCCGAATCGACGGCGCAGCAGCTCGGCCTCGAGCGCCTGGATGAGGTTCTCGGTCTCATCCTCTTCGATCGTCATGTCTTCGTTGCGCGTGAGGCGGAACGCGTGGTGGTCGAGCACCTCCATGCCCGGGAACAGGTCGCCGAGGTGGTTGGAGATGAGCTCCTCGAGAGGGAGGTAGCGCACGCCCGGCCCGTCGCCGCCGATCTCGACGAAGCGGGGGAGCATGGGGGGCACCTTGAGGCGCGCGAACTCCTGGCGGCCGGTGCGCGCGTTGCGGATGCGGATCGCGAGGTTCAGCGACAGACCCGAGATGTAGGGGAAGGGGTGCGCCGGGTCGACGGCCAGCGGCATGAGCACCGGGAAGACGTTGCGCTGGAAATATTCGGTGAGTCGCTCGGCGGTGGGCTCGTCGAGCGAGCCCCACGACACGACCTCGATGCCCGACTCGGCGAGGGCGGGGCGCACCTTCTCGGTCCATGCCGCCGCGTGGCGCAACTGCAGACGATGCGCTTCGGCCGAGATGTCGGCGAGAACGTCGAGGGGGGCACGACCGACGTTGGTGGGAACGGCCAGGCCCGTGACGATGCGGCGCTTGAGCCCGGCCACGCGCACCATGAAGAACTCGTCGAGGTTGCTGGCGAAGATCGCCAGGAAGTTCGCGCGCTCCAGCACCGGGACGGTGGGGTCTTCGGCGAGCTCGAGGACGCGCTGGTTGAACGCCAGCCAGCTCAACTCGCGGTCGAGGTAGCGGTGGTCGGGCAGCTGGTCGTCTTCGACTTCTACGGCTTCGTCGAAGTCGTCGTCGTCGGCGTCGCCGAGTCCGGCATCCAGCGCGTCGTGTTCGATCATCCCCACATCATTGCAGGGGTCGGTGACACGCGCGTGAACACGCGGTGCGCGTGGCCGCGATGCGGCCTCAGGCGGGGGCGGATGCCGCGGGCTGGGGGTCGTCTTCGTAGACGTTGAACCGATAGCCGACGTTGCGCACCGTGCCGATGAGCTGCTCGAGATCGCCGAGCTTGGCGCGCAGGCGCCGCACGTGCACGTCGACCGTGCGCGTGCCGCCGAAGTAGTCGTAGCCCCAGACCTCGCTGAGCAGCTGCTCGCGCGTGAACACCCGCGAGGGGTGGGTGGCGAAGAAGTGGAGGAGCTGGAACTCCTTGTAGGTGAGGTCGAGCGGCTTGCCGTGCACCTTCGCCGAGTAGGAGGACTCGTCGATCGTGATGCCCGACGTCGAGATGCGCGTGGAAACCTGTTCAGCACTCCGTCGGCCCATGGCCAGGCGGATGCGCGCGTCGATCTCGGCGGGGCCCGCTCCCACGAGCACGACGTCGTCGATGCCCCAGTCGGTCGAGACGGCGGTGAGACCGCCCTCGGTGATGATGAGCACGAGGGGAGCCTCGATGCCGGTGGTCGAGAGGATCTTGCACAGCGACTTGGCGCCGACGAGGTCGAAGCGGGCGTCGACGAAGATCACGTCGGCGCTCGGCGCGTTGACCAGCTGGGCGGCCTCGGCCGGGATCTGACGGACGCGGTGGCTCAGCAGTTCGAGCGCGGGCAACGCCGCGCCGCCGCCGGGGGCGGAGCTGAGAACGAGAAGCTGAGCCAAGGAGACCTCCCCGCGCGGTCTGCCGCGCACCCGATCATCTTAGGGTGACCCGGCGCGCCGCTCGTGTCACCGGCGTTCCGCGTGCGCGGGAGCGCACCCGTGGGTGATGATGGGGACATGTCGACCCCCGACCTCGCGCCGCGCCGGACCTTCGGCGGCATCGTCGCCGTGTGGGTGCTCGCGGCCGTCGCCGGAGTGCTCATCGGCCTGTTCGTCCCCGCGCACTGGCGCGCGCAGTGGATCAGCGTCGCTCTCGGCGGGTGCCTGATCGTCTCGTTCGCCGTGCAGCTCTGGTACGGCCGCTCGCAGGCCTTCATCCAGCGCATGGCGATCAGCAGTCTGGGCGCCGCGGTCGTGCTGGGTGTCATCACGGCCGGTTTCGCGCTGGCGGCGGTCGTCTCGGGCTAGAGTTGGGGCATGGACCTCCTCGCGCTCGAACTGTTCTTCCTGGGACTCCTCGGCCTCGCCTCTCTTTCGATCGCCTTCGTGTCCGGAACGGTCATCTGGAACCTCTTCCGCGGTCAGCGCTGACGGTCGTCTCGTGATCGAGATTCCGACCGATCTCCCCGCCGACCTCGTCCCGCTCTCGTGGCTCGTCGGCGTCTGGGAGGGCACCGGCGTCATCGACTACGAGGTCGACGGACGTTCCTATTCGGGTGAGTTCGCCCACCGGGTGAGTTTCAGCCACGACGGCGGCGCGTTCCTCAACTACTCCGCCGACGCCTGGCTGATCGACGCGGGCGACCGCCGTCCGCTCGTCTCGGAGATCGGCTACTGGCGCCTCGCCCGGCCCGCGGGCGACGCCGACGCCGGTCCCGCCCTGCTTCCCCCCACCGCTCCCGCCGTCGAGCGCACCGCCGACGACGTCGAGGCCCTGCGCAACGCCGACGGCGGCTTCGACATTGAGGTCAGCCTCGTGCACGCCGATGGGGTGCTCGAGCTCTACGTCGGTCAGGTGAAGGGTCCTCGCATCGACCTCGCCACCGACGCCGTCGTGCGCGCCTCGGGCGCGAAAATCTACACCGCGGCGACGCGACTGTACGGCCTCGTCGACAACCATCTCCTGTGGGCGTGGGACATCGCCGCCCTGGGCCGCGAGCTCGGCTCGCACGCCTCGGCGCGTCTCGCCCGGGCGGAGTGATCATGGCCTCCCTCTCCGAGATCCCCGGAGCCGTGCTCGACGACCGCGGCCTCCGCCACGTGGGCTCGCCCGTCGCGGAGCAGCGACGCCTGGCATCCGGAACCGCCGTCGCGCCCCTGGGCGACCGTCGCGTCGTCTCGGTGTCGGGTGAAGACCGCCGGAGCTGGCTCGACTCGTTGTCGTCGCAGGCTCTCACGCACCTCGCCCCGGGCGTGTCGACCGAGATGCTCATCCTCGATCCGCAGGGTCGCGTCGAGCACGCGGCATCCGTCGTCGACGACGGCGAGACCGCCTGGTTGATCGTCGACGCGGCGGATGTCGAGGGCCTCGCCGCCTGGCTCACGCGCATGCGCTTCCGCCTGCGGGTGGAGGTGCAGGACCTCGCGGCCGACCTTTTCGTGGTGGGCGGCACCCGCGCCGCGGTGAGCGGGCTGGCCGCCGTCGCGCCGGTCTGGATCGACCCGTGGCCCGACGTGTCGCCCGGTGGGTGGGCCTACGCCCGCGTCGATCAGCACCCGGGAGCCGACCGCGACTGGGCCGAGGCGATCCTGGATGCCGCGGAGTTCGACGCCCTCGTCGGGCGCGCGGCGCGCGGCGAGATCTCCGTCGCGGGACTCGACGCCGTCGAGGCGCTCCGGGTGGCCGCCTGGCGCCCGCGCGTGTCGGTCGATGCCGACGAGCGACTGCTCCCGCACGAGATGGACTGGCTGCGCACCGCGGTGCACATGTCGAAGGGCTGCTACCGCGGCCAGGAGACCGTCGCGAAGGTGCACAACCTCGGTCACCCGCCGCGTCGGGTGGTCGCTCTGCAGCTCGACGGCAGTGACAACGTGCTCCCCGCCCGCGGCGACGCGGTTCGCGCCGGTGACGACGTGATCGGTGCGATCACCTCGGTGGCCGTGCACCACGAAGAGGGACCGATCGCGCTCGCCCTGGTCAAGCGCAACGCGCCCGAGGGGGTCCCGCTGATCGTCGACACCGCCGACGGCCCCCTCGCCGCCGCCGCGGAGACCGTCGTCCCCGCCGACGCGGGGGCGACCGCCTCCGTTCCGCGTCTTCCGCGCCTGGGCCGCCGCCGCTCCGCGGAATGACCGACGACGACGCCTCGACGACCGTCGGGGTCGTCGTGCCCCGATCCCGGCTGCGCACCACGCTGCGCCGAAGGGCGCTCCGGGTGCGCGAGTCGCTCCCGGCCGCCGCGCAGATCGTCGTCGCCGCCACCGCCGCCTACGCGTTCGCCCACTTCGTCCTCGGCCACCCCGTGCCGTTGCTCGCGGCCACCGTGACCGTGTCGAGCCTCGGGCTCGTGCGCGACGCGCGGCCGTGGCGGGTCGCCGAGACCGTCGCGGGCATGCTCGTCGGCATCCTGATCGCCGAGCTCGTGCTGTTGCTCGCCGGCGCCGGGTGGTGGCAGATCGCGCTCGCGATGTCCCTGACGCTCGTGGTCGCGCGCTTCCTCTCGCCGCAACCGGGGTTCGCCCTGGCCGCGGTCACGCAGTCGCTCATCGCGCTCGTGCTCGTCACCGGTGCACCGTTCCTGCGTCTCGTCGACGGCGCGGTCGGCGGGCTCGCCGCCCTCGTGGTCACCGCCCTCATTCCCCGTACCCTGCGACGCACCGAGCTGCGCGATGCCGACGAACTTTTCGACGCGCTCGATGCGGCGATGGCGAGCATCGTGCGGGCGCTCCGACGGGGCGACCGCGTCCGCGCGGAGCGCGCCCTCGAGCGCGCCCGGTCACTGCAGACCTACGTCGACGCGTGGAGCGGATCGCTCGAGTCGGGGCGCGAGGTGGCGCGCATCTCGCCGTTCCTGCGGCGCCAGCGCAGCGAGTTGCAGCGGCACGAGCGCGTGCGCGCGGCCCTCGACCTCGCCACCCGCAACCTGCGCGTCGTCGCGCGGCGCGCGGCGTACCTGTGCGCCGACGGCGTGAGTCGCCCGGTTCCGGCCGACCTGCTCGCCGACCTCGCCCGCGGTGCGGCGCTCGTTCGCGAGAGCCTCGACGACATCTCGATCGAGCCGGTCGCGAGAGAGGCCGTCGCCGCGGTTGCGCGCCGCCTCGACCCGGCCGCGCTGCTGCCCGACGGAGGTGTGGGCGAGCTCAACCTCGTGTCCGCGCTGCGACCGCTCGCCGTCGACCTGATGGTGGCGGCGGGCATGCCGGCCGCCGAGGCGCAGGCGTTGCTCCCGCGCATCTGAGCTCAGCGCGGAGCGACCGCGTGCCAGGCGACGCCGACCTCGCCCAGCCGCCACCGCTCGCGGCGCAGCAGCGGCCACCCCGCCTCCTGCAGGGCGAGCATCGCGGTGCGCCAGCGGTGCACGGGACCGAACGGGGCGACCACGGCGGCGCGGACCCACTCGCGCTCCAGGGCCGTGACGAAGGAGTGCACGCGCTCGCCCTCGACGTTGCGGTGGATGAGGGCCTTCGGCAGTCTCTCGGCCGCGACGGCGGGGGAGTCGAGCTCGGCGAGCCGCAGCGACACGGTGAGCGACCGGGGCACGGCATCCGCCCCCACCTCCACCCAGGTGGCGATGCGCCCGATCTCGTCGCAGGTGCCCTCGACCAGGATGCCGTCGGGCTGCAGCCGCGCGCACATGCGGGCCCAGGCGTCGGCCACGTCGGCCTCGTCGTACTGGCGCAGCACGTTCATGGCCCGGAGCACCGCGGGGCGACGCCCACCCGGCAGCGGCACCTCGAACCCGCCGCGCGCGAACGACACGCCCTCGACGCCCGCGGACTGCTCCCGCGCGCGGGCGACGCGGTCGGGGTCGATCTCGAGGCCGAGCACCTCGGCGTCGGAGCGCTGGCTGCGCAGGCGCGCGAGGAGCTCGAGCGGAGTGACCGCGCTCGCGCCGAAACCCAGATCGACCACGAGCGGGTCGTCGGTGCGCCGCAGCACCGGATGCCGCGCGATCCAGCGGTCGATGCGGCGCAGACGGTTGACGCCGGTCGTGCCCCGGGTGGGACGTCCGACGGGCGAGGGGGTCACTCCGACATGATGCCAGCCCGGGCTCGGGTGCGAGGCGCGCGCCTCGATAGCATGGACCCATGCCTCACACGCTGATCCTGCTCCGCCACGGGCAGAGCGAATGGAACAAGACCAACCAGTTCACCGGCTGGGTCGACGTGCGACTCACCGATCAGGGCAAGGCGGAGGCGAAGCGCGGCGGCGAACTGCTCGCCGAGTCCGGCATCCTGCCCGACGTGCTGCACACCTCGGTGCTCAGCCGCGCGATCCAGACCGCCAACCTCGCCCTCGACGCGGCCGACCGCCTGTGGATCCCGGTCAAGCGCTCGTGGCGTCTGAACGAGCGCCACTACGGCGCCCTGCAGGGCAAGGACAAGGCCCAGACGCTCGAGGAGTTCGGCAACGAGCAGTTCATGCTCTGGCGCCGCTCGTTCGACGTTCCGCCGCCACCGCTGCCCGCCGACGACCAGTACAGCCAGGTCGGCGACCCCCGCTACGTCGGCATCGACGGCGAGGTGCCCGACACCGAGTCGCTGAAGATCGTCATCGACCGCATGCTGCCCTACTGGCACAGCGACATCGTCCCCGACCTGCGGGCCGGCAAGACCGTGCTCGTCACGGCCCACGGCAACTCGCTGCGCGGACTGGTCAAGCACCTCGAGGGCATCAGCGACGCCGACATCGCCGAGCTGAACATCCCCACCGGCATCCCGCTGGTGTACCGCCTCGACGACGAGATGAAGCCCCTCGGCCCGGGCGAGTACCTCGATCCCGAGGCCGCCGCCGCGGGAGCCGCCGCCGTGGCCGCGCAGGGCAACAAGCACTGAGACCGCAACGACGAAGGGGGCGGATGCCATGGCATCCGCCCCCTTCGTCGTTCGCGATCAGATGACCGGGCTGGGCTCCACGACGGTGTCGTCGTCGGCCCCGGCCCAATCGCCGGTCGCCAGGTAGATGACCTTCTTCGCGACCGAGACCGCGTGGTCGGCGAAGCGCTCGTGGTAGCGGCTGGCGAGCGTCGCGTCGACGGTCGCCGTGGCCTCGCCCTTCCAGGAGTCGCCCAGCACCTTCTCGAAGACGTTCACGTGCAGCTCGTCGATGGCGTCGTCGTCGTCGCGGATCGCCTCGGCGAGGCGCAGGTCCTGCGTGCGCAGCAGCTCGGCGAGCTTGCGCGCCACCTCGACGTCGAGTTCGCCCATGCGGGTGAAGGTGCTCTTGAGGCCCTTGGGGATCGCACGCTCGGGGAAGCGCGAGCGGGCGAGCTGAGCGATGTGCTCGGCCATGTCGCCCATGCGCTCGAGCGAGGCGCTGACGCGCAGCGCCGTGACGACGATGCGCAGGTCGCGGGCCACGGGCTGCTGGCGCGCGAGGATCTCGATGGCCAGCTCGTCGAGCTCGACGGCCTTCTCGTCGATGATCGCGTCGGCTTCGATGACCTCTTCGGCCAGGGAGACGTCACTGGTTCCGAACGCACGGGTGGCGCGGTCGATCGCGATGGTCACGAGGTCGGCGATCTCGACCAGGCGGCTCTGGACGTCCTCGAGGGACTGGTGGAATACTTCGCGCATCGCGGGTACCTTCCTCGTCGGCGGCACGGCACAGGGAGTCCCGCGGCCTTCGGGGATTCTTCCCAGCGAAGGTTAACGAGTGGTGCAGTGACAGTGAATAGTAGCCTCTGCCGTGCCGGTGGCGGGGGTGAACGGCCGGTGACGCCGAATCGCCCCCTCTACGCTGAACGTATGGAACACACGCAGCTCGTGCTGCTCGCGCTCCTCGCCGGCCTCCTCGTCGGAGCAGCGATCGTCGGCCTCGTGGTCGGCGCCCTCCGCGCTCGCGACCGTTCGATGGCGCAGACCGCGGTCGACGTCCCCGAGGGCGTCGAGGCGATGCTCGACGCGATGGACGACCCCGCTTTCGTCTGCGACACGTCGTCGACGGTGCTGGCGCTGTCGCCCGCGGCCGAGGTGTTCGGCGTGCACGCCGGCGAAGTCATCGCGGCCGAGGAACTCAAGCGCGTGGCGCGCGTCGCCCGCGACACCGGATCCGCCATCGCCGAGAACCTGCGTCTGCGTCGCGGCGCCGCGCCGGCCGAGGCCCGACTCGTGGCCGTGCGCGCGACGCCGATCTCGGCCCGGCTGACGCTCCTCGTGCTGCGCGACATCACCGAGCGCGAGCGCGTCGAGGAGATGCGCCGCGACTTCGTCGCCAACACCAGTCACGAGCTGAAGACCCCCGTCGGCGCCGTGGGCCTGCTCGCCGAGGCGATCGAGTCGGCCGCCGACGACCCCGCCCAGGTGCGGCACTTCGCCTCGCGCATGCAAGCCGAGGTCACCCGGCTGGCGGCGCTCGTCAACCGCATCATGAGCCTCTCGCGCCTGCAGGCCTCCGACGAGTTGCGCGACGTGAGGGACGTCTCGATCGACGAGGTCGTCACCGCCGCCCTCGAGGCCTACACCGTGCAGGCCGATGCCGCCCAGGTCACCGTCGTGCGCGGCGGCACCAAGGGGCTGTGGGTGCGCGGCGAGCCGCAGATCCTCACCGAGGCGCTCGGTAATCTCGTCGCCAACGCCATCGCCTACTCGCCGCAAGGCTCGAAGGTGGGCGTGGGCGTCAAGCTCGACGACACCGTGGTCGAGATCGCCGTCACCGACCGCGGCATCGGCATTCCCGAGACCGACCAGCACCGCGTGTTCGAGCGCTTCTACCGGGCCGACCAGGCGCGCTCGCGTCGCACCGGCGGCACCGGCCTCGGCCTCTCGATCGTCAAGCACGCCGTGCAGCGCCACGGCGGCGAGGTGCGGCTGTGGTCGCGCCCCGAGCGGGGGTCGACCTTCACCATCCGCCTGCCGATGACCGAGGCGCCCGACCTCGACACCGTTCGTCCGAAGCCCCGTCGCAAGTCCCGCAAGACCTCGACGACACCCGTACCCGCGAAGGGAGACACCGCATGACCCGCGTTCTGATCGTCGAGGACGAGCCCGATCTGGCCGACCCGCTCGCCTACCTGCTGCGCCGCGAAGGATACGAGGTGGAGATCGCCGAAGACGGCGCGCTCGCCCTCACCGCCTTCCGCGAGCGCGGAGCCGACATCATCCTGCTCGACCTGATGCTGCCCGGAATGCCCGGGACCGAGGTCTGCCGTCAACTGCGGCTGACCTCGCAGGTGCCGGTCATCATGCTGACCGCGAAGGATTCCGAGGTGGACATCGTCGTCGGTCTCGAGCTCGGCGCCGACGACTACGTCACCAAGCCCTACTCGACGCGCGAGCTGCTCGCCCGCATGCGCGCGGTGCTGCGGCGACGCACACCCGATGACGCCGACCTCGACGACCGCGTCCTCTCGGGCGGTCGCGTGGTGCTCGACATCGACCGGCACACGGTGGCCGTCGACGGAGCCGAGATCAGCATCCCCCTCAAGGAGTTCGAGCTCCTCGAGGTGCTGATGCGCAACGCCGGTCGCGTGCTCACGCGCGGCCAGCTCATCGACCGGGTGTGGGGGACCGATTACTTCGGCGACACCAAGACCCTCGACGTGCACATCAAGCGCATCCGCTCGCGCATCGAGCGCAACCCGAGCGAGCCGGTCATGCTCGTGACGGTGCGCGGCCTGGGCTACCGCTTCGAGGCCTGAGCCCGGGCCCCGCCCGCCGGGAACGACGAAGGCGCCGACGGATCACCGTCGGCGCCTTCGTCGTGTGATCAGGAGGCGGGCGTCGCGCTGGGCGTCGGCGTCACCGTCGGCAGGCCGCCGACCGGGGTCAGCGAGCTCGAGGGCTGCGGGGTCGGCGCGAGCGTCGACAGATACTCGAGGGCGCCGTCGAGCACGGGCACCTGGATGAGTGCGCCCTGGCCGTCGCCGGACTGGAAGTACACGGGCACCGTGGTGCCGGGGGCGGCGTCGATGCCGTCGAGGCGGAGGGGCTCGACGTCGTCGGACAGGTCGCCGAGGCTCAGCGTGCGGTTGGCCGGCACGTTCACCGACGAGCGCACGGCCGAGGAGCCCTCGCCGACCTCGACGCGCAGCGTGAGCGGGTCGGAGGTCGAGTTGACGACGGCGGCGACGAGGTTGCCGGTCGTGCCCTCTTCGTCGACGACGATGAGGGCGTTGCGCACGTCGAGGGGGCCGGAGTCTGCGGGGACGTTCACGCCGTCGGACGCCGAGTACGGGATGGTGGTCGCCTGGGGGGCGATGAGGTTGCACCCGGTCGTGCCCACCAGGACAGCGGCACCCAGGGCGACGGACGCGATCAGGCGCGTTTTCACGGATCCTCCAAGATCGACGGACGGCATCCTGTTCATCCTACGGGGTCCGCGCCGCGCGGCCGTTCCCGCACACATGTCCACGGTCGCCCCGCGTGCGGGTGGGGGAGGGGCCCAGGGTGGGCGGAACCTTAGCGCATGCGGGCCTGTGGTATCCTGGATGTTGCCGAAAGGACATAACTCCATGCTTTTTGAGGTTGGCGAGACCGTCGTTTACCCGCACCATGGCGCGGCCACGATCATCGAGGTCAAAGAACGCGTTATCAAGGGCGAGACGAAGAAATACCTGAAGCTCAACGTCACCCAGGGAGACCTCGTCATCGAGGTCCCTGCTGACAACGTCGACCTCGTCGGCGTTCGCGACGTGATCGGCAAAGAGGGTCTCGACCGCGTGTTCGAGGTGCTGCGTGCGCCCTTCACCGAGGAGCCGACCAACTGGTCGCGTCGCTACAAGGCGAACCTCGAGAAGCTCGCGTCGGGCGATGTGATCAAGGTCAGCGAGGTCGTGCGCGACCTGTGGCGCCGCGATCAGGACCGCGGCCTGTCGGCCGGCGAGAAGCGCATGCTGGCCAAGGCGCGTCAGATCCTCGTCTCCGAGCTGGCCCTCGCGGAGAAGACCGACGAAGACCGTGCGAGCGTCGTGCTCGACGAGGTCCTCGCGTCCTGACGCTCCGGCGCCGCGACCCCCGCGCTGACGCCCCGTCCCCGTCGTCGAGAACCGATGACGCGGGCCGGGGCTTTCGGCGTTCCACGGTGTGCGTCGGCTCGCGCTAGCGTGATCGGGTGACTCTCACCCCCGTCCCCCACCTCGCGGTCATCGTCGTCGCGGCGGGCTCCGGCACCCGCCTGCGCGGGGGAGCGCCCAAGGCGTTCGTGGGCCTCGACGCCCGGTCGATCCTGCACCACGCACTGCGGGGGGTGTTCTCCGCCCCGGCCGCGCAGGTCGTGGTGGTCGTCCCCGAGGGCTACGAGGGCGACGCGACGACCGATGCGCTCGACGCCGCGGGCGACCGGGGCGATCTCGTGACGGTCGTCACGGGCGGAGCGACCCGCCAGCAGTCCGTCGCCGCAGGGCTCGCGGCCCTGTGGGGCGATGTCGACGCCGTCCTCGTGCACGACGCCGCCCGGGCGCTGACCCCGGCCGCGGTGTTCGAGCGCGTCGTGGCCGCGCTCGACGACGGCGCCGTCGCCGTGATCCCCGTTCTCCCCGTCGTCGACACGATCAAGCGCGTCGACGGGGCCGGCCGGGTCGTTGCCGCGGTGGACCGGTCGGAGCTCGCGGCGGCCCAGACGCCGCAGGGCTTCCGTCGCTCCGTGCTCGAGGCGGCCGCGGCATCCGCCGACGCCGACCACACCGACGACGCCGCCCTCGTCGCCGCCGCCGGGCACCCCGTCGTCACGGTCGAGGGCGATGCCCGCGCGTTCAAGGTCACGACCGCTCCCGACCTCGACCGCGCCCGCTCGCTCGTCACGGCCGCCCCCGAGGTCGAGGCCGCGCCGACACCGGCGACCGGCATCCCGCGCGTCGGCCTGGGCACCGACGTCCACGGCTTCGGCGGCGAGGGCACCCTCTGGCTCGCGGGTCTCGAATGGCCGGGCGAGCAGGCCCTCTCGGGTCACTCCGACGGCGACGCCGTCGCGCACGCGATCGTCGACGCCCTCCTTGCTGCGGCGGGGCTCGGTGACATCGGCACGCACTTCGGCACCGACCGGCCGGAGTTCGCCGGCGCTCACGCCACCGCCTTCCTCACGCACACGGTCGGCCTGCTGGCGGCGGCCGGGTGGCGGGTGGGCAACGTCTCGGTGCAGGTGCAGGCCAATCGACCGCGCTTCGCCGCGCGTCGCGTCGAGGCCGAACGGGCCCTGTCCCACGCCCTCGGCGGCGCCCCGGTCTCGGTGAGCGCGACCACCACGGACGGACTGGGCTTCACGGGACGGACCGAGGGGGTCGCGGCCTTCGCGACCGCGCTCGTCGTGCCGGCCTAGAGCTCGCGCGTCATGAAGGTCGACAGCGGATCGGGCGAGTAGGGCGGGAACGCCGGGCACTCCACGAAGCCTTCGCTGGCGTACAGGTTCCGGGCGGCGACGAAGTCGGTCGTACTGCCGGTCTCGAGCCAGAGGCTCCGGATGCCGCGTTCTCGCGCATCGGCCATGATGCGGCGCAGGATCGCTCGGCCCACACCGCGACCCAGGTGCGCCTCGACGACCCGCATCGACTTCAGCTCGGCCCGCTGGTCTTCGAGGTCTTTGCAGGCGCCGATGGCGGCGATCTCGCCGTCGATCCAGGCCGACCACAGGGTCACGCCTTCGGAGGTGAGGCGGTCGACGTCGAGGGCGTGGACGCTCTCGGCCGGGGTGTTCTCGTGCATTCCGGCGAGATGGGCGGCGACGAGGGCGCGCGTCGGTTCTCCGGACAGGTCGTCGGGGCGAATGGTGAGGTCCACGTCGGCACCCTAACCGCTGCATGTTTGACGCACGGGTCGCGGCGAGGGGCGGCCGGTAGGCTGGCCCGGTGACCGTTCGGCTGTATGACACGAAAGCGCAGGAGCTGCGCGACTTCGTTCCCCTCGACCCGTCGAACGTCACGGTCTACGTCTGCGGCCCCACCGTGCAGTCGGGTCCCCACATCGGTCACGTGCGGGCCGCCCTCGCCTTCGATCTGCTGCGCCGCTGGCTCGCCCACCGCTACGGCCGAGTCACGTTCGTGCGCAACGTCACCGACATCGACGACAAGGTGCTCGCCAACGCGAGCGACGACGAGCCCTGGTGGGCGTTGGCCTATCGCATGGAGCTCGAGTTCTCGCGCGCGTATGCCGCCGTCGGCATCCTGCCCCCGACCTACGAGCCGCGCGCGACCGCATCGGTCACGCAGATGCAGGAGCTGATCGCCGAGCTCATCGAGCGCGGTCACGCCTACGCCGCCGCCGGCGACGTGTACTTCGACGTGCGCTCGTGGCCGGCCTACGGCGAGCTGACCCGCCAGAGCCTCGACGCGATGGAGTCGGCGACCGACGCCGATCCCCGGGGCAAGCGCGATCCGCGCGACTTCGCGCTGTGGAAGGGCTCCAAGGCCGACGAGCCCGCCTCGGCCACCTGGGCATCGCCGTGGGGCGCCGGACGACCCGGCTGGCACATCGAGTGCTCGGCGATGTCGCGCCGCTACCTGGGTCCGGAGTTCGACATCCACGGCGGCGGTCTCGACCTGCGCTTCCCGCACCACGAGAACGAGATCGCCCAGTCGACCGCGGCCGGCGACGCCTTCGCCCGCTATTGGGTGCACAACGGCCTCGTCACCGTCGACGGACAGAAGATGTCGAAGTCGCTCGGCAACTTCACGCTCGCCGCCGACGTGCTCGACGCCCACGACCCGCTCGTGGTGCGCTACGCCCTCGCCGCGGCGCACTACCGCTCCAACCTCGACCTGAGCGAGGCGTCGTGGGCCGAGGCCGAGTCGGCCCTCGGACGCATCCGCACCTTCCTCGAGCGCGCCGAGCGCGTCGCCCGGCCGGGCTGGTCGGAGGCCGAGGAAGGCCTTCCGACGGAGTTCGTCGAGGCGATGGACGACGACCTCTCGGTGCCGCGGGCGTTGGCCGCGATCCACAGCAGCATCCGGTCGGGAAATGCGCTGCTCGACGCGGGCAAGTACGATGAAGCGAAGCAGGACGTCTCGGACGTCCAGCAGATGACGCTCCTCCTGGGGATCAATCCGCACTCTCCCCAGTGGAGCAGCGTCGGCGGAGGAGCCGAGACCGCCGCTCTGGACACCCTGGTCCAGACGATGATCACGCAGCGCGCACACGCGCGTGCGGACAAGGATTGGGCGGCCGCGGATCGCATCAGAGACGCGATCGCCGCCGCAGGAATCACGCTGGAAGACACTCCAGCCGGAACACATTGGAGTATCGATGGCTAAGCCTGGACGCCCGGGAGCACGCAACCCCGGCAAGAAGAAGGGGCCGCTCAAGGGCACCGGCGGGCACTCCCGCAAGGCGCTCGAGGGTCGCGGTCCCACCCCCAAGGCCGAGGACCGCGCCTGGCACCCCGCCGGCAAGCGCAAGGCCGCCGAAGAGCGGTACGCCGCCGCCGGCGGCAAGGGCCGCCCGGGTGTGCGTGCGGTCGGCAACCTCAACCGCAAGAGCCCCAAGGCCGCCGACGACACCGAGACGGTCACCGGCCGCAACTCCGTGCTCGAGGCGCTGCGCGCGAAGATCCCCGCCACGGCGATGTACATCGCCCAGCGCGTCGAGATGGACGACCGCGTCAAAGAGATGCTGTCGATCGCGACCAACCGCGGCATCCCGGTGCTCGAGGTCACGCGCCCCGAACTCGATCGCATGGCCGGCTTCGACGGCGTGCACCAGGGCGTCGCGCTCAAGGTGCCGCCCTACTCCTACGCCCACCCGCAGGACCTGCTCGAGCAGATCATCGACCGCGGCGAGGTGCCGCTGCTGGTGGCCCTCGACGGCGTCACCGACCCCCGCAACCTCGGCGCGATCATCCGCTCGACGGGCGCCTTCGGCGGTCAGGGCCTGATCATCCCCCAGCGCCGCTCGGCGAGCGTCAACTCCGCCGCCTGGAAGACCAGCGCCGGAGCGGCCGCCCGCATCCCCGTCGCCCTCGCGGCGAACCTGACGGCGACGCTCAAGGAGTTCAAGAAGCAGGGCGTGTTCGTGCTCGGCCTCGACGGCGACGGCGACGTGTCGCTGCCCGCCCTCGAGCTCGCCGACCGTCCCGTGCTGATCGTCGTCGGCTCCGAGGGCAAGGGCCTGTCGCGCCTGGTCACCGAGACCTGTGACCAGGTCGTGTCGATCCCCATCTCGACGGCGACCGAGTCGCTCAACGCCGGCATCGCGGCATCCGTCGCCCTGTACCAGGTGTCGACGATGCGCGCGACGCGCTGACGGCTCAGGCCGGACGCATCCGGTCGAGCGCGGCGAGGGAGGGCTCGAACTCGCCGCGCTCGATCGCGTGCCCGACCGCGACGATCGCGTCGTTGACGGGAGTCGGGATGCCGAGTCGCCGGCCCGCCGCGACCACGGCGCCGTTGATGTCGTCGACTTCGCTGCGACGCCCCTTTCCCCAGTCCTGCAGCACCGTCGTGGTGGCCCCGGGCACGGTGAAGCGCGAGTAGAGGACGTCGAGCATCGTCTCGACGACGTCGTCGGATTCGGCGATGGACGCCGCGGTGAGCCCGAAGATCGGGAGCACACGGTGCTCACCTGCGACCCGGAGCGCCTCGCGCCCCGCTTCGAGCATGAGCTCGCGCATGCCGGCGACCCGGATCGCGTCGACCATGGGCAGGCCCAGCGCTGCCGTCGGGACGAGGACCGAGGCGTTGCTGACGAGCTTCATCCATTTCGCCGAGCCGATGTCGTCGACCCGGGCGACTTCGCCCGCGTGCGAGAGCACGTCGGCGACATCGGGCCCCCGTGGGGCCGTGATGTCCACGGCGAACCACGAGCGTTCCGGGTCGACGTGGCGATGCACGATCCCCGGCTCGGTCATGGTCGAGGAGATCTCGATGACCGTCCCGACGCAGCGATCGGGGCCGACCACGTCGGCCACCGTCTGCGTCGTCATGCCGTTCTGCACCGCCGCGACGGCCCCGTCGTCCGCGAGGTACGGCTCGATGAGGGCCGAGGCCCATCGCGCGTCGTAGGCCTTCGTCACCAGCAGCACGAGGTCGAACCGCTCCCGCAGGGTCGCCACCTCGCACAGGTGCAGCACCCGCGGGTGCACGTGGCGCGTGCCCGCGGGAGTGTGCACGCGCAGCCCCTCCGCCCGCATGGCTTCGACGTGCGCGGGCCACTGCTCGATGAAGACCGGGTCGAGACCCGCGTCGATGAGGTCGGCGCCGATCGACGCCCCATTGGCGCCAGTGCCCAGCACGGCGATGGACGATATGGACATCGTGCTCCTTCGTTGGAGTGACAGCGAACGCATGACGTATGTGCCGCGACTTCATCCAACAATGCTGAACGAAAAGCGGGCTCTTGCCGGATGTTACGAGAGAGTGTAAACCAGGAACGAACATTCTCGATGGGGAGAAGCCATGACCGAAACCGCACCCGCGGCCGAACAGTTCTCGGCCGACCGCCCGTTCGTCTTCCGAGGCGCCACCGTCATCACGATGGATGAGCAGGGCGTTCTCGACGACGCCGACGTCCTCGTGATCGGTCGCGACATCGCCGCCGTGGGGCACCGACTCGAGGTGCCCGAGGGCACCCTCGAGATCGACGCCTCCGGGGGCATCGTGACGCCGGGCTTCGTCGACACGCACCGGCACATGTGGCAGTCCGCGTTGCGCGGCTTCGGCGGCGACTGGGCGCTGAGCCAGTACTTCGTCTTCTACTACCTCAACTGGGGTGAGGTGTTCCGCCCCGAAGACGTCTACGCCGGCAACCTCCTCAGCGCCCTCGAGTCCGTCGACACGGGCGTGACGACGACCCTGGACTGGTCGCACGGTCTGCGCACCCCCGAGTACGGCGAAGCCGCCCTCCAGGCCCTGCGCGAGATCCCGGGGCGCTTCGTACTCGGATACGGCAACTACCTCGGCGCCCCGTGGGAGTGGGCGAACGCCCCCGAGTTCCGCGACTTCGTCTCGCGGAACTTCTCGAGCCCGAACGACATGATGGGCTTGCAGCTCGCCTTCGACGTGCCCGGTGCCTCCGACTTCCCCGAGCGCGGCGCCTTCGAGGCCGCCCGCGACCTGGGTCTTCGCGTGACCACCCACGCCGGTGTGTGGGGAGCGACCACCGATACCGCCATCACGCAGATGTACGACGCCGGATTCATGACCCCCGAGGTCTGCTACGTGCACTCGGCGTCGCTGAACGAGCAGAGCTACCAGAAGATCGCGGCCACCGGCGGCACGGTGTCGGTGGCCACGGAGTCGGAGCAGAGCGCCGGGCAGGGGTACCCCTCGACCTGGGCGATCCGCAAGCACGGGATCCCGGCCTCGCTGTCGATGGACACGAGCGTGTGGTGGAGCGCCGATTTCTTCTCCGCGATGCGCGCCACCCTCAGCGCCGACCGGTCGCGCGACCACCTCGAGGCCCACGCGCGCGGTGAGACGATCGTCGCCAACCGCCTCCGGGCGGAGGACGTGCTGCGGATGGCGACCATGGGCGGCGCCCTCTCCCTCGGGATGGAGGACCGCATCGGCTCCCTCACCCCGGGCAAGCGCGCCGACATCGTGCTCATCAAGAACGACGAGTCTCCCGCGATGACGCCGATCCTGCACCCGTACGCCCACGTGGTGTACCAGGCCGGCACGGCCGACGTGCACACCGTCGTCGTCGACGGACGCGTGGTGAAGTACCAGGGCGTGCGCATCGGGCTTCCGCTCGCGCCCGTGCGCGACAAGGTCGCCGCCTCGGTCGAATACGTCCGCTCGAAGCTCGGCGAGAAGGCGTGGGCCGAGGGCATGCACCCCGAGATCCCCGTCGACGAGGCGATCGAGAACCCCTACCGCTACACCGACGGCGACGCGCACGTCGTCGCCCGTGCCCAGGACTGAGAGGACCGCATGATCCTGCACGCCGCGCTGTTCACCTGGAAGGCCGACGTCGGCGACGAGGAGGTGGAGGCGCTGACGGCCGCGCTCGAGGACATGGCATCCGCCCTGCCGATGCTGCACACCTATCGCTGCGGACCGAACCTGCGCCTGCGACCGAGCCCCAGCGACTACGGCGTGGTCGCCCTCGTGGACGATGACGCGGCGCTGACGGCCTACCTCGACTCGCCGCAGCACGCGGCGGTCTACGACGCGCACCTCGCGCGCATGATCGAGACGCGCCAGGCCGTGCAGATCGTCGTGCCCGACGGAACCGCGCTGTGACGCGCATGCGCGCCGCGGTGCTCCACGCCGCGGGAGACCTGCGCATCGAGGAGAGGGAGATCCCGACGCCGGGACCGGGCGAGGCGCTCGTGCGCATCACCGGGTGCGGAGTGTGCGGGTCGGATGCCACCGAGTACACCCGCGGACCGGTGCTGACCGAGCTGCCGGTCGTGCTCGGACACGAGTTCACCGGGACCATCGAGGCGGTCGGCGACGGCGTCGATCTCGCCGTCGGGGCGCAGGTGGTGTGCGGAGCGGGGATCTCGTGCGGGCGCTGCAAGCCGTGCCGCGCAGGACGCACGAACCTGTGTCGCCGGTACCGCACCGCGGGGCTCCAGGTCGACGGGGGACTGGCCGAGTTCGTGGCGGTGCCCGCGGCGACCCTGCTCGACGTCACCGCGAACGCCCTCACCGCCGACACCCTCGCCCTGGCGCAGCCGATGGCCATCGCCGTGCACGCGGTCGCCCGCAGCGGACTGACGGCGGGCCAGGATGCCGTGGTCCTGGGCATCGGCGGCATCGGGGCCTTCCTCACCCACGCGGCGGCCGCCGTGGGCGCGCGCGTGCTGGCGGTCGACCGCTCCACGGAGAGATTGGATCTGGCGCGCGCCCTCGGGGCAGAGTCGACGCTGCTCGCCGGAGAGCGCTCGCTCGCCGAGGCTCTCGCGGACGCCGATCGCGAGGCCGACGTGCTGTTCGAGGTGAGCGGGTCGCGGGCCGGCTGGGACGAGGTCGTCGCCGCGGCGCTTCCCGGGGCGGTGCTCGTGCCCGTCGGCATCCAGCGCGACGAGATCCCCGTGCCGCTGGGCGCATGGACCCTGCGGGAGTACACGATCGTCGGCACCGTCGCGCACGCGATGGCCGCCGACCTTCCGCGCGCCGTCGAGCTCCTCGCCGCGCGTGCGGACTGGAGCGACCTCGCCTCCGAGGTCCTTCCCCTCGACGAGGTCGCCGAGGGGGCGCTCGTGCCGTTGACCAACGGGGGCGCGCGTCAGATCAAGACGGTGATCGACCCCGCCGCGTCGGAGCGTCGACCCGCGCGCCACGGATCGGCGCGCTGAGCGCGCTCAGCGGTCGAGGTCGTCCATCGCGCGCAGCACGTCGACGGCGGAGCCGATCGTGTCGCGCGGGGCGCCAAGGTTCTGTCCCGCCGAGGGCATGGCCTGATTGTGCTCGCGGCGGCCGACGACGAACCAGATACCGCGGGCGATCGCGTCGCTGCTGTTGACGTAGAGATGCGGTCGCACGGAGTCGAAGTGCAGGCTGTCACCGGCGTGCAGCGTGAAGGTGTCGAACTCGAGGCGGAGCGTGAGCTCGCCCTCGAGGAGGTAGGCGTACTCCATGCCCGCGTGGCGCATCATCTTGCCCTCGACCGAGCTGGACGCCCCCGGCTCGTAGGTCACGAGGAGGGCGTCGGCGGGTCCGGCCCCGGCGGCGAGGCGCTCCCAGCGCACGCCGTTCTCCATGTCGAGCACGGCGTTGTCGGCCGCGTGCTGCACCGTGGGGTCGCCCGCCACGGGCTCGGGGGCCGGGGCGGCCGCGCCCACGTGCGAGGTGGGCGAGACGCCGAGCAGCTCGTCGATCGAGATGCCGAGGTGGGTGACCATCGCGTACAGGGTCGAGACGGAGGGCTGGGTCTTGCCCGTCTCGACCTGCGAGATCAAGCTCGCCGAAACCCCGAGCGCGGTGGCCACGCTGCGCAGGCTGAAACCCTTCTGCAGCCGTGCGTCGCGCAATCTGCTGCCGATGTCGTCGGTCATCTCGGCGCCTCCTCGTCCGAAGGCGGCGATCCCCGTCACGGAGCCCCCGCCTCTCGGGGGTCCACGCTACCCGCCGCCGTGCGCCGGGTTTGTGCGCCGCGCCTGAACACCCGCGGCCTCAGCTCCGCCGGGGCACGTCGAGGAGGATCTCGAGGTTCGCCGTCGACCGCGGCATCCGCCCCGCCTCGATCTCGCGCGCGAGGTGGACGGTGTGGGCGTTGTAGGGGGCGTCCTGCCCCGCGGCTTCGAGCACCGAGACGATCAGACCGTTCACCTCGGCGTACTCGCCGTGTCGATCCTTCATCCAGTCCTGCAGCACCGTCGTCTTGGTGTCGGGCAGCGAGAAGCTGTCGAGCACCGCCCCGAGCAGGTCGGAGGCGTAGCGGTCGGGATCGGTCACGGCGTCGTCGGTAAGACCGAAGATCGGAACGAGGCGGCTACCGTCGGCGAGGGCCGCGCGTGCCGCCTCCTTTCCGCACTCGATCATGAAGTCGTGCACGCCGGGGAGCGCCACGGCCGACGCGAGGGGGAGGTCGAGGATGGCGGAGGGCACGAGCTCTCCGGCGTTGGCGACGAGCTTCATCCACTTCGAGGAGCGGATGTCGTCGGAGACGTCCACCCGGCCGGTGTGCGAGAGCACGGCCTGGATCTCGGGTTCGCGGCCCCGGGCGGAGTCGTCGTACGCGCCGACGGCGAACCAGGAGCCGGAGACGGGCGTCTGGCGGTTGACGATGCCGGGCTCGAACATGTTCGAGGCGACCTCGATGACCGCGCCCATCGTGCGGTGCGGCCCCACCGCGGCCGCGATCGCGTCCTGCGTCATGCCGTTCTGCAGCCCCACCACGAGACCGTCGTCGGCGACGTGGGGGGCGATGAGCTCGGCGACCCACCGGGTGTCGTAGGCCTTGACCACGATGAACACGATGTCGAACGGCTCGCGCAGGGTCGCCACCTCGCACAGGTGCAGCGGGTGCACCGGCGTCACGTGCGTCTCGTCGGGCAGCCGCACCTCGATGCCGCGCTCGCGCATGGCCTCGACGTGGGCGGGCCACTGCTCGATGTAGGTGACGTCGAGTCCGGCGCGCAGCAGGTCGGCGCCGATACTGGCCCCCTGTGCTCCGGTTCCGAGCACGGCGATCCGGGGGTTCGCTCTGGTCATGGGTCCTCCTCGACTCCGACAAGCGTTTGCTGTGACTTTACAAATCTGCGTGTGACTGTACAGTCGCGTGTAGTTCAGCACAACGTCGGGTCGAGGAAGACCCCACGGATCGCGAAGGAGCGAGCATGCGCACCCTCATCCGCAACGTGGCCGCGGCCACCGTCGACGATCGGCTCGGGGACGTCCCGCGCACGGACATCCTCATCGAGGACGGGGTGATCCGCGAGATCCGCCCCGACATCTCCGCGGCCGACGCCGAGGTGATCGACGGCCGCGACAAGATCGCCATCCCGGGCATGGTCGACACGCACAGGCACACGTGGCAGACGGCGTTGCGCGGCATCCTCGCCGACGGCAACATCCCCGACTACCTGCGCGGGATCCGCCTGCACATGGCGCCGCTGTACCGCGCCGACGACATGTACGCCGGCAACTACGTCGGCGCCCTGGACGCCCTCAACTCCGGCATCACCACGATCGTCGACTACTGCCACAACATCCTCGACCCCGACGGTGCGCACGCCGCCGTCACGGGACTGCGGGATGCCGGCATCCGGGCCCTCTACGCCCACGGGCTCACCCCCATCACCACCAACACCTGGAGTCAGTCGCGCGGCGGCTCGGCGGCCGGGTCGGATCCCGCGGCCCTCGCCACCCGCGCACGGCTGGCGACCGAGATCCGCGAGCGCTACTTCTCCAGCGACGACCAGCTCCTGCGCTTCGGGATCGCCCCCCAGGAGCTCGCGATCGCGCCCGTCGCCGACGTCGCGGCGGAGTTCCGCCTCGCGAGGGAGCTGGGGGCGCGCATTACCTTCCACGCCAATCAGGTCATGGTTCGCCAGCTCTTCCAGGACGTCGAGGTGCTGCACGCGCACGGCCTCCTCGCCGAGGATCTGCTGCTTGTGCACTGCACCTTCAACACCCCGCGCGAGTGGGAGCTGCTGGAGGGGAGCGGGGTGACGGTGTCGGTGTGCGCCGAGACGGAGATGCAGATGGGCATGGGATACCCCGCCATCGCGGAGACCACCGCCCACACGCCCGGGCCGAGTCTGGGTATCGACTGCGTCTCGGGCAACGGCGGCGACATGCTCTCGCACGCGCGTCTGGTGCTGCAGGCCTCGCGATACCGCGCCGACGAGCCCGAGTACGCCGCCATGCGCGCCCCCCAGCGCATGGCGTGGACGACGCGCGACGCCCTGCGGTGGGCGACGCTGAACGGGGCGCGGGCCGCGGGTGTCGACCATCTCGTGGGCTCTCTCACGCCGGGCAAAAGAGCCGACATCGTGCTGGTGGACATGTCGGGCATCAGCCAGGTGGGGTGGAACCGGGAGGATCCGACCGGGGCGGTGCTCTCGCAGGGCAACGCGGGGTGCATCGACACGGTGTTCGTCGACGGAAAGGTGGTCAAGCGCGATGGCGCGCTCGTCCACGTCGACGTGCGCGCGGCGACCGACGCGCTCGAGCGCTCCCACGAGCACCTCTACGCGCAGATGGGCGGGGCGCGGTCGTTCATCCCGCAGCCCCCGATCGATATTCCGCTGTACCGGGAACGCGCCTGAGGTGCAGTTCGACTGCACGTTGTGCAGCAGAGTGGTAACAAATACTTGACATGTTCAGTCAGGCTTTTTAGCATCCAATCACGAAACACCACCGGCGCGACGACGCTCCGGTTCGACGAGGGAGTCACCATTCCATGAGCACGCGCACGCTGCTGCGGGGAGGGACCGTGATCACGGCGGTCCGACCCGGCGAGGTCCTCACCGACACCGACATCCTGATCGGCGCCGACGGCACCATCGAGGCCATCGGTCGGGGGCTGGATGCCCTCGACGCCGAGGTGATCGACGTGCGGGGCCGCATCGTCCACCCCGGCTTCGTCGACACCCACCGCCACACGTGGCAGTCGGTCGTGCGCAACCTCGCGTCGGACTGGTCGTTGACCGAGTACCTCGCCGGACTGCACACGGGCCTCAGCAAGCACTTCCGCCCCGAAGACACCTACACCGGGAACTACCTCGGAGCCCTCGAGGCCCTCGACGCGGGGATCACCACCCTCGTCGACTGGTCGCACAACCTCGCCACCCCCGCGCACGCCGACGCCGCCGTGGCCGCGCTCAAGGACACCGGCATGCGCGCCGTCTTCGCCCACGGCGGCGGAGCCGACCAGTGGGGGAGCCTCCCCTCGGCCAACGTGCACCCCGACGACGCGCGTCGCGTCCGCGACGAGCACTTCTCCTCCGACGACGGCCTGGTCACGATGGCACTCGCCCTGCGCGGACCGCAGTTCGTCACCCCCGAGGTCAACGTCGCCGACTTCCGCCTGGCCGCAGACCTCGACCTGCGCGTCACCATGCACGCGGGAGACGGGTACTGGGGCAAGTCCGGACCGATCCACAAGCTCGCCGCCGACGGGCTGCTGTCGGACCGCATCACCTATGTGCACTGCTGCACGCTGGCCGACGACGAATTGCGCCTCATCGCCGACAGCGGCGGGACCGCCTCGGTCGCCCCCGACGTCGAGATGCAGATGGGACACGGTTTCCCCGCCACCGGCCGCCTGTTGCGCGCCGGCATTCGTCCCACCTTCTCGATCGACGTCTGCAGCTCGAACGGCGGTGACATGTTCGCCACGATGCGCACCGCGATCGGCATGCAGCGCGCCCTCGACAACGCCCCCTCGGTCGACACCGGTGAGGTGCTGGAGCGCATCAGCCTCACGTGCGCCGAGGTGGTGCAGTTCGCCACGATCGACGGCGCCCACGCCGCGGGCCTGGCCGACAAGACCGGCTCGATCGCGGTGGGCAAGGCCGCCGACGTCGTGGTGCTCGACGACCGCTCGCTCGCCCTCACCCCGCTGAACAACCCCATCGGCAGCCTCGTGTACTCGGCTCACCCGGGCCTCGTGCGCGATGTGTTCGTGCAGGGGCGCCGGGTGAAGAAGGACGGCGAGCTGGTCGGCGTCGACATCGCGAAGCTGAAGGCGGATGCCGAGGCCTCGCGCGAATTCCTGCTCGGCGAGATGCCCGAGGCGCGTCTGGACGGCACGTGGCACCCCGCTCTGGTGACGGCATGACCGACCTCGCGGCGCCCCCGCGCACCGCGCCCAAGGACCACGGTCCCGCCGCGCGCACGGTGCTGGCTTGGCCCGGCACCCGCGCGTTCATCGCGGTCGCGGCGCTCTTCGTGATCAGCCCGCTGATCGCCCCGGGGAGTGTCGGACCGACGGCGATCGTGTCGATGCTGCCGTTCGCCGCCCTCATCGCGATCGTCGCGATCGGTCAGACGCTCGTGATCCAGCAGGGCGGGCTCGACCTCTCGATCCCCGGGGCCGTGACCCTCGGCGCGCTCATCGTGGCCCGCTTCGGCGGGGACGATGCGCTGGGTCTGCCCGCCGCGATCGTCACGGCCGTCGTGGCCGTCGCCGCCTTCGGCCTGGCCAGCGGTCTCGTCATCACCCTGTTCGGTCTTCCGCCGCTCGTGGTGACGATCGCGGTCAACGCGCTCATGATCGGCACGGTGCAGGCGGTTTCGGGCGGATTCGCGACGCAGAGCCCCGACGCCCTGAACCAGTTCGCGTTGAGCCGCTGGGGTGGCATCCCCGTCCTGGTGTTCTTCGCCCTCGCCCTGACCCTCGTCATCCACGTCGTCTTGAAGATGACCCGGCTCGGGCGCCGCTTCGAGCTGGTGGGCGAGAACCCGCGCAGCGCCGCGAACCTCGGCATCGGCACCCGCGGGTACACGATCGTCGCCTACGTCCTGTCGGCCGCGCTCGCCGCGGCGGGCGGCATCCTCCTGGCGGGGCTGCTACGCACTCCGACCCTGACCGCCGGCGACGACTACCTCCTGCCCTCGATCGCCGCCGTGGTCCTGGGTGGCACCGCCCTCACGGGCGGACGCGGCAGCGTCGTGGGCACGGCGCTCGGCGCCCTCTTCCTCGCCCAGCTCACCCAGCTGGTCCAGACGTTCACGCAGGCCACCGCCGTGCAGAACATCGTGCAGGCGCTCATCATCGGCGTCGGCATCGTCGCCCAGTTGCAGCTGGGCGGCACCACCTCCCGCATCCGGAACCTCATGCGACGTCGGCCCATGGTCTGACATCCCGATCGCCCTCGCCCGCGAGCCCTCCGCGGCCGGCGGGGCGGTCCGTCGCGCCCTCACCCGTTCTTCCACCCGATCACCACTCGAAGAGGAGTACCCCATGATCACCACAGCACCCGCGCGACGAGCAGGTCTCGCCGCCATCGCCCTCGGCGCCCTCGTGCTCGCCGGTTGTTCGTCGACCAACAGCGCCGGCGGCGGAACCGGCGGCGAAGGATCGAGCAACCTGACCGGCGACATCGCCGCCGGCAGCACCGGCACGATGTCGCAGTTCACCGACATCTCCGGCATCTGCCCCTCCGACGAGAGCGAGAAGGTCTCGGTCGGCGTCGTCGACGGATACGGCACCAACACGTGGTCGAAGACCGTGCTCGCCGAGATCGAGAGCGAAGCGGCCAAGTGCGCCGCGATCTCGGGCGTCGAGTTCATCGCCGGTCGCGGCGACCTCGAGGCCACCACCTCCGGCATCACGAGCCTCGCGGCCAAGGGCACCGACATCATCCTCGTCATCCCCGACGCCGGCCCCGGCGAGGCGCACCTGCCCGCGATCCGTCAGGCCACGCAGGCCGGCTCCACCGTCGTGAACTTCGCCTCCGACCCCCAGGGAACGGCGGGCACCGACTACCTCGACTACGCCGACCAGATCCCCTCGTTCGTGGGCAAGTCGAAGGCCCAGTGGATCGTCGACCGGCTCGGCAGCGCCGGCGGCAACGTCGTGTTCTTCGGCGGCCCCTCGGGCGCCCTGGTCTCGACCCAGGAGTACGCCGGAGCCAAGGAGGTCTTCGACGCGAACCCGCAGATCACGCTCGTCAACAGCGAGCCGATCTGGACGAACTGGGACCCGGCACAGGCGCAGCGGGCCATGGCCGGTGTCCTGTCGCAGGGAACGCCCATCAACGCGATCATCGCGGACTACGGCGCATCCGCCTCGGGCGTGATCCGCGCGTACGAGGCGGCGGGCCAGACCCTGCCGATCCTCACCTCCACCGACGACAACTCCCTCAGCTGCGGCTTCGCCGACCTGAAGGCGAAGAACCCCGGCTACGAGCTGGCCACCGTGTCGTCGCGCACGTGGATCGGCCGCGTGGCCCTGCGCAAGGCGCTCGCCGCGAAGTTCGGCACCGCCGATGACGAGCCCTCGCTGTACGAGCTGTCGCTGTTCGAAGACTCCACCGGTTCGGCCGAGGGGTCCAAGACGCCCGAAGAGGCCTGCCTGCCCGACGCGCCGTCCGACGCGACGCCGTCGACGCTGCTGAGCTCCGACGAGATCACGAAGCTGTTCGGCTGATGAACGAGACCCCCACGGCCGTGGCCTCCGCACTCACTCTCTCGGGCATCACCAAGACCTACCCCGGTGTCACCGCTCTGGACGCGGTCTCGGTCGACATCGCCGCCGGTCGCGTGCACGCCGTGCTCGGCGAGAACGGCGCCGGAAAGTCCACGCTCGTGGGGATCGCGGCCGGATCGGTGGTGCCGGATGCCGGGACCATCGGTCTCGCCGGCCGCGAGTTCGACCGCATCCGCCCCGCCGAGGCGCGTGAGGCGGGGCTGGCGATCGTCTACCAGATCCCCGCCCTGGCGCCCTCGCTGAGCGTGGTGGATGCCGTGCTGCTGCTCCTGCCGGCGAGCAAGCGCCCCTCGCGGCGCACCGCGGCGGCGTGGGTGACCGCCCACTTCGCCCGTCTCTCGCTGTCGATCGACCCGCACGCGCAGGTGTCATCGCTGTCGTTGCGCGAGGCGCACCTCGTCGAGATCGCCGCCGCCCTGGCATCCGATCCCCGGGTGCTCGTGCTCGACGAACCGACCGAAGCGCTCGGACCGGAGGAGACGGCCTGGCTGTTCGGCCAGGTGCGCTCGCTCCTGGCCGACGGGGTGGCGATCGTCTACATCACCCACCGCATCCCCGAGGTGATGGAGATCGGCGACGACCTCACGGTGCTTCGCGACGGTCGTGTCGTGGGCCGCGGTCTCGTCGAGGACTTCTCGGCCGACGAGGTCGTCGAACTCATCGTCGGACGCTCGCTCGAGACGACCTTCCCCGACAAGCCGGCCGCTCCGGCGGCATCCGAGACCCCCGCCCTCGAAGTCCTCGAGCTCAGCGGCGAGGGGTACGAGAACGTGTCGTTCTCGGTCTATCCCGGACAGATCATCGGTCTCGCCGGTGTCGAGGGCAACGGCCAGCGGCGCGTTCTGCGCGGCATCGCCGGCAGCGGCTCGAGCGACGGCCGGGTGCTCGTGGGCGGGCGCGAGATCTCGGTGCGTTCGCGCCGCTCCGCCGCGGCGGCGGGGGTCGTCTTCCTCCCCGGCGATCGCATCGGCGAGGCGATGTTCGGCAAGATGTCGATCCGCGAGAACGCCGTCGCGGGCGCGCTGGGTGCGGCGATGCCCGGCGGTTTCGTCCGCCGTCGCCGCGAGTACTACCTGACCCGTGAGGGAGTGGCCGGTCTGGCTGTGAAGACGCCGCACTTCGAGGTGCCGGTGTCGGCGTTGTCGGGTGGCAACCAGCAGAAGGTTCTGCTGGCGCGGGGCCGGCTCGGCGACCCGAAGGTGCTGCTCGTCGAAGACCCGACGCAGGGAGTGGACGCCGGCGCCCGCGTCGACATCTACGCCTTCCTGCGCGAGCTGGCCGCCTCCGGTGTCGCCGTCGTCGTCCTGTCGACGGATGCCGTCGAGCTCGAGGGACTGTGCGATCGCGTCGTTGTCTTCTCCCGTGGGCGCGTGCAGACCACCCTCGTCGGCGACGAGGTCGACGAGCGCGCCATCACGGGAGCCGCGGTGATGTCGTCGGAGACGGCATCGGTCGAAGTGGCCGTGCACGCGCGACGCTCGCGCTCGCGGAGCCTCTTCGCCGGAGAGACGCAGGCGGTCGTGCTGCTCGGGCTCGCGGTGGCGCTGTCGATCGTGACGTCGTTCGTGTCGTCGGCCTTCCTCAGCCCGTTGAGCATCAGCCAGCTGCTCGCGGCGGCGAGCGTGCTCGTCTTCGTCGGCTTGGCACAGCTCGTGGTGGTGATGACCGGGGGCATCGACCTCAGCATCGGATCCGTCACCGCCCTGTCGGCGGTCATCCTGTCGTTCTTCGCACAACAGGGCCTCGCCTTCTTCCTCATCGGCGTCGTGCTCGCCCTGGCCGCGGGTGCCGCGGTCGGCTTGATCAACGGCCTCCTCGTCACCCGGCTCTCGCTGCCACCGGTGATCGCGACCCTGGTGAGCTCGATCGCCGTGCTCGGGGTGGCCCAAGTGCTCCGCCCGAGCCCGGGGGGTGCGGCCCGCGCCGACGTGCTCACGACCCTCGGGCTCGCGATCGCGGGAGTGCCGATGATCCTCGCCCTGGCCGTCGCGCTCGCCGTCGTGATGTGGTTCGTCATCCAGCGCACCCGCGGGGGCCGCGCGCTGCGCGCCGCCGGGTCCGACCCGGTCAAGGCCAACCGCATGGGCGTGCGCGTGCCGCGCACCCGGCTGCTGGCATCCGTCGCCGCCGGCACCCTCGCCGCCGTCGCGGGCCTCGCGGTGTACTCGCGCTCGGGTATCGGCGACGCGAACGCCGCGCAGGCGCTGACGCTCACCTCGGTGACAGCCGTCGTCATCGCCGGCGCGAGCATCTTCGGCGGGTCGGGGTCGGCGCTCGCCGTCGCGGCGGCAGGGCTGCTCCTGCAGACGGTGACGAGCGCGCTGGCGTTCCTCTCGCTCGGTCTGTCGTGGCAGTACTGGATCCAGGGCGCGTTCGTGCTGTTCGCGGCCGTCGTGCCGCTGGTCATGCTGCTCGTCCGCCGCCGCCGCCCCTCGAGCGTGCGGTCGGGCTGAACGCCTTCTACCGCGACATCCCCTCTTTCAGCCCTCTAGGAAGGCCCAACATGAAGAACACCGGAACCACGGGCACCAACGGTGTCGACTGGGAGGCGCGCGTCGACTTCGATCGTCTGCGCGACGAACGGCTGGCGCGGGTCAAGGCCGAGCTCGACCGCTCCGAGCTCGGGGCGGTGCTCGCCTTCGACTTCTCGAACATCCGTTACATGACGGCGACCCACATCGGCACGTGGGCGATGGACAAGCTGATCCGCTTCAGCCTGCTCACCCGCAACACCGATCCGATCTCGTGGGACTTCGGCTCCGCGGCGAAGCACCACGCGCTGTACAACCCATGGCTCGACGTCACGACCTCGGAGATGGATGCCGACCCCCACGCCCCGCACGAGGGCACCAAGCGTCCGCGCCTCGAGTCGGGGGCCCGCGCGGGCATCTCGACGCTGCGCGGGGCGTTCCCCCCGGATGCCGGCATCGCCGAGGAGGTCGCGCGCAAGATCAAGCGCGAGCTGGAGAAGTTCGGCGTCGCCGACCAGCCCCTCGGCGTCGACGTGATCGAACTGCCGATCCTCTTCGCCCTCCAGCAGGTCGGCATCCGCGTCGTCGACGGCCAGCAGGTGTTCATGGAGGCCCGGCGCATCAAGACCGGCGATGAGATCCGGCTCCTGACCCAGGCCGCGTCGATGGTGGATGCCGCCTACGAAGACCTCTACCGCTTCCTCCGACCCGGCGTCCGCGAGAACGAGGCTGTCGGCCTCGTCGCCAAGACCCTCTACGACCTCGGGTCGGAGTACGTCGAGGGCGTCAACGCCATCTCGGGCGAGAGGTGCTCCCCGCACCCGCACGTCTTCTCCGACCGGCTCATCCGCCCCGGCGACCCCGCGTTCTTCGACATCCTGCACAGTTGGAACGGCTACCGCACCTGCTACTACCGCACGTTCGCGGTGGGGTCGGCGAGCACGAAGCAGAAGGACGCGTACACGCGGGCCCGCGAGTACATGGATCGTGCGATCGCGCTCGTCCGCCCTGGTGCGACGACGGCCGACATCGTCTCGGTGTGGCCCACGGCACAGGAGTTCGGCTTCGCCGACGAGGAGGCGGCGTTCGCGTTGCAATACGGACACGGCGTGGGGCTGTCGATCTGGGAGAAGCCGATCTTCTCGCGCCTGGTGTCGTTCGATCACCCCGAGGAGCTCAAGGAGGGCATGGTCTTCGCCCTCGAGACGTACTGGCCCTCGGCCGACGGATGGGGCGCGGCGCGCATCGAGGAGGAGGTCGTGGTGACGGCCGACGGGTGCGAGGTCATCACCAAGTTCCCCGCCGAAGAGCTGCTCATCGCGGGCCCGCGTTACATCGCCGTCGGCGGTCCCCTCAACAACCAGCGCGACTCGCAGTCGCACTTGAACACCACGTGGGGCCGCGGGGAGCAGTGATGGCATCCGTCGGTTTCCTCGGCCTCGGCTCGATGGGCGCGGCGCTCGCGCGCCGGCTCGTCGACGCCGGTCACGACGTGCACGTGTGGAACCGCTCGCGCGGAGCCGTCGACGACCTCGTCGCGGCGGGCGCGGTGGCATGCTCGGCGCCCGCGGACGCCCTGGCGTTCGAGGTGTCGTTCTCGATGCTCGCCGACGACGCCGCGGCCCTGGGGGTGCTGGATGCCGGCACGGTGGCATCCGCTCCCGGAGGCGTCCACGTCAACCTCGCCTCCATCAGCCCGGCGGCGGCGGCGGAGCTGCGGTCGCGCTTCGCCGCGGCGGGATCGGGGTACGTGGCGGCGCCAGTCCTCGGCCGGCCCGCGGTGGCCGCGGAGGGCAAGCTCAACGTGCTCGTCGCGGGGGAGGCGGCCGCCGTCGAGGCCGCCGCGCCGTTCCTGGAGCTCTTCGCCGCGCGCCTCTGGCCCCTCGGCGCCGAGGCTCCGACGGCCAACGCGGTCAAGATCGCGGTGAACTACGACATCATCCACGCGATCCAGGCGATCGGCGAGTCGGTCGCCCTGGTCGAGGCGCGGGGGGTCGACCCGCGCCTGTTCGTGGAGATCCTCACCTCGACGCTCTTCGGAGGAGTCGTCTACGGCGGGTACGGCGGAATGATCGCTGCGCAGGCCTACGACCCGCCCGGCTTCGCCATCGGTCTCGGGTACAAGGATCTGCGGTTGAGCGCCGAGATCGCCGCCGAGACGGGCACGCACCTTCCGACCCTCGCCGCGCTGACGGCCGTGTTCGAGCGCGCGATCGACGACCCCGACCTGGCCGAACTCGACTGGGGCGCGGCCGCCGAAGTGACCCGCCGTGGTCTGCTCGCGGCATCCGACGACGACGACGAAAGAGGAGGCGCAGCGTGACGCGCAGGTATCTGGTGGTGGGCGGGACCTCGGGCATCGGGCGCGAGATCGCCGCCTCCCTCTCCGCCGACGGACACGAGGTGACCCTGACGGGTCGCGATGCGGGCGTCGCGGCGGCGGTGGCGGCCGAGATCGGACCGAACGTGCGGGGCATCGCCGTCGACATCTCCGAGCCCGAGCACATCGCGCCCGCCCTCGCCGACGTCGGTCCTCTCGACGGCCTGGTGCTCGCCGCCATCGAGCGCGACGCCAACACCGTGCGTGAGTACGACATCGCCCGCGCTCGGCGCCTCGTCACCCTGAAACTCGTGGGGTACACCGAGACGGTGCACGCGCTGCTCGATCGGCTCGTGCCGCAGCGCTCGACGGGCATCGTGCTCTTCGGCGGTCGCGCGAAGGACGCGCCCTACCCCGGGTCTGTCACGGTCTCGACGATCAACGGCGGGGTCGAGGGACTCGCCACCGCGCTCGCCCTGGAGCTCGCGCCCCTGCGCGTGAACGCCCTGCATCCGGGGATCATCGGCGACAGCCCCTTCTGGGCCGGCAAGCCCTCGGGCGTGCTCGAGGGGTACTCGTCACGGACTCCCGGAGGCGAGCTGGCGACGATGGCCGACGTCGTCGATGCGACCCGATTCCTGCTGCACAACGAAGGAGTCTCGGCGGCCAACCTCTACGTCGACCGCGGGTGGCGCATCACCTGAGCGCGGCGTCGGCGTCGAAGATCTCCGGATGCCGTTCGAGCTCGATGCGCGTGCGTCGGATGTGCCGCTCGAGCACGTGCGCCGCCTCCTCGGCGTCGCCGCGGCGCAAGGCGGCGACGAGGAGGCGATGGTCGTGGTGGGCCGCGCCGTCGTGACGCGCGTGCGCGGCGGCGACGAACGCGCGGCGGTAGTGGTGCGTGCGGTTCCAGAGCCCCACGACCGTGTCGCTGAGCATCACGGTGCGCGCGGGGGCGTACGTGAGGAGGTGGAAGGCGCGGTCGTGCACGAGGAACTCCTCGGCATCCGCCCCCTCCATGAGATCGGCGAGACCGTCGAGCTCGTCGAGGTCGGCGGGGGTCAGCAGGGGAGCGCTGAGGCCGAGCAGCACCGGTTCGATCCGCTCGCGCACGAGGTAGAGCTCCTCGCACTCCGCGAGGGTCAGGCGCGAGACCCACGCGCCGGAATTCGCGACCAGGGTGACGAGTCCTTCGGACTCGAGCAGGCGCAGGGCCTCCCGCACGGGGAGGCGGCTCGTGGTGTGCCGGGCGGCGAGGTCTTCTTGCCGGATCCGCGTGCCGGGCGGGTGGACACCGCGCAGGATCTCCTCGCGCAGCACGTCGGCGATCCCGGTGCCGGCTCGCCCGTGATCACGCATCGGGGGGAGGGCACCGCTCATTCGGCGGGCCTCGCGGGGTGCCAGAGCAGCGTGGGCGCGTCGCGCTCGTACGCCTTGCCCTGGGGATAGCTGACGAGCTCGAACTGCATGCCCCACGGCGCGCGGAAGTAGATCCATCGCTGTCCGGCCGATGCGGCCCCGCTGGAGACCGGCTCGCCCATCACCTCGACGTCGTGCGCGCGAAGGTGGGCGATGGCGGCGTCGAGGTCGTCGACGTACAGGGCGAGGTGGTGGCCGCCGATGTCGCTGTTGCGCGGGGGAGGGGCCTGCCCGTCGGCGGCGTCGTAGGCGAACACCTCGAGGTTGGTGCCCATGCCCAGTCGGTAGAAGCGGATCTCGCGGATGGCCGTGCGCGGGTGCACGCCGAGCTGCCGTGTCATCCAGTCGCCTTCGCCGCTGCGGCCCGGAAGGGTGTACACCGGCTCCGCTCCGAGGACGCCGACGAGGAAGGTCTCGGCCTCGTCGAGATCGGGCACGGTGACGCCGATGTGGTCGCTGCCGCGCAGTCCGGGAAGTCCCATGCCGTTCTCCTTCATTGGATCCAGTCGGACGTCTTTTGCGCCCATACTGCCGCACTTCTTCGGTCTCGCGCCTTGTATTGGAGACAATCGCATCGTACAGTGACGGTGAACATTCTGTATAGAAAGACGCAACGACGCGTGAGGAGCGACATGGCCAAGCGGAAGCGGCTGACCACCGGTGTCGAGTGGGTGCAGCTCGAGACGACGCCCGCCGATTGGAAGGCGGCCGACCCGGCCCTGCTGGGCACGATGCTCGGTCAGCTCCACCTCATCCGGGCGTTCGAGGAGGCGGTCCTCGACCTCGCCGGCGCCGGCCTCGTGCACGGCCCCGCGCACTCCAGCATCGGCCAGGAGGGCGGAGCGGTCGGCTCGATCGTCGGCATGCGGTCGACGGATGCCGTGAACGGCTCGCACCGCGGACACCACCAGTTCCTCGCCAAGACCCTGACCCACGTGTCGAACGGAGTGCTCGACCCGAGCGCCCTCGTCACCCCCGACGTGCAGACCCTGCTGGACCGCACGCTGTCCGAGATCCTCGGCTTGGCGTCGGGCTTCTCGGGCGGCCGCGGCGGCTCGATGCACCTGCAGTGGCTCGAGGCCGGGGCCCTCGGCACGAATGCCATCGTCGGCGGAGGTGCGCCGCTCGCCACCGGTCACGCGTGGGCGCAGAAGCACGCCGGCACCACCGACGTCTCGGTCAACTACTTCGGCGACGGCTCGAGCCAGATCGGGTCGGTGCTGGAGTCGATGAACCTCGCCTCGACCTGGAAGCTCCCGGTCGCCTTCTTCATCGAGAACAACCTCTACGCCGTCTCGACGCGCGCCGAAGAGGCCAGCGCCGACACCCGCTTCTCGGTGCGCGGGCAGGGCTTCTCGATCCCCGCCTGGCGCGTCGACGGAATGGATCCCCTCGCCGTGCACCTGGCCATGGGCGAGGCGTTCGAGCGCATGCGCTCCGGTGAGGGGCCCGCGGTCGTCGAGGCCGAGGTGTACCGCTTCTTCCACCAGAACGGCCCGTACCCGGGGAGCGCCTTCGGCTACCGGACGAAAGACGAGGAGGGGCAGTGGCGCGCTCGCGATCCGCTGGAGCGGGTCGCGAGCGAGATGCGACGCCTCGGGCAGATCGACGAGGCCGAGGCGGCCACCGTCCGCGAGCAGGCGGTCACCGCCGTCGCGCAGTCGGTCGCCGCGATCGTCGAGGCCGACCCCGATCGCCCCGGTCGCCGCCGCATCCGCCCCGAACTCTGGCCCGATCCCGCCGTGGTCGACACGGGCATCCGCGGCGACGCCTCCGAACTGGCCGACCTCACGGCGACCGAGCCGAGCGAGTGGTCGGGTCCGTGGCGCGACGCCAAGTTCGTCGAGGCCGTCGCCCAGACGATGGATCGGCGGATGCAGACCGACCCGCGCATCATCGTGCTCGGCGAAGACGTGCACCGCCTCGGTGGCGGCACGAACGGCGCGACGAAGGGACTCGCCGAGAAGTACGGTCCCGATCGCGTGATCGGGACGCCGATCAGCGAGAACGGGTTCTTCGGCGCCGCCGGCGGCATCGCGATGGACGGCCGCTTCCGGCCGGTCGTGGAGTTCATGTACCCCGACTTCATGTGGGTGGCAGCCGACCAGGTGTTCAACCAGGTCGGCAAAGCGCGCCACATGTTCGGCGACAACAACACGATGCCCCTCGTTCTGCGCACCAAGGTCGCGATGGGGTCGGGCTACGGCTCGCAGCACCTCATGGACCCCGCGGGCATCTTCGCCACCCAGGCCGGGTGGCGCATCGTCGCGGCCTCGACCGCCGCGGACTACGTGGGACTCATGAACGCCGCGCTCGCCCTCGAAGATCCGGTTCTCGTCATCGAGCACGTCGACCTGTACGGCACGCCCGATCGCGTGCCCGACATCGACCTCGACTACATCATTCCGCCCGGAAGCGCGGCCGTCCGTCGTGCGGGAGAGGACGTGACGGTGCTGACCTACCTGTCGATGGTGGGACACGCCCTCGAGGCGGTCGAGCAGACGGGGGTGGATGCCGAGGTGATCGACCTGCGCTGGCTCGACCGCGCGTCGCTGGACTGGGACACGATCGGCGAGAGCATCCGCAAGACCAACGCCGTCCTCATCGTCGAGCAGGGCTCCCGCGGTCCGTCGTACGGCGGGTGGCTCTCGGACGAGATCCAACGGCGCTTCTTCGACTGGTTGGACCAGCCCGTCGAACGCGTCACCGGAGGCGAGGCGAGCCCCAGCATCTCGCGGGTGCTCGAGAGGGCGGCCATCGCCCGCACAGAAGAGGTCGTCGCGGGTCTGGAACGCGTGCGCGCGGCAGGGGGGATGAACTGATGGCCATCGTCGTCCGCATGCCCGAGATCGCCACGGGGGCCGCCGAGGCCGCCATCCAGAGCTGGCTCGTCGAGGTCGGGAACCCCGTCCGCGCGGGCGAGGCGCTCGTCGAGATCGAGACCGAGAAGGCCGTCGTCGACTACGAGGCCGAGCGCTCCGGCGTGCTCGCCGGCATCCTGCTCGCGGCGGGGGAGGCCGCGGCCGTCGGCGTGCCGATCGCCGTGCTCGCCGAGGAGGGCGAGAGCGTCGATGCCGCGCTCGCCGCTGTCGGCGGACCCTCCGCGACGGATGCCGTTTCCGCCGACGACAAGGACGGGGCGACGGATGCCGCCGACGCGGCCCCTCGCGTGCCCGCCGTGCCCGCCCGCGGTGCCGAAGAGGTCATCGCCGCCGCGCCCGAGGAAGCGGCATCCGCCCCCGCCGCTCCCGCGACGCCCCCGACCTCTCGCACCCCCGACGCGGCTCCGGTCGCCGCCCCCGCGGGGGAGGAGCAGCGGCTCTTCGCCTCGCCCCTCGTGCGGCGTCTCGCCGGCGAACGGGGCATCGACTTGCACGACGTGCCCGGCTCCGGCCCGCGCGGACGCATCGTGCGCCGCGACCTCGACGCGTACGTCCCTCCCGCCGCCGCGGAGGCCGACGACGCGGTTCGGACCGCAGCCGTTCCCGCCACCGCGCCGGCCGGAAACCCCGAAAGGAGCGCTGACCCCGTCGGTGCCGCCTTCGGGGACGTGCCCCACACCGGCATGCGCCGCGCGATCGCCCGGCGTCTCGCGGAGTCCAAGGCCACGGTCCCGCACTTCTACCTGCTGGCCGATTGCCGCGTCGACGAGCTGCTCGCCCTCCGCGCCCGCATCAACGACGGACGCAGCTCGCGCATCTCGGTGAACGATCTCGTGGTGAAGGCCGTCGCGGGAGCCCTCCGCGACGTGCCCGAGGCGAACGCGATCTGGACCGACGACGCCACGCGCCGCTTCACCTCGGCCGACATCGCGGTCGCGGTATCGGTGCCGAGCGGCCTGTCGACGCCGGTGGTCCGCGGCGCTGATCGCCTCTCGGTGTCGGAACTCGCCGCCACTGTGCGCGATCTCGCCGAGCGGGCGCGCGCCGGCACGCTCAAGCAGCGTGAGATCGAGGGCGGGTCGTTCTCGGTGTCGAACCTCGGGATGTACGGCACCACCTCGTTCTCGGCGATCATCAACCCGCCGCACGCGGGGATCCTGGCCGTGGGGGCGGCGACGAAGCGACCCGTCGTCGACGACGACGGCGAGCTGGCGGTGGCGACGGTCATGTCGGTCACCCTGTCGGCGGACCACCGCGTGCTCGACGGGGAGCTCGCCGCCCGCTGGCTCGCGGCCTTCGTCGCCCGCATCGAGAACCCGCTGCAGATCCTGCTCTGAGGGTCCGCGCCGAGGATTCTCCTCTGAAAGCGCGCCGAACACCCCGGGTCGCGTTGCCCGCGCGGTGAGATCACGGCACGCTGGGTCGAGGACGAGGTCTCGTCCCTTCGACTCACGAAAGGAACGCCCATGCCCCGCATCGCCGTCATCGGAGGCACCGGCTACGCCGGCAGCAACATCGTGACCGAGGCCGTGCGCCGTGGTCACACGGTCGTCTCGGTCGCGCGCACGGTGCCCGCCGAGCGCGTCGAGGGTGCCACCTACATCGAGGGGACCGTGCTCGACGTCCCCGGCCTGGTGGCGGAGCTCGAGGGCGTCGACGTGGTCGTCTCGGCCGTCGCCCCCCGCGGCGACATGGAGGGCAAGCTGCGTCCCGCGATCGCCGAGCTCGTCGCGGCCCTGCCGGAGAACGTGCGCATCGGGGTCGTGGGAGGGGCGGGCGGATCGCTCGTCGCCGAGGGCGGGCCGCGCCTGATCGACACCGACGGTTTCGCCGAGGAGTACAAGCCCGAAGCGCGCGAGGCCATCGGCATCCTCGAAGACCTCGAGGCCGACGACACCGGACGCGACTGGTTCTACGTGCACCCCGCGGGCGGCTTCGGCGCCTGGGCCCCGGGCGAGCGCACCGGCTCGTACCGCGACGGCGGCGCCGTGCTCGTCACCGACGACGAGGGCAACTCCTTCATCGGCGGTGCGGACTTCGCGGTCGCCGTCATCGACGAGATCGAGAACCCGAAGCACTCGCGCGAGCGTTTCACCGTCGGGTATTGACCCGCGGAACATCGAGGCCGCGGCATCCGGATCAGCTTCCGGATGCCGCGGCCTCGGTCGTTCTGCCGTGTTCGGTCCGTCAGACCAGGTCGCGCCAATCGACCAGGTCGGTGTCGGTGGTCGGCACCTCGCCCGTCGATGGGGCGTCGGCGTCCGACACCGTCGGGATCGACAGCGTGTCGGTGGGAGGCCCCATCACGGTGGCCTCGTCGCGGCGGTGACGCAGCACGTCGTCGATATACGAGCTGACGACCTCGGCCAGCGGCACCGACCGGCCCCGCGCCTGCGACATGTACCAGCGGTGCTCGAGCACCTGGTGGAACACCTCGGCGGGCTCCAGCTTGGCGCGCAGGTCCCAGGGGATCGCCATGACGATCGGCTCGAACACGCGGGTGAGCCACTCGTGCGCGACCATCTCCTCGTCGGCGCCGAGACGCGAGACGCGGGCGCGGAACTCGTCGAGGTCGTTCAGCAGGCGACGAGCCTGGTTCTCCTCGACGTCGAGTCCGGTGAGCCGCAGCAGGCGACGCTGGTGGTGACCGGCATCCACCACCTTCGGCTGGATCGACACCCGGGTGCCGTCGCTCGCGGTGCGGATCGACATCTCGCCGATGTCAAAGCCGAGGGCGTTCAGGCGGTGCACGCGCTCGGTGATGCGCCATGACTCGTCGACGCCGAAGGACTCCTTGTCGGTGAGCGCGCCCCACAGCGAGTGGTACGACGACACCAGACCGTCGGCGACCGCGACCGCGTCGACGCCGCCCTCGAGGCGTCCGCCGGCTTCGAGGTCCATGATCTCGCCCGCGATGTTGATGCGCGCGATGTCGAGGTCGTGGGCGCGCTGGCCGGGGGTCAACCTGTTGCCGTGCAGCTCGCCCGTCTCGGCGTCGACGAGGTACGCCGCGAACTCGCCCGCGTCACGGCGGAAGAGCGTGTTCGACAGCGAGACGTCGCCCCAGTAGAAGCCGACGTTGTGCAGACGCACGAGCAGCACCGCGAGGGCGTCGACGAGACGCGTGGCGGTATGGGGGCGCAGCACCTGGGTGAACAGGGCGCGGTAGGGGAGCGAGAAGCGCAGGTGCGCCGTCACGAGAGCCGCGGGAAGCGGGCGACCCGAGGCGTCGGTGCGCCCGGCGATGACGGCGACGCGGTCGACGCACGGGGCGTCGAGGCGGTCGAGGTTGCCGAGCATGTCGTACTCGCGACGGGCCATCTCCTCGGTCGTCTCCTTGATCGCGACGACCCGACCCGAAAGGTTGGCGAAGCGCACGAGGTGACGGGAGATGCCCTTCGGCAGGGCCACGATGTTGCTGCTGGGCCAGTCGGCGAGACCGGTCGACCAGGGGAGTTGCAGAAGCCCCGGGTCGACGGTGCTGGCGGTGATGCTGAGCGATTCGGACACGGATGCCTCCGGGAAATGAGGCGGCGCGCCCCCGCCCGAGAAGATCCGGGTCGGGGACGCGCCGCGTCGGTGCGTGGGTCAGGCCGAGGCGATGGCCCGGTTGGTCAGGCGCTCGCCCGACTCGAGGTCGAAGACGTGGATGTGTCCGGGGACCGGGGCCAGCACGACCGTCTCGCCCGCGTTGGGGTGACGGCGACCGTCGACGCGCGCGACCAGGTCGGTGCGCTTGCCGTTGATGTCGGTGTGACCGTAGAGGTAGCCGTCGGCGCCCAGCTCCTCGACGAGGTCGACGACGACCGTGAGGCCGCGGCCGTCGGCCGGGGCGACCTGAATGTCTTCGGGGCGCACACCGATGGTGACCTCGGAGCCGTTGGCCTTGCCCATGGTGTCGGCCTCGATGGGAACGACCAGATTGCCGAACTGCACGCCACCCTCGGCCAGGTCGGCCGTGAACAGGTTCATCGCGGGCGAGCCGATGAAGCCGGCCACGAAGACGTTCTTGGGGGTCTCGTACAGGTCGCGCGGGGTGCCGACCTGCTGGAGGAGGCCGTCCTTGAGCACGGCGATGCGGTCGCCCATGGTGAGCGCCTCGGTCTGGTCGTGGGTGACGTAGACCGTGGTGACGCCGAGGCGACGCTGCAGCGACGCGATCTGTGTGCGGGTCTGCACGCGGAGCTTGGCGTCGAGGTTCGACAGCGGCTCGTCCATGAGGAAGACCTGGGGCTGACGCACGATGGCGCGGCCCATGGCGACGCGCTGACGCTGACCACCCGAGAGGGCCTTGGGCTTGCGGGTCAGGTACTGCTCGAGGTCGAGCAGCTTGGCGGCCTCGAGCACGCGGGCGGCGCGCTCTTCCTTGCCGACGCCGGCGATCTTGAGCGCGAAGCCCATGTTCTCGGCCACGGTCATGTGCGGGTACAGCGCGTAGTTCTGGAAGACCATCGCGATGTCGCGGTCCTTGGGCGGGACGTCGGTGACGTCGCGGTCGCCGATGAGGATGCGGCCGGAGTTGACCTCTTCGAGGCCGGCGAGCATGCGCAGCGAGGTGGACTTACCGCAGCCGGAGGGGCCGACGAGAACGAGGAACTCGCCGTCTGCGACGTCGAGGTTGAGCTTGTCGACCGCGGGGCGGGTTCCGCCCGGGTACAGACGGGTTGCGTTGTCGAAGGTGACGGACGCCATGTTTTCTTCTCCTTCACCGGCAGGTACGTGCCGGACGATCCGTAGTGAATGGAATGAACGGGGGCGACCCCGTGCGCCCGACGTTGGACGCAGGGTCAGTATCGCACGTGTCTGGTCATTTCTCAGCCAGCCTGGCTACCATCGATGGGCGGTCGCCCCACCCGCGCGGCCCCCCTGATTTCGTGCGGCGTCGTCCGCGCCCGGAAGGTTTCATGTCCCACGACCAGTCCCCGAACGTGCCCGCCGAACGCGATCGTCGCGAGGCGGTGCGCGAGAAGGCGCAGCAGGTCAAGGCAAAGCAGACGCGGTGGCGCATCGCCCGTCGCTCGCTGATCGGCATCGGCGCCGTCGCGGTCATCGCCGTCGGCGCGGTCGGAGTCTCGTTGGCCCTCAACTCGCGCGAGGCGCGGTCGCAGGCCCTTCCCGATGCGGCGAACGAAGACGGCTTCGTCGTCACGAGCGCCTCGGCGGTCGAAGACCCCCTGGCCGACCAGACCGTCGACGGCAGCGCCGCGAGCATGTCGGCGCAAGCCGCGCCCACCGCCGAGCCTTCCGCGGCGGCGACCCCCGAGCCCACCGGCACCGCCGCCCCCGTCGACATCCGCGTGTACGTCGATTACATGTCGACCGAGGCGCGCGAGTTCCAGACGGCCAACGCCGGGCAGCTGTCGAAGTGGGTGACTGATAAGGCCGCGACGCTGACGTACTACCCGGTGGCGATGCTCACCTCGAAGTCGAACGGCACCAAGTACAGCCTGCGCGCCGCCGGCGCCGCCGCCTGCGTGGCCACGCACTCGTCGGACCGCTTCTTCGCCTTCAACCACGAGCTGCTCACCAACCAGCCCGCGGTCGACTCCGACGGCTACAGCGACCAGCAGCTGGCCGACATGGCGCAGGGCGCCGGTGTGAGCGACATCGCGACGGTGCGCGAGTGCATCGAAGACGAGACCTACACCGCGTGGGCGAAGTCGGCCACCGACCGCGCCATCAAGGGCCTGCCCGGAACCGACGGCCAGGCGCTCACCGCCACGCCCACCGTGCTCGTGAACGGCACCGAGTACGTCGGAAACATGGACGACCCGAAGGAGTTCGCGCAGTTCGTGCTCACGGTCGACAGCAACGCGTACTACTCGACGGCGACGCCGACACCGTCTGCGACTCCCTCGGCGACGCCGTCCGCGACCCCGGTGGGCTGACCGATCCGCTCAGAAGACGGTTTCATGTGGGATTCTGGTCACATGAACGATGAGCTCGAGGACTCCCCGCCGCGGCGGTCCCGTGATCAGCTGAATGCGTGGGTCGCGGAGTTCCGCGAGCAGGGTCACTTGTTCGCGGGTCAGCTCAAGGTCGTCGAGCAGGAAGACGCCGACAGCCAGGACACCGGCCTCGTGGTGATGAACCTCATGAACGCCAAGGCGTCCATCTACATGCAGCCGACGGGCTACGACGAGCCCCTCTGGGAGGCGACGCTCACCTCGCGTCCCGACGATCTGACGCTGACGCCGCACGAGATGGCGAGCCTCGCGGCCGAACTCGTGGTCGCGGGCAACCTGTGCTCGTTCCTGCAGTGGAAGTCGCTCGAGTGGGACCGCGAGAGCGGAATGCACCGCTCGTGACCTGTCAGGAACGGCTCGTCCGTCGTTCTAGACTCGTCGATCGAGATGCTCCGCGTCTCACGCCGGCTTGGCGCAATTGGTAGCGCACCGTACTTGTAATACGGGGGTTGCAGGTTCAAGTCCTGTAGCCGGCACCTCTTTTCAGGCGTCAATCCCGGATGCCGCGACAAAATCTTCTACGACGCGTGCCGAGCCGTCCATTCCCGGAAGGGGGCGGTCGCGTCGTCGACCGCGACCTGTTCGCTCTCGAGCGTGCGCTCCGACACGGGCTTGGAGTATTCGTCGTAGAAGGTGGCGAGCGTCATCAGACGGTTCCCGTCCTCATAGTGCTCGCCCTCTTCTTCGCGGGTGACGGCGAAGAAGAGCCGGTCCGGCTGCGCGTAGTAGACGGCCCCCAGGCACATGGGGCAGGGGTAGGCCGTGACGTACATGTCGTGGCCCGAGAGGTCGCTGAGCCCCTTCTCGGCGGCGGCGCGGATGGCGCGGATCTCGGCGTGCGCCGTGGGGTCGCCCTCCTGGGCGACGTGGTTGACGGCGTCGACGACGATCTCGCCGTCCTTGACGATGAGGCACGCGAACGGCTTGCCGCCCGCGTCGACGTTCTCCCTCGCGCGCGAGATGGTCAGTGCCGAGAGTTCCTGGTGGTTCATGGCTCGACGCTAGGCGAGCGCCTCCGGCGCGGACCGGGGTGTGCCGTCGGGGCGGTTCGTGCTACCGCGTCACGAGAACGTCCGTGCGAGCGCGACGAGGAAGAGGAACCCCGATGACACCGTGACGAGGCCGGCCAGAAGGGCGCCCGCGATGCTCGCCCAGCGCAAGGGACCCGGCCGCGATCCCGCCTCCCACGCGAACATCAACGCAGCGACGCCGACCACCAGCATCACCAGGGCACCGAGCAGGCCGGCGGGGGCCCACACGGCGGTCGAGAGCGCGACGACACCGGCCACGAACGCGAGCACGTGCCGCGGGTGGTTGCCCGGAGGGGGTTCGTCGGATCCCACGTGAATCCGTCAGCGCAGGCGCACGCGCAGCCATCGCACGCCGTGCGGGGCGAGCGTGAGACCCGCACCGAGCCACACGGGGTGCACAGCGACGAGATCGAGCGCCTCGGGTGCGAGCCCCGACAGCGTGACGGCGGCGATCTCGGCGGGGGAGTCGGCGACGTTCGCCAGCACGAGCACCGCGAAGCCGTGGTCGCCCGGACGTAGAAAGGCGACGACGGATGCCACGTGCGTGTCGAACGCGACGAGCTCGTTGCCCGCGAATTCCGGCGTCGACCGACGCACCTCGGTCAACCGCGTGAGGCGCGCGTACACGCGACCGGCGACGGTGTCGGCATCCGTTCGCTCCGCGTACCTCTCGGCGGGGCGGTGCGGTCGGTGCACCCAGCGGCTGTCCCCGGCCTCTTCCGCGCGCTCGGCGTAGGAGTAGTCGTTGAGCTGCGCCACCTCGTCGCCGAGGTAGAGAAGCGGGATCCCGCCCGTCGACAGGGCGAGCGCGTGCGCGAGGATCACGCGGTCCTCGCCTCCCGCGTCGCCGGCTTCGATTCCCGCGAGCGAGGCCGTGGTGCCGGTCACCCGGGCGTCGCCGGTGCGCGGGTTCTCCTGGAACGGCACGCCGCGGGCGAACGATCCCTCGGCGCGGCCCACGTAGAAGTCGTTGAGGAAGCGGCGATGCGGGTACGCGTCGATGCCGAGCTCGGCGGCGTCCTCGTCGGCGAAGGTCCAGCCGATGTCATCGTGACTGCGCACGTAGTTCACCCACGCGGTACCCGCGGGCAGGGCGTGGCGGCGTTCGAGCGCCTGCTGCAGCAGACGGCCGTCACGGGTGGCGAGCGCCTCCCAGGTCAGCGCCATCTGCAGCGGGTTGTACGAGATCTGGCATTCGTCGGGCGAGATGTACGACACCACCTCGTCGGGGTGCACGATCGCCTCCGACTTGAACAGCATCCCGGGGGCGGCCATGCGCAGCACGGCGTTGAACGCCTGCAGCAGCAGGTGCGCCTCGGGGAGAGACTCGCAGGCAGTGCCGAGCTGCTTCCAGATGAAGGCCACGGCATCCATCCGCAGGATCTCCACGCCCTGGTTCGCGAGGAAGAGCATCTCACCCGCCATCGCCTCGAAGACGGCGGGGTTGGCGTAGTTGAGGTCCCACTGGAAGTGGTAGAACGTCGCCCAGATCCAGCGGCCGTCGCCGAGTTGCACGAACGAGCCGGGGTGGTCGTCGGGGAAGATCTCGCGCGTCGTCCGCTCGTAGGCGTCGGGCATCTCGCGGTCGGGGAAGATCAGGTAGAAGTCCTCGTACCCCGCCTCGCCCGCGATGGCCTTCTGCGCCCACTCGTGCTCGTTGCTGGTGTGGTTGAAGATGAAGTCGACGACGAGCGAGATGCCCGCCCGTCGCAGGTCGGCGGCCAGCTCAGCGAGCTCCTCCATCGTGCCGAGCTTCGGGTTCACGCGGCGGTAGCTCGACACGGCGTAGCCGCCGTCGCTGTTGCCCTCGGGGCTGTCGAACAGCGGCATGAGGTGCAGGTAGGTCAGCCCGAGTTCGCGGAAGGAGGGGATCGAATCCCGGATGCCGCTGAGCCCGCCCGCATACCGATCGACGTAGCAGACCCCTCCGAGCATGCGCTCGCTCTCGAACCAGTCGGGGTCGCTCGCACGTTCGCGATCGAGCGCCTTGAGCGCGCGCGGTCGCGAGACCCACGAGCGTCGCGCCAGATCGACGATCGACGCGAGGCGCTCGAAGCCGTCGGGGCGGTCGCCGTACAGGCGCACGAACAACTCGTGCAGGCGCGGGAGATGCCGTTCGGCACCGGCGAGGAACTCGCGTTCGGCCTGCGCGTCGGTGAGGGAGGAGAGGATCCGCGCGACGTCGTGGGATCCGGAGTGCAGCTGTGTCACGTGCAAAGCCTGACGCATGATCGGCCTTCCGGGCGACAGCGGCGCGGACCGGCGGGCGCCGAGGAGGCTCTGCGGACCCGCCCCGGCCCGTACGATCGACGATGGCTCCCGCGCGGGAGCGCGGAGGGAGAGCGGTGTCGGAGCGCGGATCGGTCGGCATCGCCGTCGCCGGAGCGGTGCTCATCGGCGCCCTCACGGCCCTGCAGGCGCGCATCAACGGCTCGCTCGGCGCCGCGGTCGGCGACGGCATCGTCGCGGCGGCGATCTCGTTCAGCTCGGGCCTGGTCATCCTCATCGTCCTGTCGCTGGTCGTGCCGGAAGGGCGCCGCGGCTTCGGACGACTGGTCGCCGGCATCCGGTCGCATTCCGTGCCGCCGTGGATGCTGCTCGGCGGGCTCGCGGGGGCGTTCACCGTCGCCGGTCAGGGCCTCACGGTCGCCACGATCGGCGTCGCCCTGTTCACGGTCGGCTTCGTCGCCGGCCAGACCACGGGCGGTCTCGTGCTCGATCGGGTCGGCTTCGGCCCGGCCGGTGTCGTGCCGGTGACCGTGCGCCGCGTGGTCGGCGCCGTCCTCGCGATCGCCGGCGTCGTGGTGTGCCTGTCGGGAGACGCCCTCGGGGACGTGCCCCTGTGGATGCTGATCGTCCCCGCGGTCGCCGGTGCCGGCGTCGCCTGGCAGCAGGGGACGAACGGTCGCCTGCGCGTGCGCGTGGAGAGCCCGCTGACGGCGACCCTGGTGAACTTCATCGGAGGAACGATCGTGCTGGTGATCGCCGCCCTCATCCATGTCGGCGTCGTCGGGGCGCCGCGCGCGATCCCCACCGCGCCGTGGCTCTACGTGGGAGGGGCGGTCGGGGTCGTCTACATCTTCTTGTCGGCGGTGGTCGTGCGCCGCACCGGCGTGCTGCTGCTCGGACTCGGATCCGTCGTCGGCCTGCTGTCGACCTCTGTGCTGCTCGACGCCCTCTGGCCCGCGCCCGCCGCCCCCTCGACCCCGGTCGCCCTGCTCGCGGCGGTCGTCGCGATCGCGGGCGTCGTGGTCGCGGCCGTGCCGTGGCGGCGGCGTCGAGGCACCTGATCGGCCCCGCGCATACGACGACGCCGCCGGCCGGAGCCGACGGCGTCGTGGGGGATCACCTCAGAGGCGGGTCTCGTCGAGCGTTCGGCGCTTCTTGCCTCCGGGCATGCGCGAGAGGTGCTTCGCGGCATCCACCGTCTTGCGGCGCACGGGGCGCGAGCGCTGCGGCTTGCCCCCGACGTAGAGCCACCCCAGCAGCACCTCGCCCTTGGCGAGACCGTGCGCTTTCGCGAGCACCTTGCTGCGGGTGTTGTCGTCGGTGCGCCAGAACACGCCGAAGCCCGCCTCGTCGAGCACCAGGCTCAGCATGTGGGCGACTCCGGATGCCACGGCCTCCTGCTCCCAGGCGGGGATCTTCTTCGAGCTGAGGTCGGCGACGACCGCGATGATCAGCGGGGCGCGGCGGGGCTTCGAGGAGAGCCCCTTCTTGCCGTCGGCCTTGTTGAGCGCGCGCGCGAGCACGTCGCGATCGGTTCCCCGGATCTCGATGAGACGCCAGGGCCGCAGGGTCTTGTGGTCGGCGACGCGACCTGCCGCGGCGACGAACGCCTCGAGCTCGGGTCCGGTCGGGGCGAGGTCGGTGACCTTCGACCACGACCGGCGGTCGCGCATGGCTTCGAGCGCGCTCATGCCTCGGCGTTGGGGGAGTCGGCGGGGGTGAAGTTCAGCGACAGCGAGTTCATGCAGTAGCGGTCGCCGGTGGGCGTGCCGAACCCGTCGGGGAAGACGTGGCCCAGGTGCGAGCCGCAGTTCGCGCAGCGGACCTCGGTGCGCTGCATGCCGTGGCTGTTGTCGTCGATGAGCTCGACGGCCTCGGGGCGCACCGACTCGTAGAAGCTCGGCCATCCGCAGTGCGAGTCGAACTTGGTGCCGCTCTGGAACAGCTCGTTGCCGCACGCGGCGCAGGTGTAGAAACCGGCGCGGCTCTCGTCGAGCAGCTCACCGGTCCAGGCGCGCTCGGTGCCCGCCTGGCGCAGCACGGCGTACTGCTCGGGGCTCAGCTCGGCGCGCCACTGGTCGTCGGACTTGTCGACGGCGTAGGTCATGGGGTTCTCTCCTTCGTCTCCTCCATTCTCCCCTGGGCGCGGGCGATCGGGTCGGGCTGGGATGATCGAAGAGTGGATCCGGATGCCGTGACGACGACCGTCGCCCGCTACGGGCGCTTCGCCCGAGACGAGGCCCCCGGCCGCTCGGCGGTCTACGAGGCATGGGCCCAGCGGGTCGTCGACGACCCCGCGGTCGCGTCCGCCCTCGCGCGGATCCCCGAGACGCGCCGGCAACCGCCTCTCGTGTTCGCCGTGCTCCGTCTTCTCGGAGCGCCCCTCGACGACGTCGACGCGTGGGCGCGGTGGGTCGTCGCGAACGCCGACGAGGTGGCGGCCCAATGCGCCCGCCGCAGCGTGCAGACGAACGAGCCGCTGCGGTGCGCTGCCCTGCTTCCCGCGCTCTCGCTCATCGACGGGCCCATCGCGCTGCTGGAGGTGGGGGCGAGCGCGGGTCTGTGCCTCTACCCCGACCGTTACGCGTACCGCTACCGCCGGGGTTCCGAGACGATCGGCCTGGATCCGACCGATGGCGCGGGCACCGTCACGCTCGAGAGCGAGTTGACGGGCTCGCCCGACCTCCGGATGCCGCAGATCGTGTGGCGCGCGGGCATCGACCTGAACCCCCTCGACGCGCGCGACGACGGCGACCGGGCCTGGCTGACCGGCCTCGTGTGGCCGGGGGAGGAGGGGCGTCGAGAGCGCATCGCGGGAGCGCTGGACATCGCCGCGGCCGACCCGCCCCTGCTCGTCGCCGGCGACGGGGCCGCGGCGCTGCCCGCGCTCGCCGCTCGGGCTCCGCGCGACGCCACGCTCGTCGTGACGACGCCCGGGGTGCTCGCCCACGTTCCGCGTGCGCATCGCGGGGAGGTCATCGCCGCGGCCCGCGCCGCCGGGCGGTGGATCACCCTCGACGCCCCGGGCCTTCACGATGCGTGGTCGCAGACCCCGCGTGTCACCCGCGGCGGCTTCGCCCTCGCCCTCGACGGCGACGTCGTCGCGGAGGTCGATCCGCTCGGGGCGTGGGTGGCGTGGCATCCGGGATCGCACGCGGCCCCGCAGTAGCGTCGAGCTGTGCCTTTAACCGACCGTGATCTCGCGTTCCTCGCCTTCGAGGGTGAGTGGAAGCGCCACGCGGGTGCGAAAGAGGAGGCGATCCGCGCCGAGTTCGACCTGACGCCCGCGCGGTACTACCAACTGCTCGGTCGTCTCATCGACACCCCTGAGGCCCTCGCCCACGACCCGATGCTGGTGCGTCGTCTGCGCCGCCGTCGCGACGAGGCCGCGGAGCGCCATCGGGTGCGCCTCGGGCGAACAGCGTCTCGCTGAGAAGACCCGAAAACTCCGACCGGTAGCATCGTCGAATGGCCAGATCGACCTTCCCGCGGGATCGCTTCGACGACCTGCCGGACGCCTCCGGCCGCGTCGGGGCGCACCGCGCCGAGAGCCCGCGTTCGCGCAGCTGGATCGTGTTCCTGTGGGCGGCCATCGCCACCCTCGTGCTGATCATCGCGGGCGTCTTCGGCACCCTTGTGCTCTCGGGGCGACTGTCGTTCGGCGAGGCCGACGCGCCCGCGCCCGTCATCTCCGCCGAGCCCACCACGCCGTCGGTGGTCGACACGTCGTACACGGTCGTCGTGCTCAACGGCACCCCGCAGGACGGTCTGGCCGCGTCGCTGCGCGACCAGATCGTCGCCGCCGGGTGGTCGAGCGACGACGTCGAGACCGGCAACTCCGACACCACCGACTTCGCCACCACCACCGTCTACTACAAGGGCGAGGGCGACGCCGCCGCGGCGGAGGGGCTCGCGCAGACCATCGGCGGAGCGCAGACCGCGCAGAGCGACTTCCTCCAGCCGGCCGACGACCCCGGCACCCCCGACGACGAGAGCGCGGCCAAGCGGCTCATCGTCGTGATCGGCCTCGACCGGGCCGGCGGCGCCACGCCCGCACCCACGGGCTGATCCCTGCGACCGAGCCCCGCGAGCCGCGTGTTTCCGCGGCGTAACAACTTGGGGGCACGCGCGTCAACAATGCCCGCGAACCCCCTCGCGGCGGCATCCGGCGTGCTTACGATGACCTCGTCGTACAGCAACAGGAGATTCGCATGACCCAGGGCACTGTCAAATGGTTCAACGCCGAGAAGGGCTTCGGCTTCATCACCGTCGCTGACGGGCAGGACGTCTTCGTCCACTACTCGAGCATCGAGATGTCGGGCTTCCGCGTCCTCGAGGAAGGACAGGCCGTCGAGTTCACCGTCGGCAACGGGCAGAAGGGCCCGCAGGCGGAGTCGGTGCGCCTGGCCTGACCGCTGCATCGAACGCCGTGGCATCCGCACTCCGGATGCCACGGCGTTCGTCGTTCCACGAGGGTCCGGTGGCTTGCACTCCCCAGGGGCGAGTGCCAGAATGAGTTAGCACTCGCATTCGTCGAGTGCCAAATTTGGAAGTCACCCGTCCGGGAGGGACGACACACTTATGGCAAAGATCATCGCTTTCGACGAAGAGGCCCGACGCGGTCTCGAGCGCGGCCTCAACACGCTGGCCGACGCCGTCAAGGTGACCCTGGGCCCCCGCGGTCGCAACGTCGTGCTCGAGAAGAAGTGGGGCGCCCCCACGATCACGAACGACGGTGTCTCGATCGCCAAGGAGATCGAGCTCGACGACCCGTACGAGAAGATCGGCGCCGAGCTGGTCAAGGAGGTCGCCAAGAAGACCGACGACGTCGCGGGTGACGGCACCACCACCGCCACCGTTCTCGCCCAGGCGCTCGTGCGCGAGGGCCTGCGCAACGTCGCGGCCGGCGCCGACCCCATCTCGCTCAAGAAGGGCATTGAGAAGGCCGTCAAGGCCGTCACCGACGAGCTGCTCGCCTCCGCCAAGGAGGTCGAGTCCAAGGAGCAGATCGCCGCCACCGCGTCGATCTCCGCCGCCGACCCCGCGATCGGCGAGCTCATCGCCGAGGCCATCGACAAGGTGGGCAAGGAAGGCGTCGTCACCGTCGAGGAGTCGAACACCTTCGGCACCGAGCTCGAGCTCACCGAGGGCATGCGCTTCGACAAGGGGTACATCAACCCCTACTTCGTCACCGACCCCGAGCGTCAGGAAGCGGTCTTCGAAGACCCGTACATCCTGATCGCCAACCAGAAGATCTCCAACATCAAGGACCTTCTGCCGATCGTCGACAAGGTGATCCAGGAGGGCAAGGAGCTCCTCATCATCGCCGAGGACGTCGAGGGCGAAGCCCTCGCGACGCTCGTGCTCAACAAGATCCGCGGCATCTTTAAGTCGGTCGCCGTCAAGGCTCCTGGCTTCGGCGACCGTCGCAAGGCGCAGCTGCAGGACATCGCGATCCTCACGGGCGGCCAGGTCATCACCGAAGAGGTGGGCCTCAAGCTCGAGAACGCGACCGTCGACCTGCTCGGCCGTGCCCGCAAGGTCATCATCACCAAGGACGAGACCACGATCGTCGAGGGTGCCGGTGAGTCGGAGCTGATCGAGGGTCGCGTGACCCAGATCCGCCGCGAGATCGAGAACACCGACAGCGACTACGACCGCGAGAAGCTCCAGGAGCGCCTCGCGAAGCTCGCCGGTGGCGTCGCCGTCATCAAGGCCGGAGCCGCGACCGAGGTCGAGCTCAAGGAGCGCAAGCACCGCATCGAAGACGCCGTGCGCAACGCCAAGGCCGCTGTGGAAGAGGGTGTCGTCGCCGGTGGTGGCGTCGCGCTCATCCAGGCCGGCAAGAACGCTCTCGGCAACCTGAACCTCGTCGGTGACGAGGCCACGGGCGCCAACATCGTTCGCGTCGCCATCGAGGCCCCGCTCAAGCAGATCGCGCTCAACGCCGGTCTCGAGCCCGGTGTCGTGGCGAACAAGGTCGCCGAGCTCCCCGTGGGCCACGGCCTCAATGCCGCGACCGGTGAGTACGGTGACCTGTTCGCACAGGGCATCATCGACCCCGCCAAGGTGACCCGCTCGGCTCTGCAGAACGCCGCGTCGATCGCAGGGCTCTTCCTCACGACCGAGGTCGTCGTCGCCGACAAGCCCGAGAAGGCCGCCGCTCCCGCGGGCGACCCGACCGGTGGCATGGACTTCTGATCCACGCCTAGGCATCGCACAGAAGGCCCCCTCCTCCGGGAGGGGGCCTTCTCGCATATCCGGACGACTGCGTCCTCGCCGGCGGCGCTCCGGTGGCGCGGCGGGTCCCAGGTCGAAACCGCGTCCCGCGCGCGATCGGCGGAAGGAACCGCAGGGGATCGCCCTTGCGGTGCGAGGCGGCTCAGGCCTCGTCGACCTCGGGGCGGTAGGCCTCGGGGAGACGCTCGAGAGGCTGCGTCTCGATGAGCGCGTGCTCCTCGACGTCGCGTCGGTCGGCGAGGGGGAGCGAGACGCGGAACGTCGCACCGCCGCCGGGGGTGTCGACGACCTCGACCGTGCCGTGCAGCAGGTCCACGATCGAGGCGACGATCGACAGACCGAGCCCCGACCCTCCGGTCTCGCGCGTGCGCGAGGTGTCGGCGCGCCAGAAGCGCTGGAAGATCTGCTCGCGGATCTGCTCGGGAACGCCCTCGCCGTGATCGATGATCTCGATCCAGCCCATGTCGCTCTCGGCATCCACCCCCACCCGCAAGCCGATGGGGGAGTCGTCTGCGGTGAACCGGCGGGCGTTGCCGAGGAGGTTCGCCACCACCTGGCGCACTTTGTTCTCATCGCCCAGCACGATCGGGGCCAGACGCGGGGTCGCGCGCAGCAGACCCGGACCGGGCGCGGTCGCGGGGGTCTCTCCCGTGGTCGCCGCCGGGTCGGACGCGTCCTTGGTCCGTCGGCGGAGCCGCGAGAGCGTCGCGCCCGCGATCGCCATCGCCGACGTCGGGGGTGCCGCACGGCGGCGGCTGGCCGATGTCGAGGGGCGACCGCCGGCATCGAGCAGCGGATCGAGGGTGATGGTCGGCAGGACCAGTTCGTCGCGAGAGGTCGTGTCGTCGACCGTCACCTCGCGCTGTGGAGAGGTCACGCGCAGGTCGAGGGCGGCGTCGCGCGCGATGGGGCGCAGATCGAGCTCGGTGATGGAGACGTCGCGGCGCTCGTCGAGGCGGGCGAGAGCCAGCAGGTCTTCGACGAGGGCGCCCATGCGGATCGCCTCCTTCTCGATGCGCTCCATCGACTGGGCCACGTCTTCATCCGAGCGGATCGCCCCCATGCGGTACAGCTCGGCATAGCCGCGCATCGTGACCAGCGGTGTGCGCAGTTCGTGACTGGCGTCGCCGATGAACCGGCGCATCTGGCGGACCGTCGCGTCGCGCTGACCGATGGCGCCGTCGATGCGGGCGAGCATCGCGTTGATCGCGGTCTTGAGTCGACCCACCTCGGTGTCGGGCACGATGTCGGTGAGGCGCTGGCTGAAGTCACCGGCGGCGATGTCCATCGCGGTCGTCTCGACCTGGCGCAGGTTGCGGAACGCCAGGGTGACCAGCAGACGCGTCAACAACGCGGTCGCGATGAGGATGAGCAGGGCGACGAACGCGTAGATGCCCAGGTAGGCCGCCACGATCCGATCGGTCGGCGCGAGGGGTTGGATGACCATCTGCGTGTAGACGCCCGGATTGCCCTGCGGCTGCAGCACCCCGACGCGCGCGAGGAAGTGCTGCCCCGAGGTGGGGTCTTCGAGCTCGATGCGTTTGTCGATCTGCAGGTAGGTCTGCTCGAGCGTGAAAGTCTGCGGGATGTCGGGAAGCGACGTCGACGCCGTCCCGTTGTAGAACGCCTCGCGCTGGCCGTCGGGGCCGTACACGACGACCATCGAACCGATCTGCGGGGCGTTGTCGACCTGCGAGAACACCGTCTGCCCGTCGACCGACGCCGTGGTGAAGATGCTGTTGGCGATGCTTCCCGCCGCCTGCTGCGCGAGCTGCTCGTCAAGGTTGTTCACCAGGGTCGTGCGCAGGAACACCATCGTGCCGATGCCCGCGGTGAACAGACCGATGGCGAGGAGCGCGACGGTGACGCCGGTGACCTTGGTGCGCAGACTCAGGCCGCGCCACCAGCGCGTGAGGGAATCGTCGGAGGGCGACAGGGGCGATGCCTTCCGCTCAGGCGGTCTTGCCCGACTTCAGCATGTAGCCGAAGCCGCGCTTGGTCTGGATGAGCGGTTCCGAGGAGTGGGGATCGATCTTGCGACGCAGGTACGAGATGTAGCTCTCGACGATGCCCGCGTCGCCGTTGAAGTCGTACTCCCACACGTGGTCGAGGATCTGCGCCTTCGACAGCACGCGGTTGGGGTTCAGCATGAGGTAGCGCAGCAGCTTGAACTCGGTGGGGCTGAGGTCGATCGAGACGTCGCCGACGCTCACGTCGTGCGTGTCCTGGTCCATCGTCAGCTCACCCGTCCGGATGATCGACTCCTCGTCGGCCTGCATCGTGCGGCGCAGGATCGCCTGGATGCGGGCGACGATCTCGTCGAGGCTGAACGGCTTGGTGACGTAGTCGTCGCCTCCCGCGTTCAGGCCCATGATCTTGTCTTCCGTCTCGTCCTTGGCGGTGAGGAAGAGGATCGGCGCGGTGTAGCCGGCGCCGCGGAGCCGCTTGGTGACGCTGAAGCCGTTCATATCGGGCAGCATCACGTCGAGCACGATGAGATCGGGTTCTTCTTCGAGCACGGCCGAGATCGTCTGCGCGCCGTTGGCCACGGCTCGCACCTGGAAACCGGCGAAGCGCAGGCTCGTGATGAGCAGGTCGCGGATGTTCGGTTCGTCGTCGACGACGAGGATGCGAGGAGCTGTCATGCCCTCATTATCGTGATCCCACCCAGCAAAGTGCTGGATATGGCTCGGAAAGCCGCACCCTGGTATGTCTCAGGCGGCTGCGGCGTCGATTCCGTCTGCGTCGAGGATCGTGTACGCATACCCCTGCTCGGCGAGGAAGCGCTGGCGGTTCTGCGCGAAATCCTGGTCGACCGTGTCGCGGGCGATGAGCGTGTAGAAGCTCGCGGTGTGGTTCGACTGCTTGGGTCGCAGCAGGCGTCCGAGGCGCTGCGCCTCTTCTTGACGGGAGCCGAACGACCCCGACACCTGGATGGCGACGGAGGCCTCGGGCAGGTCGACCGAGAAGTTCGCCACCTTCGAGACCACCAGCAGCGGGATGCTGCCGTCACGGAAGCCCTGGAACAGCTCCTCGCGCTCGGAGATCGGGGTCGCTCCGGTGATCTGCGGAGCGCCGAGGGCCTGAGCCAGCTCGTCGATCTGATCGAGGTACTGACCGATCACGAGCACACGCTCTCCCGGATGCCGCTGGACGAGCCGACGCGCGACCTCGATCTTCGCCGGCGCGGTGGCGGCCAGGCGATAACGGTCCTCGTCGGCGGCGGCGGCGTACTCGAGCCGTTCGTCGGCGGGGAGGTCGATGCGCACTTCGTAGCAGGCGGCGGGGGAGATGAAGCCCTGGGCCTCGATCTCCTTCCACGGTGCGTCGAACCGCTTGGGACCGATGAGGCTGAACACGTCGCCTTCGCGACCGTCTTCGCGCACGAGCGTCGCGGTGAGGCCGAGCCGACGGCGCGCCTGCAGGTCGGCGGTGAGCTTGAACACCGGTGCGGGGAGCAGGTGCACCTCGTCGTACAGGACGAGGCCCCAGTCGAGCGCATCGAGCAGGGCGAGGTGGGCGTACTTGCCGCCGCGCTTGGCGGTGAGGATCTGGTAGGTCGCGATGGTGACCGGCTTGATCTCCTTGACCTGGCCGGAGTACTCGCCGATCTCCTCGGGCGTCAGGCTGGTGCGCCGCAGCAGCTCGTCGCGCCACTGGCGCGCGCTGACGGTGTTGGTCACCAGGATCAGCGTCGTCGTGCGCGTGTCGGCCATGGCCCCGGCGCCCACGAGCGTCTTGCCCGCGCCGCAGGGGAGCACGACGACGCCGGACCCGCCCTCGGAGAACGACTCGACAGCCTGGCGCTGGTACGGGCGCAGGCTCCAGCCGTCTTCGGCGAGATCGATCGGGTGGGGCGTGCCCGGGGTGTAGCCCGCGAGATCTTCGGCGGGCCAACCGATCTTGAGCAGTTCCTGCTTGATGTGTCCGCGCGCCCAGGCGTCGACGAGGAAGGTGTCGGGGCTCGGGTGCCCGATCAGCAGGGGAGCGATGCGCTTGTTGCGCGAGACCTCGCTGAGGACGGCGGCATCCGTCGAGCGGAGCACGAGGGCGCCCTCGCCGTTGCGTTCGATGACGAGGCGGCCGTAGCGGTTGACGGTCTCGCGGATGTCGGTGCTGACCGAGGCGGGCACCGGGAAGCGCGACCAGTTGTCGAGGGTCGCGAGCATCGCGTCGGCGTCGTGGCCGGCGGCGCGGGCGTTCCACAGCCCCAGGCGCGTGATGCGGTAGGTGTGGATGTGCTCGGGCGCGCGTTCGAGTTCGGCGAACACCGCCAGCTCGTGCCGCGCCGTTTCCGCCTGAGGGTGAGCCACCTCGAGGAGCACGGTGCGATCGCTTTGCACGATGAGGGGACCGTCAGCCATAACGTTCGATCCTACCGGGGTCGGAGAAGGCCGGGCCGACCGTGCACGCCGTGCGGCGTCACGCGACGGGAGCGACGCCGTCGATGTGCGACAGCGGCAGGGTGCGTTCGACGTCGGCGCCGCGGTCGCGCCCGCGCAGGCGTCCGCCGCCCAGACCCGTCGCCTCGAGACGGAACACGCGCGCGCTGCCGTCGGGCAGGCGCACCGTCACATCGATTACCGCGCGAGCGCGTACGGCCTGATCCAGCTCGCGTTCGAGCCACGCGGCATCCGAGTCCTCGGCCCCCGCGCGCAGGCGCGCGATCAGCGGGGCGTAGGTCTCATCGGCATCCGCGCCGGGAGTCTGCTCGGTGGCGAGCCTGGCGCGCTCGAGGGCCCGCGGTCGGCCCTGCTCGTCGACCGCGACGGCGGGGTAGTGCGCGTCGGTGAGCGCCCAGAAGACCACGTCGGCCGACACGTGCGACTCGAGGGCGTCGTCGGTGCGGGTGAGCGCGATCGAGCGGAGCGACTGGTCGATCTCCATCGAGCGCAGCAGCGTCTCGTCGTCGGTGACGACCCGCGTGAGGGACGAGGCCGCCTCGGTCATCACGCGCACGCGGCCGTGCTCCGCCGCGGTGCGCTCGATGACGTACGCGAGCGGCTGGGGGAGGCCCGTCAACGAGATGCCCGAGAGGAACTCGCGCAGCGAGTCGGCGGTCTCGCCCGCGGTGATCGCGGCGCCGATGGTCGCGGCGCTGAAGCGGTAGCTCGAGGCCTGGGCGCGCGACTCGCGCGTGGCCATCGACCGCAGGCGCACGTCGAGGTGGGGAGCGAGGGGGCCCGGGGCGATGGCGGTGAGGTCGTTCTGCAGGTAGACGCGGTCGACCTCGGGCGGGAGCAGTTCGCGCAGCGCGGAGGTGTCGACGTCGCCGCCCTCGGCGAGGGGCTGAGCCCACGGGGTGATGCGGCCCGCGGCATCCGCGAGTCCCCACCGGATGAGGCGTTCGGTCCACAACGCCGCGCGCTCGGGAGCCTCGGGGTCGAAGGGGGTCGCGCCGGCCCACAAGTGCAGGGGGATCCACCCTCCGTTCTCGGAGCGGTAGGCGCGGGGGAGGGCGTCGCGCAGCGCGACGGCGGTCTGCTGCCACCGCTCGAGCGTGGGCAGCTTGAGCCATTCGCGACCGGCGGGCGAGACGAGCCAGGCACGGTCGTTCGATCCGAGCAGTCCGACCGAGGCGGCGAGTCCGACCAGCAGATCGGCGTCGGCGGGGGTCTCGACGGCTCCCGCATCGACCAGGCGGCGGCGTTCGGTCGCGCCCAGCGAACCCGATCCGATGCGCCCGAGCGGGGATCCGAGGGTCTGCAGGAGCACATCGGCGACCGAGGCGGCGTTGGTGAACGCGGCCTCGGAGGCAGCGGCGACGGATGCCGCGGACTCGGAGGCACCCGGTTCGCGTGCGGCGGTGCGCGGCTCGGCGAGACCGTCGGGACGGGCCTCGCGCACGGCATCGGCGACCGTGGGGAAGGGGACGCCCGCGTCGTCGACGAGGGCCCGAGATGCGAGGTCGGCGCGCACGCGGCCGGTCGCGGCCTCGCCGTCGACGGCGGCCACGAGCGCCTCTGCCTCGTCGCGGGAGAGGGTGGGAAGGCCGCGCGCGACCGATGCCGGCTCGAGCAGGGCTTCCGCGGCGTCGAACATGTCGCGCCAGGTGCTCGAGGGCGAGATCTGCCGCTCGTCGAAGAGACGGCCGAGCTCGGTGTCGGTGAGCGCGCTCAACGAGACCGCCAGTGCGCGTTGTGCGGAGGTCTCGGCCACGTCATCGGGCCCTGTTGGCCCGGCCCTTTCGGACGAAATTCATGATGAGCAGAGCGATGATGAGCGCGAAGCCGACGGGGAGTGCGAACAGCGGAAGGACGACGATCAAGGGCCATGCACCCTGGGTGAAGTCGCTGACTCCGAGCGGCTGCGCGAAGATCACGATGAAGAAGCACACGATGGACACGACGACCAGGCCGAGTGACATGAAAGTCAGGATGCGGTCGATGCGGCGGACGGGGACGTCGTCGCCCGGCGTGCTGCCACCGGAGGTGCGGGTGCTCATCGGGCTCAGCCTACTGCCTGGCGGCGGTGCCGTAGGCTGGAAGACCGGGATCCGATCGGCTCCCGCGTTCCGCCGCGCGATCCGCGCACTCATCCAGCGAGGTGTCCATGCCCACCGGCAAGGTCAGGTTCTACGACGACGAGAAGGGCTTCGGCTTCATCAGCACCGATGACGGCCAGGACGTGTTCCTGCACGCCACGGCTCTGCCCGCCGGAACCCCGGGCCCGAAGGCCGGGACCCGCCTCGAGTTCGGCGTGGCCGACGGCAAGCGCGGTCTGCAGGCGCTCTCGGTGCGCGTGCTCGATGCCCCCGTCAGCTTGTCGAAGCGCTCGCGCAAGCCCGCCGACGACATGGCGATCATCGTCGAAGACCTCGTCAAGCTGCTCGACGGCATCGGTGGCGACCTCCGTCGCGGTCGCTACCCCAACGGCCCGCACGCCCAGAAGATCGCCGCGGTCCTGCGCAAGGTCGCCGATGACTTCGAAGCCTGAGTCGGCCGCGGACGAGCGCCTGACCGGCGCCCACGATCTCGCGGTGTCCGCGCTGCGCGAGATCACCCCCGCCGACACGATCGGCCCCGCCGCCGACTACGCGCTCGAAGACGACGGGGTCGTCTCGCTGCGCTTCCACACGCGCCTCTCCGGCTACCCCGGATGGTTCTGGACCGTCAGCGTGGCGGTCGTCGACGACTCCGAGCCGACCGTGCTCGAGGTCGAACTGCTGCCCGGTGACGGAGCGCTGCTCGCCCCCGACTGGGTGCCGTGGGCCACGCGTCTCGCCGAGTATCAGGCGGCGCAGGTCGCTGCCGCCGCGTCCGACGACGACCACGACGACGACCATGGTGACGACGACGATCACGACGGCGACGACCCCGACGACGACGAAGAAGACGATGACGACGAGGAGCCGAAGGCGCGTTTCCACGCCGGCGACCTCGACGGCGTCGACATCGACGAGCTCGACGCTCCGGCCGCGGAGGCCGACGACGACGATGACGACGACGCCCTCGATGACGACGACGACGACGACGAGGACGACGACGACCGCGACGAGGGCGACCGCGACGAGGGCGACCGCAGCTACTGACCTCTGAACGACGAAGGCCGTCCCGCGCGATGCGGGACGGCCTTCGTCGTTCGTGGCGTCAGGCGCCGGGCAGATTCTCGATCGTGTAGTCGATGGCGCCGATCAGGCGCCGCACATCGTCGGGCTCGATCGAGACGAACGTCGCCACGCGCAGCTGGTTGCGGCCCAGCTTGCGGTACGGCTCGGTGTCGACGATCCCGTTGGCGCGCAGGCTCTTCGCGATCGCGCTCGCATCGATGCTGTCGTCGAAGTCGATCGTGACGACGACGGGCGAGCGGTCGGCGGCGTCCGCGACGAAGGGGGTCGCCACCGCACTGGCATCCGCCCACTCGTACAAAGCGGAGGACGACTCCGCCGTGCGCGCGGCCGCCCACTCGAGGCCGCCGTTGTCGAGCATCCAGCCGAGCTGCTCGTCGAGCAGCAGCAGGGTCGCCAGGGCGGGGGTGTTGAGCGTCTGCTGCAGGCGGGAGTTGTCGACCGCGTTCTTGAGGCTGAGGAACTCGGGGATGTAGCGGTCGGATGCCGCGATCTTCTCGATGCGCGCGATCGCCGCGGGCGAGACGGCGGCGTACCAGATGCCTCCGTCGGAGCCGAGGTTCTTCTGCGGGGCGAAGTAGTAGACGTCGGCCTGGGTGACGTCGAAGTCGATGCCACCCGCGGCGCTGGTGGCATCGATGACGGTCAGCGCACCGGCATCCGCGTTCACACGCTGGACGGGGGCCGAGACGCCCGTCGAGGTCTCGTTGTGGGGCCAGGCGTAGACGTCGACGCCCTCGACGGCCTCGGCGACCGTGCGGGTGCCCGGCTCGGCGCGGCGCACGTCGGGAGCCTGCAGCCACGGCGCCGCGGCGGCCGAGGCGAACTTGCCGCCGAACTCGCCGAACACGAGGTTCTGGCTGCGGTTCTCGATGAGGCCGAAGGCCGCGGCGTCCCAGAACGCCGTCGACCCGCCGTTGCCGAGGATGATCTCGTATCCCTCGGGCAGGCGGAACAGCTGCGCGAGACGCTCGCGCGTGCTGGCGACGAGGTTCTTCACGGGCGCCTGACGGTGCGAGGTTCCGAGGATCGACGCCCCGCGGGTGACGAGGGCCTCGAGCTGCGCGCCGCGCACCTTCGAGGGGCCGCACCCGAAGCGACCGTCGGCGGGCAGGAGATCGGTGGGGAGTTCCACGTGCGGCATGGCACTGATTCTAGGGCGAGCCTCCGGGCCCGCCCGCGCTCATGTCGGAGGGGGTCGGTAGGCTGGGAGGACTTGCCGCGCGACATCGAGGACACCTGAATGACCGATCTGATCGACACCACCGAGATGTACCTGCGCACGATCCTCGAGCTCGAAGAGGAGAAGATCGTGCCCCTGCGGGCGCGCATCTCCGAGCGCCTGGGGCACTCCGGACCGACGGTCTCGCAGACGGTCGGGCGTATGGAGCGCGACGGTCTCGTCGTCGTGTCGGAGGACCGCCGGCTCGAGCTCACCGACGCCGGCCGTCAGAAGGCCGTCGATGTCATGCGCAAGCACCGTCTCGCCGAGCGTCTGCTCAGCGACGTGATCGGCCTCGACTGGGCCTACGTGCACGATGAGGCCTGCCGTTGGGAGCACGTCATGAGCGAGCAGGTCGAGCGCCGCCTCGTCGAGCTGCTCGGGCACCCCACCGAGTCGCCGTACGGCAACCCCATCCCCGGGCTCGACCAGCTCGGCGACGCCAGCAGCGTCACGTTCGACGACGGCGTGGTCGGCCTGGTCCGCAAACTCACCGACGCGGGCGGACCCATCTCGGGCACCGTTCGCCGTCTCGCCGAACCCGCGCAGGTCGATCCCGAGCTGCTGCAGCAGCTGAAGGCCGCGGGCGTCCTGCCCGGAGCCCACGGCGACTACCGCTTCAACGAGGGCTACGTGCTCGTGCAGATGGACGGCGTCGGCGAAGGCCTCGAGCTGCCCGTCGAGGTGGCCTCGCACATCTTCCTCGTCGCCGAGGCCTGATCACCGGCACTCCTACCCGAGCATCCGCCGTGCACGCCTCCAGAAGCGTGACATGTTCGTTATCTTCGGGTAGCCTCTGAAGGTCCACAGGCGAGAAGCCCGCCGTCGGACCCCTCGCGGTTTTGCCTCATCGGCTCGTCGTCTGCAGAGGGTGAAGCCCGCACATCGTGCCCCTTATTCGAGTGCTGACGAGCCAGCGTGACCGCCCCCGGGTGATCGCGCAGAGGCGCCGGAGGAACTTTGGCTGAAAACACCGATCCCGCTGCGGACCTACCCGAGGTCCCCGCGACCGGACCCACACGCAAGAGCACCCGTGCCGCTGCCGTCGTCCCGTCGGCGAAGCGTCCCGTGGTCACCTCGATCACCGCGGCCGCACCCGCCGCCCGCACCGCACCCGCGCGCAGCGCGTCGTCGCAGCGCCGGTTCGGCAAGCCCGTGCGCAGCGCCGTGATCCTGTCGATGGTCGCCGGCCTCGTCGCGACGGTCGCGATCCCCGCGTACGCCGCGACCATGCCGGCCGCCGAGACCGTGACCCTGCAGCAGATGTCGGCTCCCGACAACCAGTCGCTGGTCGTCGCGTCCGACTCCACCGCCGCGACGCTCGATCGCAGCAGCTACTCGGCGACCACCGCCGAAGAGATCCAGAAGAAGAAGGATCAAGAGGCCGCCGCGGCCGCCGCCGCCGAGCGCGCCCGTCAGCTGGCCGCCAACGCGTCGAAGGCGTCGAGCTCGTCGAGCTCCGTGAAGGTCGACCTCAACATGACCGCACCGGGCTCCGGCGAGGTGCGCTGGCCCCTCACCAGCTACGTGCTGGGCCGTGGCCTGTGGGACTCCGGCTACCACCAGGGCGTCGACCTGCTCGCGCCGCAGGGGCAGCCGATCTTCGCCGCCGCCGCCGGCGTCGTGAAGGTTTCGCAGGAGAGCTACGGCGGCTACGGCGTCGCGATCGTCATCGAGCACGTCATCAACGGCCAGAAAGTCTCGACCACCTACGGCCACATGACCTACGGCAGCCGTCAGGTGCAGGCGGGTGAGACCGTCGCCGCGGGCCAGGTCATCGGCCTCGTCGGTTCGACCGGCAGCTCGACCGCCAACCACCTGCACTTCGAGGTGCACATCAACGGCTCGGTCGTCGACCCCTACGCCTGGTTGCAGCAGAACGCGGGCTGAGGCCCACCCATCACGCGAGACGGCGTGTCGGAGACGGTGTTCTCCGACACGCCGTCTGCTGTTTCCCCGAGTGGCCGACCCCGGGCGTGTCGTGGTGGGTTAGCCTGTCCTCGACGTCGGAAGAACCGAAGGGAAGACCGATGAACACCAGCCCGCGCATCCGCACCATGGATGCGCTCGGGCTGCTCGTTCTTCGGCATCGTGTGTTCGGATGCCGCGGCCTCGCCGTGACTTCGAAGGCGCTGTCTGCCTAGACAGCGCCTTTTTTCATACCCCTGAGTGCCCTCCTCGTCACGAGTCGAACATCCGAGAAGCCGTCTCGGCCATTCGAGAGGAAACGGAATGCGCACACTGGTGCTGAACGCGGGCTACGAGCCCCTCGCGGTCGTGTCGTTCAAGCGAGCCCTCGTGCTCGTGATGAACGAGAAGGCCACCGTCGTCGAACGCATCGAGGAAGACCCCGTCTGGGCGGCCGCGGGCGAGTACGATCGCCCGGCCGTGATCATCCTCACCCGCTACGTGCGGGTTCCGGGAGCCCGTCGCGTCCCCGTCACACGCCGCGGCGTGCTGCGGCGCGACGCCCACCGGTGCGGGTACTGCGGCAAGGCGGCATCGACCATCGACCACGTCATGCCCCGCTCGCGCGGAGGTAAGGACACGTGGGAGAACCTCGTGGCGTGCTGCCTGGCCTGCAACAACATCAAGGGCGACCGCACCCCGCAGGAGATGCGGTGGGAGCTCCGGCTCGTTCCGGCGCCCCCGCACGGCTCCTCGTGGACCGTTCGCGGCGTCGACAAGAGCGACCCGCGGTGGGAGCCGTACCTGGCGTTGGCGGCCTGAGCACGGCATCCGGGATCATCCACTCCCCGAACGCTCAGGCGTGCAGGGGAGCGAGGTCTTGCAGACCGGTCACGCGCAGGAGGTCGAGGCGGTCGGCATCCGGAGTGCCCGGGGCCACCGGCGGCCGCGACGGCGGGCGCAGGATGAGGTCATGACGACGACACTCATCACCGGAGCAAACCGCAGCCTGGGCCTGGAGACCGCCCGGCGCCTCATCGACGCCGGCCACACGGTCTATGCCGGCATGCGCGACCTCGCCACGGGCGACGACGTCCGGGCGCTCGGCGCTCACGCCGTGCAGCTCGACGTGACCGACCAGGCGAGCGTGGACGCCGCGTTCGCCACCCGGGAGTTCCACGACCGCACCGGGCGGATCGCGTACTGAGGGCACGCGGGGTGCCGGGCGGGGTGCGATACCCGCTCGGGGTCGATGTCGGAGGTCGATCGTATCTTCGAGCCACAGGGATTGAGGCGATAGAACAGATGTTCTAACCTGTGGGAGTGAGGGCGATCATGCGGGACCAGGTACAGGCCGTACCCGACATCCATGCGCTGCGCGATCGCCTCGAGCGCATGCAGGGGCGGCGCATGGACGCCCCGGTGCTGCCGACCCATCCCGCGTTCACCTCGCTGCTGCCCGGCGGGGGGCTCCGGTCGGGGTCGGCGTACTCCCTCGCCCGTTCCGCCTCGTTGCTCTTGGCGCTCATGGCGCGCCCCTCGCAAGACGGGGCCTGGTGCGGGGTCATCGGCATGCCCGAGCTCGGTGCCGAGGCGGCGGAGAAGTACGGACTCGACCTCGATCGGCTCGTGTTCATCCCCGACCCCGGGCCGCGCTGGCTCGCGGTGACGGCGACGATCACCGAGGTGCTGCCGGTCGTCGCCGTCCGGCCCCCGGCCGGCTCCTCCGCCGCACGCGGGGGCGCCGAGACCACGCGCCTGGCCGCGCGTCTGCGCGATCGCGGGTCTGTGCTGCTCGTGCAGGGGGAGTGGCCCCAGGCCGAGGCGGTCATCGACGTGGCCGACCCCCGATGGTCGGGTCTCGGGCAGGGCCACGGATACCTGGCGGGTCGTGAGCTGACGGTGTCGGTGAGCAGCCGCCGTTCGCCGAACGCGCGGCGGGCTCGCATGCTGCTCCCCGCCGCCGACGGGTCGATCGAGCTGCTGGGCGCCCCCGCCGAGCGGCTCGTCCCGCGCGAACGCGACGCCTTTCGTGCGCGGGCGGTCGGCTGATGCAGGCGCCCACGCGCAGCCTGGTGCTGTGGTTCCCCGACTGGCCCATCACGGCGTTCGCGCACGAGGCCACCACCCCGCCGAAGCCGGATGCCGCGGTGGCGGTGTTCGCCAACAACCTCGTCGTCGCCTGCTCGTGGGCTGCCCGCGCGCAGGGCGTGCGCCGGGGGCAGAAGCGTCGCGACGCCCAAGCGCTGTGCCCGACGTTGCAGGTGGTGGCGGCCGATCCCGTCCGCGATGCGCGGGCGTTCGCCCCCGTCGTCGCGCGGATCGAAGAGCGGGCGCCCGGCGTGCAGATCGTGCGGCCCGGTCTGTGCGCGCTGCGGTCCCGAGGACCGGCGCGGTACTACGGCGGCGAGGCCGAGGCGGCGCGCATGTTCATTCGCCTGCTCGACGACGAGGGGTTCTCCGGGGTGCGGGCGAGCGTGGCCGACGGCGTGTTCACGGCCGAGCACGCGGCACGGTCCGCCGCCGCGGACGACCCGGTGCGCATCGTCGCGCCCGGAGATGCGGGGGTGTTCCTCGCGCCCCTGTCGATCGCCACGCTCGACGACGACGAATTCGGCAGCCTCCTCTCGCGACTGGGCGTGCACACGCTGGGCGCTCTCGCGGCCCTGCCCGTCGAGCGGGTGCGTGAGCGCTTCGGCGAACGCGGCGTGCGGTTGCACGCCCTGGCCGCGGGGCTCGACTCCCAACCGGTGCAGCCGCGCACGCCCCCGCCCGAGCTGCACCGCGAGGTGGCGTTCGAACCCCCGCTCGAGCTCGCCGACCAGATCGCGTTCGGCATGCGCGTCGCGGCCGAGGAATTCATCGCACAACTGGGAGCGCACGATCTGGTGTGCACCGAACTGCGGGTCGTGCTCACGGGCGAGCGAGGTGAGCGCAGCGAACGCGTATGGCTGCACCCCGGGTCGTTCGACGCCGCCGGTGTCGTCGATCGCGTGCGCTGGCAGTTGGCCGAAGACGCCCAGGGCATCTTCGGCAGCGGGGTGGCCGGGGTGCACATCGAGCCCGAAGCCGTCGACGCCGCCGCCCATCACGCCAAGGGGCTGTTCGGCGCCGGCCCCGACGAGCGCGTGCACCACGCCCTCTCGCGTGTACAGGCCATGCTCGGCCACCGCGGGGTGGTGACCCCCGTCATCGGCGGCGGCCGCTGGCTCGCCGAGCGTCAGGTGCTCGTGCCCTGGGGCGACAGGGCGATCACCGCAAAAGACCGCGCCCGCCCGTGGCCCGGCAGCCTCCCCGACCCCCTGCCGGCCGTCGTCTACCCCGAACCCCGGCCGGTCGGCGTCACCGACATCGCCGGCGCCTCCGTCACGGTGGGCGAGCGCGACGTGCTCAGCGCTCCGCCGGCGGTGCTCGAGACCGCCGGGCAGCGCCGCCGCATCAGCGAGTGGGCAGGTCCGTGGCCCATCAGCGAACGCGGGTGGGACCCCCTGCGCGCGCGGCGCGCCCACCGCTTCCAGGTGGTCGACGCTGATGGCGGCGCGTGGCTGCTGGTGGTCGAAGAGGGCGAATGGCGAGCGGAGGGGCGTTATGACTGAGGGTCGATCCGTCTCGGCCGGGCCCGCGGGGCGTGCCGCGGCCGCCCGGTCGCGCGAGGCAGGGGTGCGCTGATGGGCTGGAACAACCCCCCGGTGAAGTGGTCGGAGCTCGAGCGCATGCTCAGCGACGCCCGACGCCCGACCGGCACGCCGACCAACGGCGACGGCGGAGACAGCCCGGCCTGGTCGCACAAGCGCGGCGCCTACGTGCCGCCGTCGATCGAGCGCCCCGCCGACGCTGTGCCCTACGCCGAGTTGCACGCGCACTCGTCGTACTCGTTCCTCGACGGCGCCTCCTCACCCGAAGAACTCGTCGAAGAGGCCGAGCGCCTCGGCCTGCATGCGCTCGCCCTCACCGATCACGACGGCTTCTACGGGATCGTCCGCTTCGCCGAGGCGGCCGAGGCCCGAGCGGTCAAGACGGTGTTCGGGGCGGAACTGTCACTCGGGCTCACCGGCCCGCAGAACGGCGAGGCCGACCCCGAAGGATCCCACCTGCTCGTGCTCGCCCGCCGAGAAGAGGGGTATCACCGCCTGGCCGCCGCGATCACCCACGCGCAACTCACCGGTGCCGAGAAGGGGCGTCCCGTCTACGACCTCGAAGAGCTCGCCGCGCGCGCCGGCGGGCCGGAGGATTCACACTGGGCGGTGCTCACCGGATGTCGCAAGGGTGCGGTGCGCCAGGCGCTGGCATCCGAGGGCCCCACCGGCGCCGCCCGCGAACTCGACACCCTGGTGCGGTTGTTCGGCCCCGGGTCGGTCTACGTCGAGCTCATCGACCAGGGCGACCCGCTCGATTCGCGTCGCAACGACGTGCTGGCCGCTCTCGCCGCAGAGAGGGGACTCCCGACGCTCGCGACGAACAACGTGCACTACGCCGCCCCGCAGAAGCAGCTGCTCGCCGCAGCGGTGGCCGCGGTGCGGGCGAATCGGGGCCTCGACGAGCTCGACGGGTGGCTTCCCTCGCACGCGGGCGCGCATCTGCGTTCGGGGGTCGAGATGGCGGCGCGCTTCGCCCGGTACCCGGGGGCGGTGGCGCGGACGGTGACGCTCGCCGACGAGATCGCCTTCCCGCTGCGTCGGGCCAAGCCCGCACTGCCGAAGCAGAAGGTGCCCGAGGGGCACACGCCCATGTCGTGGCTGCGTCATCTGGTGTGGGAGGCCGTGCCCCGCAAGTACCCGAATCTGTCCGACGACGATCGACGGCGCATCGAGCGCGAGCTTGAGGTCATCGAGATGAAGGACTTCCCGGGCTACTTCCTCATCGTCTACGGCATCGTGGCCGAGGCGCGGCGGCGCGGCATCCTGTGCCAGGGGCGCGGCTCGGCGGCCAACAGCGCCGTCTGCTACCTGCTCGACATCACCGCCGTCGACTCGATCTTCTACAAGCTGCCGTTCGAACGGTTCCTGTCGAGCCTGCGCGACGAGGAGCCCGACATCGACGTCGACTTCGACTCCGACCGTCGCGAAGAGATCATCCAGTGGGTCTACGGCGAGTACGGACGCGAGCGGGCGGCGCAGGTCGCGAACGTCATCCAGTACCGCCCCAAGAACGCGGTGCGCGACATGGCGCGCGCGCTCGGGCACTCCCCGGGGCAGCAGGACGCCTGGTCGAAGCAGGTCGAGCGCTGGGGAGCGACGCTTGAGTCGGGAGCCGACCACGACATCCCCGACCAGGTCATCGAGTTCGCCTCCGAGCTGCTCAAAGCCCCCCGACACCTCGGCATCCACTCCGGGGGCATGGTGCTGACCGATCGACCGGTGGGCGAGGTCGTGCCCATCGAGCACGCCCGCATGGAGAACCGCACGGTGATCCAGTGGGACAAAGACGACGCCGCGTGGATGGGACTGGTGAAGTTCGACCTGCTGGGGTTGGGCATGCTCGCGGCGCTGCAGTACTGCTTCGACCTGATCCGCGACGCCACGGGCGAGTCCTGGGAGTTGTCGACGCTGCCGAAAGAAGAGAAGGCGGTGTACGACATGCTCTGCCGGGCGGACTCGATCGGGGTGTTCCAGGTGGAGTCCCGCGCCCAGATGGGGTTGCTGCCGCGCCTGCAGCCGCGAAAGTTCTACGACCTGGTCGTGCAGATCGCGCTCATCCGCCCCGGGCCCATCCAGGGTGGGGCCGTGCACCCGTTCGTGCGGCGCAAGCTCGGACAGGAGCCCATCACCTACGTGCACCCCAAGCTCGAACCGGTGCTCGCGCGCACGATGGGCGTGCCGGTGTTCCAGGAGCAGCTCATGCAGATGGCCGTCGCCATCGGCAACTGCTCGGCCGAAGACGCCGACCTGCTGCGGCGGGCGATGGGGTCCAAGCGCGGGCTCGAGCGCATCGACTCCCTGCGCGAGACGCTCTACGCCGGCATGGCCGAGAACGGCCTGGTCGGGCAGGTCGCCGACGAGCTGTACGCCAAGATCCAGGCGTTCGCGAACTTCGGGTTCGCGGAGTCGCACTCGCTGTCGTTCGCTCTGCTCGTGTACGCCAGCTCGTGGATCAAGCTGCACTACCCGGCGGCCTTCCTCGCGGGACTCCTGCGCGCGCAGCCCATGGGCTTCTACTCGCCGGCGACGCTCACCGCCGACGCACGTCGACACGGCGTGGTCGTGCGCCGCCCCGACCTGTTGCGTTCGGGGGTCGAGGCGACGCTCGAGGCCGTCGACGGGGCGGAGGCGAGCGCGGGGGCGAGCGCCCGCGCGGGGGTGCGGTTCGAGGCGGCACCGGATGCCGCGACGAGAGCGGCATCAGAGGGGATCAGCGGTACCGCCGCCCGCGGCCGGCCCGCACCGACCGGGCTCGACGCGTGCGCGCACGCGGAGCAGCCGCCTACCGGGGAGTTCGATCCGTCGGAACCCGATGAGACGCTCGCGCACCGGCGGGACGGCGGATTCACCGTGCGACTCGGACTCGCGGGGGTCACCGGCATCGGTGCCAAGGTGGCCCAGCGCATCGTCGCCGAGCGCGAGCGAAACGGCGCCTACCGCGACCTGCGCGATCTCGTGCGGCGCACGGGGCTGGTCACCGCCCAACTCGAGGCCCTTGCCACGGCAGGCGCTTTCGAGAGCCTCGGGCACACGCGCCGTGAGGCGATCTGGTTGTCGGGTTCGGCGGCCCAGGACCGCCCCGAGTTCCTGCCCGACTCTCTCGTGGCCGTGCAGCCTCCGCTGTTCACCGACCCGTCGAGCTACGAGATCCTCGCGTCCGACCTGTGGGCGACAGGGCTCTCCGCCGACGATCATCCGATGACGCATTTCCGTTCCGCCCTCGATGCGCGCGGAGTGCTCACCTCCCGTGAACTGCGCACCTTCGAGACCGATCGGCGCATCGAGGTGGCCGGGCTCGTCACCCATCGTCAGCGGCCGGCCACGGCATCCGGGATCACCTTCCTCAACCTCGAAGACGAGCACGGGCTCATGAACATCATCTGCTCGGTCGGGGTGTGGAACAGGTATCGGCGCGTGGCGCGCGAGTCGCCCGCCCTGATCGTGCGGGGCATGCTCGAGCGCTCGGTCGAGGGGGTGACGAACGTGGTGGCCGACGGATTCACCGATCTGCGCGTCGGTGTCGCCCACGCCTCGCGCGACTTCCGGTGACGTCGGAGGGCGTCACTAGACTCGGGCCCACCGTGGTTCGTTCCGATCAGACAGGGGAAACGACATGACCGACACTCCCACTCCGCCCGACGGCTGGTACCCCGACCCTGCCGGAGGCGGCGGACTGCGCCGCTGGAACGGCACCTCATGGACCGACGAGGTGCGTTCCGCCGACGGCGCGTCGAGCGCCTCGACGCAGGGGGCGGATGCCGCCGCGCACGACGACCACGCGGATGCAGCTGTCGCCGGCGAGGTCGCCGAGCACGGCGCAGCCGGTTACGACGCCGCCAGCGATGTTGCCGAGCACGATGTTGCCGAGCACGATGCTGTCGGGCGCGACGCCGTCGGTCACGACGCAGCCGGTCACGTCGCCGAGCACGATGCTGCCGGTCACGACACTGCCGATCACGACGCAGCCGGCGATGTCACCGAGCACGATGCTGTCGGCCACGACGCCCTCGATTACGACGCGGTCGGCCACGACGCGGGCGGCCACGACGCCCTCGGCCACGACGCGGTCGGCCACGATGCTGCTGGACACGACGCGGTCGGCGCTGCTGCCGGTCTCGACGCCGTCGGGTACGGCGCTGCCGGTCACGGCGAACACCCCGTGGCGGCGGAGTCGCACGACTCGGATGCCGACGGGGTAAAGCCCGACCCGCTCGGCGCGGCCGACCGCCAGGCGTCCGCCGAGGCGCCGGGCGAGCCGCGTGCGCACGAGTCGGCTCAGACACACGGCTCGAGCGGTGCTGCTGCGGCGGCCGCCGCTGCCGGCGCGGTCGGGGGAGCTGCCGCAGCGGGAGTCGCCTCGGCCCACGGTGCCTCCACGGACTCCGGCGCAGCGTCCGGTTCGGGTGCCGCACCCGGATACGGCGCGGCCGCCGGCTCGGGCGCGACTCCGGGGTACGGCGCGACGCCGGCATCCGCTCCCGCCTACGGTTCGACACCCGCCTACGGCTCCACGCCCGGCTACGGTTCGACCCCCGCATACAGCTCGGCACCCGGATACCCGAACGCCCCTGCCTACCCCGCCTCGACGCCCGCCGGGTACGACGCCGCCCCGCGCCGCGACATCAAGACCAACACCGTCTGGATCTGGCTGATCGTCGCGCTCCCCCTGGTGAGCGTCCTCAGCCTGTTCCTCTTCGACTGGGGATCGTACATCCGCGACTCGGTCTACGCCGACCTGGCCTCCGGAGGCATGGGTGGTCCGTCGATGGCGGGCTCGCTCGTGACGATCGTGGCGAGTGTCGTGAGCCTCGTGCTCGCCGCCTTGACCGTGCTGTTCGCCTTCCTCGACTGGCGTCAGCTGCGCGCGCGGGGCGTGGACCGTCCGTTCCACTGGGCCTGGAGCTTCACAGTCCTCGCCATCGGCACCGGGCTCGTCTACATCATCGGTCGAGGCGTCGTGCTGCGTCGTCGCACCGGCTCGGGGCTCGCGCCCGTGTGGGCGGCCATCGCGGTTACCGTCGTCACGCTCATCATCGGCAGCGTGTGGCTCGTCATGATCCTGAGCCAGGTGTTCGCGGTCATTCAGGAGCTGCAGTACATGTACGGGTACTGACCCACCGCCGACCGGGCCGGATTCGCCGCACGGCGGGACCGGCCCGGTCGCGTGCCGGGCGGGCTCAGCTCGTCTGCCCCGCCCGCGCCGTCAGCACCGCATTCAGCAGAGCGTGTGCCGTGTCGTCCTTCGAGCCCGCCACCTCGGCGACCACTGCGCCGTCGCGGTCCACGATCACCAGGGCGTTCTGCGTCGATTCGAAACCCTGCGTCCACCCGACCGCGTTCGCGGCCAACAGGTCGACGCCCTTGCGTGCGGCCTTCGCCCGGGCGCGTTCGAGCAGTTCGGCATCGCCACTCACGGTCTCAGCGGCAAACGCGACGATCGTCTGCCCCGCGCGGCGGTTCGCGACCAGCCCTGCCACGACGTCGCGGTTCTCGCGCAACTTGAGAGTCAGGGTGCCGGGGGAGTCCTGCTTGCGCAACTTGGTGTCCGACACCGACGCGACGGAGTAGTCCGCGACCGCGGCCGCCATGACGATGACGTCGGCGTCGGGGGCAGCGGCATCCATCGCCCGTCCGAGCTCGTCGGCCGTGCCCACCCCGATGACCTCGATGCCCGGTCCGGGCCGCACGACGCCATCGAGATGAGCGGCGACGAGGGTCACGCGCGCCCCGCGCTCGGCGGCGGCGTGGGCGATCGCCACGCCCTGGCGACCACTCGACCGATTGCCGAGAAAGCGCACGGGATCGATGGGCTCGCGAGTGCCGCCCGCGCTCACGACGACCGCCAAGCCCTCGAGGTCTCTCGAACGCGCGACGAGGGCGAGAGCGGCCGAGGCGATCTCTTCGGGCTCCGACATGCGACCCGGACCCGAGTCGCCTCCCGTGAGCACGCCGTCGGCGGGCCCCACGACGTGGACGCCCCGCGCACGCAGCACCTCCATGTTGTGCACGGTCGCCGGATGCCGCCACATCTCGGTGTGCATCGCCGGCGCCACCAAGACGGGAGCGGTCGTCGCCAGCAGCGTCGTGCCGAGAAGGTCGGATGCCAATCCCGCCGCCATCGATGCCAGGGTGTTCGCGGTCGCGGGGGCCACGATGACGAGGTCGGCCGACTGGCCGAGCGAGACGTGCCGCACCTTCGCGACGTCGTCGTGCACCGAAGTGGTCACCGGATTGCGACTCAGCGCCTCCCACGTCGGCAGCCCGACGAACCGCAGCGCGTCGGCGGTGGGGACGACGTGCACGTCGTGCCCGGCCTTCACCAGCAGCCGCACGAGGCTCACGGTCTTGTAGGCGGCGATTCCCCCGGTGACTCCGACGACGACGAACATCGCCCCAGTCTCCCAGTTCGTGCGCGCGGCGGGTGGCGCGTCACCAGAACAGGAGAAGTCACGGAAACAGGCTGTTACGGCGCCGATCGTCCTGTTCCGGTGACTCCTCCTGTTCTCATGACGTCGCGGGTGCGTGAGGGGCGACGCGCGAGGAGCGGCGCTCACGGCGGGGGCTCGAGCGCGAACGGCCCTGTCCCTCCGCCCGCGAGTAGCGTTGACGGAATGTGCACGGTCGTGATCGACGTCCCCCACCGCGCGGGTGAGCCCGTGCGTCTCCTCGCCGTCCGCGACGAGGAGCGCGATCGTCCGTGGCGGGGCCTCGGCGCCTGGTGGCCCGAGCGTCCCGGCGTTCTGGGCGTGCGCGACGACCGCGCCGGAGGAGCCTGGCTGGCCGTCGACCCCGACGCCGGGCGACTCGCGGTGCTCCTCAATCGCGAAGACCTCTCGGCCCGCCGCGACGACGAGGTCGTGAGCCGGGGGAGCATCCCCCTCGATGCGGTCGGCGCCGGCATTCCGGACACTCCTCCCACGCGCGGCTTCAATCTCGTCGTGGTCGATGCCGACGCTGCCCACCTCGTCGAATGGGACGGCCTCATCGCGCGACGGACGACACTCGCCCCCGGGACCCACATGATCGCCCACCACGCGGTCGACGACCCCGGCACCCCGCGCATCGCGCGCTGGCTCGAGGCGTTCCGCGATGCGGGCCTCGCCGAGGGATCGGAATGGTGGATGCCGTGGCTCGGCGTCGTCGAGTCCTCCACCGCCGATCCGTCGGCATCGGTGCTGCGCCGCGACGAGCACGACGGGCACGTGCTCGAGTCGCTGTTGGTGTGTGCGGCGACGGTCGGTCCGGCCGGCGTCGAGCTGAGCCAAGCGACCCCCGTCGAGCCGGGGACCTGGGACGACGGTCTCATCGCGGGCCTGCGACACGGCATCCGCCCGCTCTCTTCCGACGACTCGGGGGCCGGGTCGCGCGCGACGGCCTCGCCCCGTACCGCGCAGTAGGCTGGAAAAGCCCCGCCTCCGTAGCTCAGGGGATAGAGCGCCGCACTCCTAACGCGGGCGTCGCAGGTTCGAATCCTGTCGGGGGCACCGTTGTTTCTCGCCGCGCGCGGGCGCTCGCCGCCGGCGTCGTCTGCGCGGTCGCGCCGCGGGAGGAGATTCGGTCGGCGGAAAATCTCGCGGGCCGGGTCGGTGCTCCCGTGCCCGATCATCCTCCGCTGCCCCCACGGGCCGCCGCGCGGGCGCCGGGGACGTGCCGCGATCGGATGATCCCGCGTGTCCACCGCGACGGCCGCCCCCGCATCACCCCTCGGCACCCGCCCGTTGCCTCGTCGTGCTCCGTCGTGGCATGATTACTGAACGATCGGTCGGAAAACCTCGCGGGTGAGGTGGACGGGCCCCGCCAGAGTCGGCGGGGGAGAGGAAGACGATGGCGGAGGCGTTTCTCATCGGCGGTGCGCGCACCCCGGTCGGGCGGTACGGCGGGGCTCTGGCATCCGTTCGTCCCGACGACCTCGCGGCCCTCGTCGTCGCCGAGGTGGTGGCCCGCGCGGGCGTTCCCGGCGAGGCGATTGACGAGGTCATCCTCGGCGCCGCGAACCAGGCGGGGGAGGACAACCGCAACGTTGCCCGCATGGCCGTGCTGCTCGCGGGGCTTCCCGACAGCATCCCGGGTCTCACCGTCAACCGCCTCTGCGCCTCGGGCATGAGCGCGATCGCGCTCGCCGCGCAGGCCGTGCGCGCGAGAGACGCCGACCTCATTGTGGCCGGCGGCGTCGAGTCGATGACCCGCGCGCCCTGGGTGCAGGCGAAGCCCGAGAAGGCGTGGGCGAAGCCCGGGGCGGCGTTCGACACCTCGATCGGCTGGCGCTTCACCAACCCGCGTCTCGCCGCGCGCGACAAGGCCACCTTCTCGATGCCCGAGACGGCCGAAGAGGTCGCTCGCCTCGACGGGATCTCGCGGGCGGATGCCGACGCCTTCGCGCTGCGCAGCCACGAGCGGGCGATCGCAGCTCAGGATGCCGGTCGCTTCGCGGGCGAGATCATCGGCGTCGGCACCGGTCGGGGCATCGTCGACACCGACGAAGGTCCGCGCCGCGACACCTCGATCGACGCGCTGGCGAGGCTCAAGCCGGTCGTGAAGGACGGCGAGGTCGTCACCGCGGGCAACTCCAGCTCGCTCAACGACGGGGCCTCGGCCCTCCTCGTCGCGAGCCCCGCAGCCGTCGAGCGCTACGGACTCCGGCCTCGCGCGCGGATCGTCGCGCACGCCTCCGCGGCTCTCGCTCCCGAGATCATGGGGCTCGGCCCCGTGCCGGCGACCGAGAAGGCCCTCGCGAAGGCCGGGCTCTCGGCATCCGACCTCGGCGCCGTCGAACTCAACGAGGCCTTCGCCTCGCAGTCGCTCGCGTGCATGCGCCGCCTCGGGCTCGACCCCGAGATCGTCAACTCCGACGGAGGGGCGATCGCGCTGGGGCATCCGCTGGGCTCGAGCGGCTCGCGGCTCCTCGTGACGCTGCTCGGGCGCCTCGAGCGCGAGAGCGCGCGCTACGGCCTCGCCACGATGTGTGTCGGCGTCGGCCAGGGCACCGCGATGATCGTGGAGCGGATCAATGGCTGAGTCTCGTACGTCGGCCCGGGCCCCTGAGCCCACCCAGGTCCCTGAGCCTGTCGAAGGGACCGGTACCCACGAAGCCCCGGGGCCGGAGGCGTCGACGGGCTCAGCCCCCGGCGCCTCAGGCACAGCCGTCGGCGCGCCGGGGTCAGCGCGCCTCCGCATCGACGCCGCCGACGACCGCATCGTCGCGACCCTCGACCGCCCCGACGTGCGCAACGCGATCGACCAGGCCATGGTCGACGAGCTGCACGCCCTCTGCGACGAGCTCGAGGCGGATCCCCGCACCCTCATCGTCACCGGTGCGGGCGGGATCTTCGCCGCGGGAGCCGACATCGCCCAGCTGCGCGAGCGCACGGGCGACGACGCGCGACGCGGCATCAACGCGACGGTGTTCGATCGCATCCGGCACCTCCCGATGCCCGTGGTCGCCGCCGTCGACGGCTTCGCGCTGGGCGGGGGAGCCGAGCTCGCCTACGCGGCCGACATCCGCCTCGGCACCCCGCGCGTGCGCTTCGGCAACCCCGAGCCGGGCCTCGGCATCATCGCCGCCGCCGGCGCCTCGTGGCGTCTGCCCGAGATCGTCGGCCACGCCCGCGCGAGCGAGCTGCTGCTCACCGCGCGCGTGATCGACGCCGACGAGGCTCTCGCCTGGGGGCTGCTGTCGAGCGTGCACGAGCCCGACGACCTGCTGCCCGCCGCGCACGCGATCGCCGACCGCATCGCTGCGAACTCGGCGCGCGCGACGATCCTCACCAAGCGCGCTCTGCTCGCGCCCCGCGCCGACCACCCCGCGATCGACGGAGAGCTGCAGGCCGAGCTCTTCGACAGCGCCGACAAACGCGCCCGCATGACGGCGTTCCTCGAGAGGAAGAAGAAGTGACCCTTCCCGAGACCACGTCTCCCTCCCGCGCCGGCACCGCCGCTGCGCCCGACTCCGCGCCCGCCGGAGCCACGGCATCCGTCCCCGCCGTCGTCGGGGTGCTCGGCGGAGGCCGCATGGGCGCCGGGATCGCGCACGCCTTTCTGCTCGCCGGAGCCCGCGTGCACGTCGTCGAGCGCGACGAGGCCGCTGCCGCCCAGGCACGGGAGCGCGTCGACACCGCCCTGGCCCGCTCGGCCGAGCGCGGAACGCAGGTTCCGGATGCCGACACCCTCACCACCGGTGTCGACGCAGAAGCGTTCGCCGAGGCGGGCCTCGTGATCGAGGCCGTGCCCGAGGATCGCGACCTCAAGCTCGACGCCCTCGCGCGGATCGAGCGAGCTGTCCAGGGCGATGCGGTCGTGGCATCCAACACCTCCTCCATCTCGATCGACGCGCTCGCCGCCTCGCTCGCTCGTCCCGACAGGTTCCTCGGTCTGCACTTCTTCAACCCCGTGCCGGCGTCGGCCCTCGTCGAAGTGGTGACCGGGGATGCCACCACTGCCGCGGTCGTCACGCGAGCGACCCAGTGGGTCGAGGCGATCGGCAAGACCGCCGTGGTCGTCCGCGACGCGCCGGGCTTCGCATCGAGCCGCCTGGGGGTCGCACTCGGGCTCGAGGCGATCCGCATGCTCGAAGAGGGCGTGGCCACCGCGCACGACATCGACACCGCGATGGAGCTGGGCTACCGGCACCCGATGGGGCCCTTGCGCACCACCGACATCGTCGGACTCGATGTGCGCCTCGGCATCGCCGAAGAGCTCGAGCGCGCGTTCGGCGCGCGTTTCACCCCGCCCGCTTTGCTGCGCGACCTCGTCGCCCAGGGGCACCTGGGCCGCAAGACCGGCCGCGGATTCTACGAATGGAGCGCCTGATGACCTTCCTCCCCAGCTACGTGAACGGCGCCTGGTGGGCCCCCGAGAGCGACCCCGACGCGGCGATCGTGCGCGACGCCTCGACGGGTGCGGAGATCGTGCGCGTCAGCACGCGCGGGCTCGATCTGGCGGGAGCCGTCGCCTTCGCCCGTGAGACGGGGCAGAAGAGCATCGGCGCGCTGACCTTCCACCAGCGCGCGATGGTGCTGAAGAACCTCGCGATCGCGCTGAACGAGCGCCGCGAAGAGCTCTACGCCCTCTCGGAGCGCTCCGGCTCGACCCGCCGCGACTCCCTCAGCGACCTCGATGGCGGCATCGGCGTGCTGTTCACCTTCTCGTCGAAGGCGCGGCGCGAGCTGCCCGCCGGCACGGTCGTGCTCGACGGACCGATCGAGCCGCTGTCGAAGGACGGCTCGTTCCTCGGCCGGCACGTCTACACGCGCCTGCCGGGCGTCGCGGTGCAGATCAACGCCTTCAACTTCCCGATGTGGGGTGCGCTCGAGAAGTTCGCGCCGGCGTTCCTCGCCGGGCTCCCCACGATCGTCAAGCCCGCGACCCCCACCGCCTACGTCGCCGAGGCGTGGGTGCGCATGGTCGTCGAGACCGGTCTGTTGCCCGAGGGATCGCTGCAGCTGGTGAGCGGGAGCGTCCCGGGCCTGTTCGACCTGCTCGACCTCGGCGACACGGTCGGGTTCACCGGCAGCGCCTCGACCGCTGAGCGCCTGCGCGCCCAGGCGAAGCCCGGCGTGCGGTTCACGAGCGAGACCGACTCGATCAACGCCTCGATCCTCGGCCCCGACGCCACCCCCGGAACCCCCGAGTTCGACGCTTACGTCAAACAGCTGCTGGTCGAGCTCACGACCAAAGCGGGTCAGAAGTGCACGGCGATCCGCCGCGCGATCGTGCCGACGGGCATGACGGATGCCGTGGCCCAGGCCCTGCGCGACAAGATCGCCGAGCGCGTGGTCATCGGCGACCCGCGCGCCGAGGGCGTGACGATGGGGCCCGTCGTGTCGATCGCCCAGCGCGACGAGGTGCTGCGCCAGGTTCGCGCCCTCACCGACGCCGGCGGGCGCTTCGTGGTCGGATCCGCCGAGGCTCCCGAGGGAGCTCCCGCCGACGGCGCGTTCCTGCAGCCGATGCTGCTCTCCTTCGCGGATGCCGCGACCCCGGCCGTCAACGACATCGAGGCGTTCGGCCCGGTCGCCAGCATCGTCGAGTACGCCGACGTCGCCGAGGCTGCGACCATCGTGGGCCGCGGCGGGGGATCGCTCGTCACCAGCGTCGCCACCCACGACCCCGACGTGGCGACCGAGCTGCTCACCCGCGTGGGCGCGATGAACGGCCGCGTGCTCTTCCTCGACCGCGACGACGCCCGCACCTCGACCGGACACGGCGCCCCCGTTCCGCACCTCGTGCACGGCGGACCCGGCCGCGCCGGCGGCGGTGAGGAGCTCGGTGGCATCCGCTCGGTGCTCCATTACATGCAGCGCACCGCGATCCAGGGCTCGCCCCGCATGCTCACCGCGTTGACCGGGGTGTGGCATCCGGGAGCCGAGACCGACTCCGCCGGCGTCCACCCGTTCCGCAAACCCCTCTCGGATCTTCGGATCGGGGATGCCGTGGAATCGGCCGAACGCGAAGTCACCCTCGACGACATCGAGGTGTTCGCGAACTTCACCGGCGATACGTTCTACGCCCACATGGACGAGGAGTCCGCGGCGGCGAACCCCTTCTTCCCGGGGCGCGTCGCGCACGGCTACCTGCTGGTGTCGTGGGCGGCGGGGCTCTTCGTCGACCCCGCGCCGGGCCCGGTGCTCGCCAACTCGGGGCTCGAGAACCTGCGCTTCGTCACCCCCGTCTCACCCGGCGACCGCATCCGCGTCGCCCTGACGGCGAAGCAGATCACCCCGCGCGAGACCGACGAGTACGGCGAGGTGCGGTGGGACGCCGTGATCCGCAACCAGAACGACGAGCTCGTCGCGCAATACGACGTGCTCACGCTCGTGGCCAAGACGTGGGCGCCCGCTCCTCGGCCGGCAGGGGTGCTCGCATGAGCCTGCGGCCGATGATGCGCAACGACAACGCCTCGCGCATGCTCGGCATGGTCGTCGAGCACGACGCGCCGGGGGAGTCGCGCGTGTCGATGACCGTGCGCGACGACATGCTCAACGGCTTCGCCATCACCCACGGCGGACTCGTCTTCACCCTCGCCGACACGGCGTTCGCGATCGCGTGCAACGAAGACGAGCGGGTCACGGTCGCCGGGGGCGCCGACATCACGTTCTTGAAGTCGACGACCGCGGGGCAGACGCTCACCGCGACGGCCGCCCGCCGTGCGCGCAGCGGCCGGACGGGCCTGTACGACATCCGTGTGACCGACGAGACGGGCGACCTCGTCGCCGAGGTGCGCGGCCGCAGCATCACGACGGATCGCCGGCCGCCGGCACCCGCCGACGCACGCTCAGCGATTCGCGCAACCTCAGTGCCACGCGCCGGGGTCGCGGCTGAGGATGTGCAGATCACTGAGGGTGCGCAGGGCGCGGGGCGTTCGGGCGCGGACACGTCCCGCGACGCACGCTCAGCGATTCGCGCAACCTCAGCGCCACCCGCCGGTGTCGCGGCTGAGGATGTGCAGATCACTGAGGGTGCGCAGAGCACCGGCCCCCGGGCTGGGCACGCCCCGGTCCCTTCGACACGCTCAGGGACCACCGCAACCGACCCCGCACCCGAGCGCGACGAGGCGCTCACGACCACGGAGGTGTCCCGATGACCCTGACCGCCGCACCGCGCCCCGACTTCCTGGCATCCGTCGATCCGACCGCGATCCCGCTCGAGAGCCTGCGCGCGCTGCAGCTCGAACGGCTGCAGTGGACCGTGCGCCACGCCTACGAGAACGTCGCGCTGTACCGACGGAAGTTCGACGAGGCCGGGGTCGGCCCCGACGACATCCGCAGCCTCGACGACATCCGCCTGCTGCCCTTCACGACCAAGGCCGACCTGCGCGAGACCTACCCCTTCGGCATGTTCGCGGTGCCGATGGCCGACGTCCGCCGCATCCACGCGTCGTCGGGCACGACCGGCCGCCCCACCGTCGTCGGCTACACCGCGGGCGACCTCGACCGGTGGGCCGATCTCGTCGCGCGGTCGCTGAGTGCCGCCGGCATCCGCGCCGGAGATCGCGTGCACAACGCCTACGGTTACGGCCTGTTCACCGGCGGTCTCGGCGCCCACGCGGGCATCGAGCGCCTCGGCGCGACCGTGATCCCGATGTCGGGCGGGCAGACCGCGCGGCAGGCGCAGCTCATCCAGGATTTCGAGCCGGATGCCATCCTGTGCACGCCCAGCTACCTCCTGACCATCGCCGACGCGCTCGAGGCGGCCGGCGTCGACCCGCGCTCGACCTCGCTGAAGGTCGCGGTGCTCGGCGCGGAGCCGTGGACGAACGAGATGCGTCACGAGATCGAGCGTCGCCTCGACCTCGTCGCGGTCGACATCTACGGCCTGAGCGAGGTGATGGGCCCGGGCGTGGCATCCGAGAGCGCCCTCACCAAGGACGGTCCGCACATCTGGGAAGACCATTTCCTGCCCGAGACGATCGACGGCGACAGCGGTGAGCCCGTCGGCGACGGTGAGCTCGGCGAGCTGGTGTTCACCTCTCTCACGAAGGAGGCGTTCCCGGTCATCCGTTACCGCACCCGCGACCTCACCCGGTTGCAGCCCGGCTCGGCGTTCCCGGCGATGCGGCGCATCGAGAAGATCACCGGCCGTAACGACGACATGATCATCCTGCGCGGCGTGAACCTCTTCCCGACCCAGATCGAAGAGATCGTGTTGGGCATCGAGAAGCTCACCCCGCACTTCGTGCTCGAGCTGCGTCGAGAAGGACGAATGGATGCCATGACCGTGCGGATCGAGCGGCATCCGGCCCTCGACCGCGAGGTGTGCGAGGCCGCCGGCGTCGTGCTGCAGCAGCGCATCAAGGTGCTGATCGGCACGACCGTCGACGTGCGCGTCGAGGAGCCGGGCGTGCTGCCCCGCAGCGAGGGCAAGTACAAGCGCGTGTACGACCTGCGCTGAGAACCGGGGTCCGCCGGCCCGGCGGGCCGGGCGGGATGCGCCGCGCCTCTCGGGCACAACGCAGGAGATCGGGGCGGCTCCGCCCGAGTCGCCCGCCGGATCAAGGGGATCGGGTCCGCCGCGCCGCCCGGTCTCCTGCGTTGTGGCCCGGCTGCGTTGTGGCCCGGCCCGCGATGCGGCCCGGCCCGCGATGCGGCCTCCCCGACGCGGCTCGACGAACGGGCCTCGCGCCCGCGCGCCGAGGACGCACCGCTTCGTCGAGGACGCACCCGTCGGGCTTCAATCGGGTGCGTCCTCGACGGCCGCGTGCGGTCTCGCCGAGGCGGCGGGGGCCGCGTGGCGCCTCAGCCTCCCGAGCGCGCGAGGGGCGTGTCGTCGAGCCCGTCGATGAGGTCGCGGAGACTGTCGAAGACGCTTTCGGCCCCGGCATCCGTCAGCTCTTCCCGGGAGAAGCCGCCGGTTCGAACGGCGATCGTGGGAACGGATGCCTTCGAGGCGGCGATCGCATCCCAGGGGGAGTCGCCGATCATGACGCCGTGTGCGCCCGAGACGCGTGCGAGCGCGGTCTGCACGAGATCCGGCGCGGGTTTGCTGGCCTCCACGTCGTCGGACGTCGTCCACGCGTCCGCGAGCTCGCGCGCATCGAGCAGATCGAGGAAGTGCTCGACGTGGTCCTTCTTGCCTGAGCTCGCCAGCACGACGCGGAAGCCCCGCTCTTTGACGGCCAGCAGCAGGTCGTGCGCGCCGTCGAACGGGCGGACCTCGTCGATGAAGGGGGAGATCTCCTCGCTCCAGGCGTCGCGCAGGGCGTCGCCGTGCTGGCGCTCGACGGCGTCGCCCCCGAGTGCGGGGACGAGCTGGTCGCCGCCTTTGCCGATCGAGCGGTGGATCCGCCAGACCGGCAGAACGAGGTCGAAGCGCCGGAACGCGCGGTACCACGCGAGTGCGTGCTGGTAGTTGGTGTCGACGAGGGTGCCGTCGACGTCGAAGATCGCAGTGTCGGCCATGACCCCACTCCATCCGGTCGGAGTTCGAGGGTCACGGCCGTTGCAGCTCGTGCGTCCCCCGGCTACACTTTTACTGAACGATCGGTCTGTAAAAGGAGTCGACGATGACGATGACCGCCCCCACGACGGAGGCCCTCGACGGCGAGGCGATGTTCGACGCCCTGATCGAGGCCGACGGACGCATCGAGCCGCGCGATTGGATGCCCGACGGCTACCGGCGCACGCTGATCCGCCAGATCTCGCAGCACGCGCACTCCGAGATCATCGGCATGCAGCCCGAGGGGGCGTGGATCTCCCGCGCGCCGAGCCTCAAGCGCAAGTCGATCCTGCTCGCGAAGGTGCAAGACGAGGCCGGCCACGGGCTGTACCTGTACTCCGCCGCGCAGACCCTCGGCATCACGCGCGACGAGATGACGCAGCAGTTGGTCGACGGCAAAGCGCGGTACTCGTCGATCTTCAACTACCCGACCCCGACGTGGGCCGACATGGGGGCGATCGGCTGGCTCGTCGACGGCGCCGCGATCTGCAACCAGGTGCCGCTGTGCCGTGCGTCGTACGGACCCTACGGCCGCGCGATGGTGCGTATCTGCAAAGAGGAGTCGTTCCACCAGCGTCAGGGGTTCGAGATCCTGCTGACGCTCATGCAGGGCACCGACGAGCAGCGGAAGATGGCTCAGGATGCCGTGGACCGGTGGTACTGGCCGAGCCTGATGATGTTCGGACCTCCCGATGACGACTCGCCCAATTCGGCGCAGTCGATGGCGTGGAACATCAAGCGCTTCAGCAACGACGACCTGCGCCAGCGCTTCGTCTCGATGCTCGTGCCGCAGGCCGCGGTGCTGGGCGTGACCCTGCCCGACCCCGAGCTGCGCTTCAACCACGAGACGGGCCAGTACGACATGGGCGAGATCGACTGGACCGAGTTCCAGGAGGTGCTCGCGGGTCGGGGGCCGCTCAACCGCCAGCGCCTGCAGAACCGCCGCGCCGCGCACGAAGAGGGTGCGTGGGTGCGAGAGGCCGCGGCGGCCTACGCCGTCAAGAAGAGCGCCGCCCGCACCGAGACGGCGGCCGCCTGATGGCCACCCCCGGCGGCAGCCCCGCCGAGACCTGGCCCCTGTGGGAGGTCTTCGTGCGCGCGAACCGCGGTCTGAGTCACGTGCACGTCGGCTCCCTCCACGCGCCCGACGCCGAGCTCGCGGTGCGCAACGCCCGCGACCTCTACACCCGTCGCGGTGAGGGCGTCTCGGTGTGGGTCGTGCCCTCGGATGCCGTGACCACGAGCGACCCGGGAGCCAAGGGCGCGTTCTTCGAGTCGCCCGCGGGCAAGAACTACCGGCACGCGGTGTACTACACCGCGTCGGAGGGGGTGCCGCACCTGTGAGCAGGTCGACCGATCACGGCGCGGCGCCGGTGGCCGAGCCCGACGCGGGGGACCGGTCCCTTCGACAGGCTCAGGGACCTGGCGCAGCGACGGTGGCTGAGCCTGTCGAAGCCCCTGACGCCCACAACCCTCACGGCGGCGACCCGCACGGCGACGTCTCGCTCGACGTGCGCGAGCTCTCGGCCGAGTTGGCCGGGGGAGAGGACCGCGCGACCGACCCCGACGTCGCCGCCTACGCGATGCGCCTCGGCGACGACGCGCTGATCCTGTCGCAGAACCTCTGCGGCTGGATCGCCCGCGCACCCGAGCTCGAAGAAGACGTCGCCCTCGGCAACATCGCCCTCGACCTGCTCGGTCACGCCCGCTCGCTCCTGCGCTACGCGGGGTCGTACGACGGCCGCAGCGAAGACGACCTCGCCTACTGGCGCGACGAGCCCGAGTTCCGCAGCGCCTGGCTGTTCGAGCTGCCGAACGGCGACTTCGCCCACACGATCGCCCGTCAGCTCCTGGCATCCGCGTATCTGCTCGAGCTGTACCGCGAGCTCACGGCATCCGCCGATCCGGTGATCTCCGCGGTCGCGGCGAAGGCCGAGAAGGAGGTCGACTACCACCGCGACCACGCGGTGCAGTGGACGCTGCGCCTCGCCGGCGGCACCGACCAGTCGCGTCGGCGCTTCCTCGTCGCTCTCGACGACGTGTGGCCGTACCTCGACGAGCTGTTCCGCGACGAGCCGCTGCACGAGCGTCTCGAGGGGACCGCGGTGCGCCCCTCGTCGCTGCGCGGTCGCGTCGACGACGTGCTCGGGGCCGTCCTGGCCGAGGAGGACGTGCCCGTCCCCTCGATCCCCGGCTCCTCCGCGGGGGGTCGCCGCGGCGCCCACCACCCGTCGTTCGGGCCGTTGCTCGCCGAGATGCAGGTGCTGGCCCGCCGGCATCCGGGAGCGACGTGGTGACCGCGACGCTCGCACGCGCGCGCGAGGTCGTCGCGGCCGTCGTCGACCCCGAGGTGCCGGTGCTCACGATCGACGACCTCGGCGTGCTCCGCGACGTGCGCCTCGACGGTGACACGGTGACCGTCACGATCACCCCGACCTACTCGGGCTGCCCCGCGGTCGACGCGATCCGCGACGACATCGTGCTCGCGCTCACCGCGGCCGGTTTCGATCACGCCGTGGTGAAAACGACGCTCACCCCCGCGTGGACGACGGACTGGATGAGCGACGACGGCAAGCGCAAGCTCTCCGAGTACGGCATCGCGCCGCCGACCGGACGTCCGCCCGCGGGACCCATCCGCGTGATGCTGAGCGTCGCCTGCCCCCGCTGCGGTTCGCTGAACACCCGCGAGGTCTCGCGCTTCGGCTCCACCTCGTGCAAGTCGCACTGGGAGTGCCGCGCGTGCCTCGAACCCTTCGACCACTTCAAGGCCCTCTGATGACGATGACGGATGCCACGACCCCGGCCGCCACGCCCGGAACCCCGCGCGCCCGCGCCCGCTTCCACACCCTCCGTGTCGCCGACGTGCGCCCGCTCACCGCGACCGCGATCGAGGTGACCTTCGCGGTGCCCGACGACCTCGCCGACGCGTTCGACTACGCGCCCGGTCAGTACGTCGCGCTGCGCGCCCGCATCGACGGCGAGGAGCTGCGCCGCTCGTACTCGATCTGCCGACCGCCGGCGCGCGGCTCGATCAGCGTGGGCATCAAGCGCGACCCTGACGGTCGCTTCTCGACGTGGGCGCACGAGGGCCTGCGCCCCGGCGACGAGGTCGACGTCATGAGTCCCCAGGGCACCTTCGTCTCGAAGGCCTCGACCTCGACGGGCCACGTGGTCGCGATCGCCGCGGGCTCGGGCATCACCCCGATCATGGCGCTCGCCGCCGACGTGCTCGAGCGGTCCGCCGACAGCCGCATGACCATCGTCTACGCCAACCGGTCGTCGACCGACGTGATGTTCGTCGACGAGCTCGCCGACCTCAAGGACCGCTATCCGTCCCGCCTCACGCTGCACCACGTGCTGTCCCGCGAGCAGCGCGCGGCGCCCGTGTTCTCGGGTCGCATCGACGACGAGCGGCTGCGGCTGATCCTCTCGCGGCTCATCGATCCGGCATCCGTCGACGAGTGGTTCCTGTGCGGGCCGTTCGCCCTCGTCGAGCTGTGCCGCGAGGTGCTCGCCGAGGTCAGCGTGCCGCGGGAGCGCGTGCGCTTCGAGCTGTTCACCGCGGGCGAGGGCGACGCCCCCGCGCAGACCGGGGGAGCGCGCCCGGTGCGCGTGCGCCAGGACGAACCCGTTCGCCGCATCGACTTCACGCTCGACGGGCAGTCGGCTTCGGTCGACAGCCCGGTCGCGGCGAACGAGACGATCCTCGCCGCCGCGCTCCGCGTGCGCCCCGATGTGCCGTTCGCGTGCGCGGGAGGCGTGTGCGGAACCTGCCGCGCCCGCGTGATCGAGGGCGCCGTGTCGATGACCGAGAACTACGCCCTCGAGCCCGACGAGATCGAGCGCGGGTACGTCCTCACCTGCCAGTCGCACCCGAGCACCGACGCCGTCCGCGTCGATTACGACGGGTGAGCGCGATGATCGACTACCGCTTCGACGAGGGCGTCGCCGAGATCGTGCTGAACGCGCCCGCTCGCCGCAACGCGCTCGGACTCGACGACCTGCACGAGCTCGCCGCCGCGTACGACCGCGCCGAGGCCGACGGCGCCCGCGCCGTGCTGCTGCGCGGAGAGGGCCCGTCGTTCTGTGCCGGCCGCGACATCTCGGGCGTCGATCCCGCGACCGACGACGTCGGCGGCTACCTCGACGACACGCTCACCCCGCTGCTGCGACGTATGGCGATGTTCCCCGCACCGACCTTCGCCGTCGCGCACGGCGCGTGCCTCGGCGTGGGACTCGGCCTGCTGATCGCCACCGACGTCGTCTACGTCGCCGACACCGCGAAGATCGGCTCGCCCTTCGCCGCCCTCGGTGCGACCCTCGACTCGGGCGGTCATGCGCTGTTCGCCGAGCGCCTCGGCATCCATGCGACCCTCGACCTCATCTACACCGGACGCCTGATGTCGGGCGACGAGGCGGTGCGCGCGGGGCTGTTCTCCCGGGTCTTCCTGACCGACGAGGTGACGGATGCCACGGCGCTGGCGGCCCGTACGGCGGCGGCGGGGCCGACCGCGGCGTTCCGCGCGAGCAAGCGCGTCGTGGCCGCGGTGCGCGACGGGCGCCTCGGGTTGTGGGACGCGATGGCCCTGGAGAACCGCGCGCAGGCCGCCCTGGCCGCCACGGCGGACTACCGCGAGGGGTTCGCCGCGTTCCAGGCCAAGCGTCGACCGGAGTTCACGGGCCGCTGACGCGCAATCCGAGTACCCGTGCGCGATCCGTCCGTGGGGCGCGGTGGCATCGCTGATTGAATCGGACCATGCCGCGCATCGACGATGACGACGAACTCGCCGATCTCCGCCGACGGGCCTACGCCCCCGGGGCGGACATCTCCGCCGACCCGGTGGCGCTGCGCCGACTCATCGAACTGGAGAGCCGCGCGAGCGCCGACGACCCCGCTCCGCCCGTGCCGGAGGCCACCGACGAGCCGAGCGAGCCGAGCGATGCGCAGGAACCGCCCGCGGCATCCGACCCGCCGCGTCGGAGGTTCCGGATGCCGCGCCTGCGGCGTTCCACGACGATCCTGCTGACCGCGGCGGCCCTCGTCGTCGCGTGCGCCGCGACGGCGCTCGTGCTGGTGCAACGCGTGCAGACCGACCCCCTGCAGGTCGGGGCGACGCAGATCGCGCGTCTCGCTCCCGATCCGGATTTCGACGTCCCGGCCGCGCTGACCCGGGGCGTCACGAGCGCGGTGTCGGCATACGAAGAGTTCGAGGGCTTTCGCGTCATCACCTACGCCCCGTTCGAGGCCGACGAGAACGCAGCCCGATGCATGACGGTGTGGCAGCCCGACCTGCTCGAGGTCACCAACGGCGGCTTCTCGTATGACGGGCGCCTGTTACTGGATTCGTGCGGAGCGGGGACCTTCCCGGCCAACGGAGCGCTGCAGCTCACGGCAGACTCCGCCGAGATCCGGGCGACCGATCTGCCTCCCGGCACCGCCCTGCAGTTCGTCTACGACGCCCCGAACGAAGAGATCGTGGTCTTCCGGGGCTGAGGTCGCGGCATCCGCCCCGTTCTCGCGCGCTCGTTCGCGCCGCGCGAACGCCGCACCGCGCGCTCGTCGCGCCGCGCGATCGCCGCGCCCCGCGCTGCTCGCGGCCCACACTCATCGCGAGACTTCATCTCGCTGACATCGCCGTTGCAGCCTGACGCGGGGATGTCAGCGAGGTGCAGTCTCGGGCACTCTGCGCACCCTCGCGGCCCCCCCGGCAGATCCGCCGAACGCGAAGACACCCCGATCGGCCCGCCGCACGAGCCCGCACACGACGATGCCCCGGCGCGCGGCCGGGGCATCGATCGAAAAGCGTCAGCGCGTCAGGCGGCGTTCGTCACCGCGAACTGCACCGAGCCCTGCTCGGGGTCGACCTGCGCGTCGAGCACGCGGTCGTCGAGCACCGCTGCGGCGTCGCTGTCGAGGAAGACGCGCGCTCCGGCGTTCTCGACGACGGCGTCGCCGGTGGCAGGGGCGTCGACGACGCTCAGCTTGAACTGCGACTCGGGGGAGCCGGCACCCTCGATCCGGATGCCGCTGTGCGGGGCGTCCGGAATCTGGGCGGTGATGGTCTTGACGGCGGTCGTGGCCTCTTCGGTGAGCGTCAGCATGGGCGACTCTCTTTCTCTGATCGACGACAGAAGTCAGCCACGATGCCGAGAATCCGCGCGGCTCTCAACCTCAGACGGCCATTGCCAGGGCTTTCCCACCGGGTGCCCAGGCGTCAGGGGAGCAGTCCCGCGCGGCGCGCGCGGGTGACCGCGGCGTGCCGCGTCGAGGCGTCGAGCTTGGCCATCGCCGAGGCGAGGTACGACTTCACGGTGGTCTCGCGCAGTTGCAGGGTGGTCGCGATCTCGCCGTTGGTCGACCCGACTGCCGCGCACGCGAGTACGTCGATCTCGCGGCGCGAGAGGTGCACGTCGGGGTCGGGGGTGGTTACGGGGATGTCGCCGGTGAGGGCGGCGAGCCGGCCCTCGACGTCTTCGAGGCGGCGGCGCACGCTGTCGTCGCCGACGGTGGCGGCGATGCTGCGCAGTTGCGCGTAGCTCTCGCGGATCTCTTCCCGTGCTCCGGCGCTGAGCCCGCTCTCGGGGGTGGGCGCCGACTGCAGGCGGCGCTCGACCTCGGCGCGCACGCGCAGTTCGGTGCCGAGCTCTCCGGCGACGTCGAACGCGGGGCGCGCTTCGACCTCGCCGACCGGCGCCTGGGCCCACGAGCCGCAGTAGAGCACGCCACGTGCGGTGCCGCCCACGAGCACGGGCACGGCGAACAAGGTCGCGATCCCCTCGCCGAGGATCGCGCGGTCGTAGTCGTGGGTGATCGAGCGCGAGGTGCGGTAGTCCAGGGTCATGCGGGGGCGCCGCTCGATGAGCGCTCGTCCGCCGAGGCCGCGCGAGGCGTGCACCACCAGCCCCTCGATGCTGCGCGTGCGGGCGCCGACGATGCTCGACACGTGCACGGCGCCGTCGTGCTCGAGGCCGCCGAAGGCGACGGGGAAATGCGTGCGTCGGGCGAGTTCGACGACCGCGTGCGACACGAGCGTCGCATCGTCTCGAAGTGCGGAGGGTGCAGCCACGCACTACCTACTTCCGGGGGTGACGGCTTCATCGCCGCGTTTCGTAGCGTCGACTGTATCACCGGGAAAGCTGACGCCGACCCGGACTTTTCCCCGATCGGCGCAGCGTTGCGCCGGACGCATGAGGCAAGGAGGCCACATGACGGATCGTCGGATCGACGACGCGCACACCAGCGGCGTCGACTACATCGCGGTCGAGGAGTCCGCCCCGTTCCGGGAGTTGAAGCGGCGGCAACGCAGCTTCGTCTTCCCGCTCGCGGTGGCGTTCCTCGTCTGGTACTTCGTCTACGTTCTGCTGTCGTCGTTCGCGCCGGAGTTCATGGCGCAGCCGGTCAGCGGCGCCATCACCGTCGGGCTGCTCTTCGGGCTCGGCCAGTTCGTGACCACGTTCGCCATCACCATGGGCTACGTCGCGTACGCCAACCGTCGCCTCGACCCGGGGGCCGAGCAGCTGCGCTCCGAGCTCGAACGCGCTGAGGGGGGTCGCTCGTGAACGACGTGCTCGCCTCCATCGATGCGGCCGTGCAGACGGTCGAGAACAACCCGGTTCTGAACATCTCGATCTTCGGCGCGTTCGTCGCCGTGACGCTGTTCATCGTGATCCGGGCCAGCCGCAACAGCAAGACGGCGGCCGACTACTACGCCGCGGGCCGGTCGTTCACGGGTCCGCAGAACGGCTTCGCGATCGCGGGCGACTACCTCTCGGCGGCGTCGTTCCTCGGCATCGTCGGGGCGATCGCGATCAACGGCTACGACGGTTTCCTCTACTCCATCGGCTTCCTGGTGGCGTGGCTGGTGGCTCTGCTGCTCGTGGCCGAGCTCATGCGCAACACCGGCAAGTTCACGATGGCCGACGTGCTGTCGTTCCGGCTCAAGGAGCGTCCGGTCCGCATGGCCGCGGCCATCACGACCCTCGCGGTGTGCTTCTTCTATCTGCTCGCGCAGATGGCGGGTGCCGGCGGACTGGTGTCGTTGCTGCTCGGCATCACCGAGCGGGTGGGGCAGTCGATCGTGGTGGCCGTCGTCGGCATCCTGATGATCGTGTACGTGCTCATCGGCGGCATGAAGGGCACCACGTGGGTGCAGATCGTCAAGGCGTTCCTGCTCATCGGCGGCGCGGTCGTCATGACGGTGTGGGTGCTCGCGATCAACGGCTTCAGCCTCAACACCCTGCTCGAGAGCGCCGTCGCGGCGTCGCCGAAGGGCGACGCCGTGTTGGCCCCGGGCCTGCAGTACGGCAAGAACCCATGGGACTTCATCTCGCTCGCGCTCGCCCTCGTGCTCGGCACCGCGGGCCTCCCGCACGTGCTGATGCGCTTCTACACGGTGCCCACCGCGAAGGAGGCCCGTCGCTCGGTGGTGTGGGCCATCTGGCTGATCGGCCTCTTCTACATCCTCACCCTCGTGCTCGGTTACGGCGCGGGTGCCCTCGTGGGGTCGGATGCCATCCTCGCGGCGCCCGGCGGAGTCAACGCCGCCGCCCCCCTCCTCGCCTTCGCGCTCGGCGGTCCGCTGCTGCTCGGTTTCATCTCGGCGGTCGCGTTCGCGACGATCCTGGCGGTGGTGGCGGGTCTCACGATCACCGCGGCCGCGTCGTTCGCCCACGACATCTACGCGAACGTCGTGAAGAAGGGCGACGTGCCGCCCGACGGAGAGGTCAAGGTGGCGCGGCGCACGGTGATCGTGATCGGCGTGCTCGCGATCCTGGGCGGCATCGGAGTCCAGGGACAGAACGTGGCCTTCCTGGTCGCCCTCGCCTTCGCCGTCGCGGCGTCGGCGAACCTGCCGACGATCCTCTTCTCGCTGTTCTGGCGCCGGTTCACCACGCGCGGTGCGGTGTGGAGCATGTACGGCGGGCTCGGCTCGGCGCTCCTGCTGATCTTCCTCTCGCCGGTGTTCTGGGGAACCCCCACGAGTGTGTTCGTGAACACGGGAGTGGCGATCTGGCCGTTGAACAACCCGGGCATCGTCTCGATCCCGCTCGGGTTCTTCCTCGGCTGGCTCGGGTCGGTGACCTCGCGCGTCGCGGAGGATCGGCGCAAGGCCGCCGAGATGGACGTGCGCTCACTCACCGGCTTCGGAGCCGAGAAGGCCTCGAACCACTAGCGGCCCGCTGCGGTCGCCCGGCGCCCGGTCCTCGCTTCGGCGGGGCCGGGCGTCGTCGCGTGCGGGTGCGGTGGTCGTCGGCATCCGCCCCCCTCATCCCACGGCGCGTCCCCCAGGAGAATCGGAGAGGGTGCGAGCCGAGACGCTCACGCGGAGGCGCGGTCCGCCTCGTCGACCGGGAGGGAGCCGCCCAGCAGCGCCTCCGCCTCCAGCGTCAGCAGGAACCGCTTCACCTCGGGATGACCGCCGTACTCGCCGATCGATCCGTCGGAGCGCACGACGCGGTGCACCGGAACGACGATCGAGAACGGGCTCGACGCGCACGCGGTACCCACGGCGCGAGCGGCGCGATCGACGCCGGCCATTCGCGCGACCTCGCCGTACGAGGCCACCTCGCCGTAGGGAATCTCGCACGTCGCCTCGAGCGCTGAGCGGGTGAACCCGCGCACGAGGCGGAAGTCCAGCGGCACGTCGAACTCCCGGCGCGCGCCGTCGAAGTACTCGTCGAGCTGCGCCACGAGCGACGCCCCCACTGCGGAATCCGGCTCGGCCATGACCCCCAGTCGATGGGCGATGCTTTCGCGGGCGAGGTCGAGACCGTCGTGCGCGACGTCGAGGCGCACGAGGGCGTCGTCGACGAACGTGAGCAGGACCGGCCCCACCGGGCTGTCGTAATCGGTGCTGGTGACTCTGTTCATGCGCTCATCCTCACGACCGCGTCGGTCTCGTGCTGCGGCGGATGCCGGGAATGGGGACGATCCGCTCGACTTGCCACCTGTGGAGGAAGCGCCGATCGCGCGGCGTGTCGTCTATTCCCGCGAAACTCGCGCCCGCTGCGCGGGATCCCGCATCGACCGGCTTAGTCTGGCAGGTGTGTGGCGAGCTGAGGACGGGACCGTGATCGGTACCGACGGAGACGAATCGACGTCCGTCGATCCGGGCGAGCTGCGACTGTCAGAGCCCGGCATCGTCGTTCGCCACGTCGCCGACCCCGAACGCGACCGCATCAGGGCCGAGGCCGCGGTGCTCGGCGGCCGCTCGACGCTGCTGCGTTTCGACGACGCCCGCGACGCCGGCATCGACATCACCAAGGCGCACCCGGGCTCGCTCCCGCAGTTCATCACGGGTCGCGCGACCATGCTGAGCAACCTGTTCCGCGACGAGGTCGCCCTGCGCACGGCGCGAATGGCCGCAGAACGCATCACCGCCAAGAACGTCGAGCTGCGCACCGCGCGCGGCCTCGAACCCGTGCACCTGGCCGTGGGCCTGTCGGCGTGGAAGATCGGGGGAGTGGAGTGGTCGGCCCCTGTGCTGCTGCGTCCGCTCGCCATCCGTCGCCACCACGGCGACTTCGAGCTCAAGCTGCACGGCGCGTTCGTGATGAACCCCGAGCTGGCGCGTGCGTTCCGCACTCACCTCGGCATCCAGATCGACAGCGCGGCTCTCGCGGGTCTCGCCTACGACCAGGGTGTCTTCAAGCCGCAGCCGGTGATCGACCACATCCGTCGCCTGACCACGCACGTGCCGACCTTCGTCGTGCACCCCCGCCTGATCATCTCGTCGTTCGCCGACGTCGGTTCGGGCATGGCGCGCGACACGCACGACCTCGACGACACGCTGTTGAACGCCCTCGCCGGTCACGCCGACGACCGCGCGCGCATCACCGTGCGCCGCGCCGAGCCGGCCGTCGTCGGGCCCGACGAGCGCCCGCCCGCCGCCGACACCCTTCTGCTCGACGCCGACGCCGAGCAGGAGCGCGTTCTCGCGCGCATCTCCGCCGGGCATTCCCTCGCGGTCCACACGCTCCCCGGCACGGGCGGCACGCAGACGGTCATCAACGCGATCGGCCAGCTCGTGCACGACAACAAGCGCGTACTCGTCGTCAGTGCTCGCCGGTCGACGCTCGACGGCATCCGGCACCGCCTCGCCGGCGTCGGTCTCACCGGACTCGCCGTCTCGCCGCACCACGTGCGCCGCGATCTCATCCGCGCGATCGGCCGCAACGAGAAGGCCGAGCAGCCCAAGGTCGCCGAGATCGACGACGCGCTCGTGCGGCTGCGCACCGTGCTGCGCGACTACCGCTCGGCGGTGACCGAGCCGCACCTGGCCCTGGGCGTCTCGGCGCTCGACGTGCTGCGCGAGCTCACCAAGCTGGCATCCGTCTCTCCTCCGCCCTCGACCGCGGCGCGCTTCGACGTGGCCACTCTCGAGCGTCTGTCGGGTCGCCGCGACGCAGCCGCGCGGGCTCTGGCGATGGCCGCACGACTGGGCGAGTTCCGCTTCGGCCCCGACGACTCTCCCTGGTACGGCGTCAGCTTCACCCGCACCGAAGACGCGCGGGCCGCGCACGACCTGGCCGGCAAGCTCCACTCCTCCGACGTGCCGCGCCTCATCGAGCGCGGGTACGAGCTCATCGCGCAGACGCGCATGCGCCCGTTCCAGACCGTGTCGGAGCTGGGTTCGTACCTCAAACTGCTGCAGGGCATCCGCGAGTCGCTCGACCGCTTCAGCCCCAGCGTGTTCGAGCGCCCCATCGGCGAGCTGATCGACGCGCATTCGCCGCGCCGCGACGGCTCCGCGATGAGCGGGCCCAACCGTCGTCGGCTCAAGCGCCTGTCGAAGGAGTACGTGCGCCCGGGCGTGCACGTGCCCGACATGTACGAGGCGCTCATGCGCATCCAGCAGCAGCGCACCGAGTGGCACCGACTCGTCGAGGCCGGCGTCGCCCCCGAGGTGCCCCTCGGCCTCGCCGACGTGCACGTGGCGTGGCAGCGCACCGACGCCCTGCTGGGCGAACTCGATCAGATCCTCGGCCGACAGGGCTCGGAGCGCCTGGCGACCCTTCCCGTGCAGCGCCTCGTGCGCACGCTCGCGGGTCTCGCCGCCGAATCGGAGTTCTTCGACAACCTCGTCGAGCGCGCGCAGCTGCGTTCCGAACTCGCCCGCCTCGGCCTCGAGCAGCTCCTCGTCGAGCTGTCGGTGCGCCACGTCCCCGAAGAGCGGGTCGGCGCCGAGCTCGAGTTCGCGTGGTGGCAGTCGGCTCTCGAGCACCTGCTGCGCAGCGACCGCGCCCTGCTGGGCGCGAACACCAGCGTCGTCGACCGTCTCGAGCGCGACTTCCGTCTCGTCGACGAGGCGCACGCGGCGGCGGCCGGTCCGCTTCTCGCGGCGCAGCTCGCGACGCAATGGCGCATCGGCATCGTCGATCACGCCGATGAGGCGACGGCCCTCAAGCACGCGCTGAAAGACGGCCTGCACACCGCGCAAGAGATCTCGGATGCCGCGCCCACCCTGCTGCGCACGCTCGCGCCGGTGTGGTTGGCGTCGCCCTATGAGGTGCCCGATGTGCCGTGGGACCTGGCCTTCGACGTCGTGATCATCGCGGATGCCGCGGCCCTGTGCCTCGCCGAGGCCACCCCGGCCCTGCGCCGGGCGCGCCAGGTGGTGCTCTTCGGCGACCCGGTCGTGCAGAAGCCGACCCCGTTCCGCGTGAGCGCGGCGATCGCTCCCACCCTCGACGACGAAGACGGCGTCGAGGGCGACGAGGTGCCGTTCGACGACCGGTCGGTGTTCGAGCGGGTGGCCGAGCTGCTGCCGGTCGAGACCCTCACCCGCAGCTATCGCGCCGGGGGAGAAGACCTCTCGCAGCTCGTCAACGACGCCTTCTACGGCGGTGAGATCGTGTCGCTGCCGTGGGCGGGTTCGTACCTCGGACGCGGCAGCCTGAGCGTCGACTACGTCGAGGGCGGAGTCGGCGCGCCCGACCCGGTCAGTGGTGCGGTCGAGAGCCCCGACGCCGAGGTCGCCCGCGTGGTCACCCTCGTGATCGAGCACGCCGTCAACCGCGCCTCCGAGTCGCTCATGGTCGTCACCGCCAGCCGCAAGCACGCCGAGCGCGTGCGTGCGTCGGTCGTGGCGGCGCTGGCCGGACGATCCGATATCGCCGAGTTCGTCTCGCGCGACGCGGCGGAGCCGTTCGCGGTGCTCACGCTCGAAGAGTCGGTAGCCGAGAGCCGCGACCGCGTCGTGTTCTCGCTCGGTTTCGGCCTGACCCGTCACGGGCGCGTGTTGAGCGACTTCGGCGACCTGTCGACGCCCGACGGCGAGCGGCTGCTCACGGTCGGTATGACCCGCGCGCGTCGCTCGATGGTGATCGTGTCGTCGATCCGGCCCTCCGCCTTCGACGACGGACGCCTCGAGCACGGGGCCGCGACCCTCATGGGCATTCTCGGCAACGTTGCCGCGCGCGGACGCGAGACCCGTCTCGAAGACCTCGCCGACCCCCTCACCCGCGCGCTCGCGCGGGAGCTGCGGCAGCTCGGCGTCGAGGTCGATGTGGACTACCGCGGACTGCTGCCGCTGGTCGCGCGCTACCAGGGCAAGGCCGTCGTCGCCGAGAGCGACCCCGAGACGATCGGCGAATCGCTGCGCGAGACGCTGCGTCTGCGCCCGCAGATTCTGCGCCGTCTCGGGTGGCACTACGTGCGCGTGCACGCCTTCGACCTGTACAGCGACCCCGCGGGCGTCGCAGCGCGCATCGCCGGGCTTCTCGGCGTCGCGCCCGCCGACGGCGCAGGCCCCGACACGAGCACCGAACAGCTCGACCTGCCCGGCTGAGCCGGCGATGACGCAGAATCCGGACGGAAGCCCCTCCGGCTCCGATGCAGCGGTGAGTCCCGTCCCTTCGACAGGCTCAGGGACCCCCGCCGCCGCTCGGCAGCCGGTCGTCCGTGTGCGCGGCGCACGCCGCGCACGCTTGATGCCCGCACCCGGCACATCGGCCGAGCCGGCACCCGCCGACGACCCCGCTCGCGGTGCGGCGTCACGCCCCGCGGCATCCGGGCCGAACGATGAACGCATGCTGCGCGAGGTACCCCCGCACTACTGAACGACGGAGCCCACGGCATCCGCTCGCCTCGAGAAGGGCGCGGATGCCGTGGGCTCCGTCGGGACGTCAGGCCTTGTCGTTCTGGCGCTCCAGCAGGTCGCGGATCTGCACGAGCAGCTCCTGCTCGGTGGGGAGCTTCGGTTCGTCGGAGGCGGGCTCGTTCACCCCGGCCCGAGCGGCGGCGATGGCCTTCCACCGGTTCATCGGGTAGACGAACACGAGGTAGACCACGATCGCCACGGCGAAGAAGCTGATGATCGCCGAGAGCAGGGTGGGAAGGGGGAAGACCACTTCCTGCCCGTAGATGCCCGTGATCGACGGCCCGATCTCACCGTTCTCGGCGGGCTTGTAGAACACCTCGATCAGCGGGGTGATGACCGCGCTGACGATCGCGTTGACGACCGCGGTGAACGCCGCGCCGATGACGACCGCGACGGCGAGGTCGATGACATTTCCGCGGAGGATGAACTCCTTGAATCCTTTGATCATGCGCAGGCTCCCCTTCTGGCCGCGCCGACCGGGGCTAGGAGGCCGAGGACGGGGCGGACGTCTTCGTTTCCGACTTCGATGATGTCGAAGAACCGGTCGAGCCGCTACCGGACCCACTGGAGGTGGAGTTGCGGGAGTCGGTGCGGTAGAACCCGGAACCGTTGAAGGTCACCCCGATCGAGCCGTACTGCTTGCGCACCTCACCGCCGCACTCGGGGCACTCGGTGAGAGCGGCATCCGAGAAGGACTGCACGGTGTCGAAGCGGTGTCCGCACTGCTTGCAGGCGTAGGAGTACGTGGGCATGGGGTTCCTTCGGGTGTTCAGGCGATGCGTGCGGTGATCGCGACCGTGCGGGTGGGGGTGACCACGCCCGACACGGGCTGGTCGTGCACGTCGCGCGGCACGTCGTCGATGAGCTCGGAGTCGAAGATCACCGCGTACACCGGCGGGCACTTCTCCATCGAGCCGAGGGTCTTGTCGAAGTAGCCGCGGCCCCAGCCGAGGCGCATGCCGCCCTGGTCGACGGCGGCGGCGGGGATCACCAGCAGGTCGACGTCGTTGACGGCGATGGGCCCGAGCACGTCGCCCACGGGCTCCGGCAGGCCGAACAGCCCCTCGGTGATCTCGGTCTCGGGTGTCGCGACGCTCCAGTCGAGCAGGCCGTCTTCGCGCGTGATCGGCAGGAGCACCCGGATGCCGCGTGCCACCGCCCCGCTGACGAAGGCGTGGGTGCCGGGCTCGGTGGGCGTCGACAGGAAGCACGAGATGCTGCGCGCACCGAGGCGATCGACGAGGGCGTCGAGCTGCTGTTTGACGCCGGCCTCGGCCACCTCGCGCGCGTGCGCCGAGACGGTCTGGCGGCGTTCGCGCAGATCGGCGCGCAGTGCGCGCTTGGCCTGCTCGATGCGATCCGGCATGCCGGTAAGTCTACGTGCGCGCGTGTAACGGCGGTGTCGTCGGCTCCCTATAAGGTATGCCCATGCCTCAAAAGCCCTTCAAGGCCGTGATCCCGGCCGCCGGACTCGGTACGCGCTTCCTTCCCGCCACCAAGGCGATGCCGAAGGAGATGCTCCCGGTCGTCGACAAGCCGGCCATCCAGTACGTGGTCGAAGAGGCCACCGCCGCCGGTATCGACGACGTGCTCATCATCATCGGTCGCAACAAGAACAACATCGCCAACCACTTCGACTCGATGCCCGAGCTCGAGGCCAAGCTGCGCGAGAAGGGCGACAGCGACAAGCTCGCCAAGGTCGAGCACTCGTCCGACCTCGCCGACATCCACATGGTGCGTCAGGGCGAGCCCAAGGGTCTCGGCCACGCGGTGCTGCGCGCCCGCAGCCACGTCGGCGAGCACCCCTTCGCCGTCCTCCTGGGCGATGACCTCATCGACGAGCGCGACGCGCTGCTCACCAAGATGATGGAGGAGTACGACAAGCGCGGCGGTGCCACGGTCATCGCCCTCATGGAAGTCGACCCCGAGCACATCCACCTCTACGGTGTCGCCGCGGTCGAGGCCACCGACGAAGACGACGTCGTCAAGGTCACGCAGCTCGTCGAGAAGCCCAAGGCCGAAGACGCTCCCTCGAACCTCGCGATCATCGGTCGTTACGTGCTCGGCCCCGACGTGTTCGACATCCTCGAGCGCACCGAGCCCGGCAAGGGCGGCGAGATCCAGCTGACCGACGCGCTCGAGGAGCTCGCCACCGGTGGCGGCGACGGCGGCGGCGTCTACGGCGTCGTGTTCCGCGGCCGTCGGTACGACACCGGCGACCGTGTCGACTACATCAAGGCGATCGTGCAGCTCGCGGCCGACCGCGAAGACCTGGGCCCGGCGCTGCGCCCGTGGTTCAAGGAGTTCGCCAAGGGTCTCTGACCCCGCGGGGTGCAATGGATCTTTCGATTCCGAGGCGGCACGGCCAGGTGTCGATCCGCCTCATCCGCAATCGCGATGCGCGCGTCCTCCAGCAGCAGCTGATCGACAACCGCTCGTGGTTGCGTCCGTGGGAGGCGACGAGTCCCGACGGCCCCGTGTCGTTCGACATGCGCCTCGGCATCCGTCGCCTCCTGCAGCAGTACCGCGACGGCGTCGGCGTCCCGCTCGTGATGGCGTGGGACGACGACGTCGCCGGACAACTGAACGTGTGGGGCGTCTCGCGCGGCTCCCTGGCCTCGGCGACGATCGGCTACTGGGTCGCCGAGGAGTTCGCCGGCCGCAACATCACCACGGTGAGCGTGGCGATGGCGACCGACCTGTGCTTCACCGAGCTCAACCTGCACCGCGTCGAGATCTGCATCCGCCCCGAGAACCACGCGAGCCTGCGCGTGGTCGAGAAGCTCGGCTTCCGGTACGAGGGCCTGCGTCGTCGGTACATCCACATCGACGGCGACTGGCGCGATCACTACGCGTTCGCCCTGGTGCGCGAAGAGGTCCCGCACGGCGTGCTCGACCGCTGGCAGCGGGGTCAGGTGCCCCCGGATGCCGCTCGCGTTCCGCCCGCCGACCGCATCTGAGCGCGCTCCCCGGGGTGCTTGCGCCCGATGTGCAGAAGTCTGGGCACGACACGCGGGGGGATGCCGAGGTGTGATCTCTCGGTGGCCTACCTTTGTGCCATGGGTGGGCAGGTTCTCAGCGGTGGCGTGATCGTCTTCGTCGCCGTCGCGCTCTGGCTGGTGTACCTCCTTCCGTCGTGGCAGAGCCGACACCGGTTCACCTCGGTCGAACGCAACGCCGTCCGCCTCAACCAGGCGCTGCGCGTGCTCGCCGAGACGGCCGAGACGCCGCGCGAGGTGCACCTCGAGCTCACCACGCGCACCGCCCACCAGCAGCAGAAGCTCGCGCGGCAGGTGCAGGCGCAGAAAGCCCAGATCGAGCTCGCGGCCGCGAAAGCGCGCCTCGAGGTCGCTCGCCTCGAAACCGCGCGCGATCGTGACGTCGTGAAGGAGCAGCGCGCCGCCGCTCTCGATGTCGCCCGCGCCGAGCGCGCCGCCGCCGTCGAGGTGGCCCGCGCCGAGCGAGCCGCCGCCCTCGAGAAGACCCGGGCCGAGCACGCCGCCGCCCTCGAGCGCGCCCACGCGGAACGCGCCGCGGCGGTCGCCCGTCCCGAGGCCCGCCGAGCGCGTGCCCGCCGTCGCTTCCGCCTGGCCACGACGTCGACCGCGCTGGCCGCTGTCGTCGCGGCTCTGGTCGGTGCGATCCAGGTCGTCGCGGGAGCAGCCCCCGTCGTGCTGATCATCGGGGTCACCGTCGTGCTGGCCTCGCTCGTCGTGCTCCGACGGCTCTCCGTGATCGCGGCCCGCACCCAGGTGCGTCCCGCGGTCGAGGCGACGGCACGCGCTGCGGCCGAGGTGCAGGACGTCGCTCTCGTGCCCGAACCGCGCCCGACCTGGACGCCGCGCGAACTTCCGCGCCCGCTGGTCGCGTCGGCCGGCTCACGCGCCGCCGCCGTCGTCGACGAGCAGATCGCCCGCGAGGCGCTGCGCGCAGCCGCCCGCGAGGAGGCGGCCCGCCACATCGCGGCCACGCAGGCGCCGACGCCCATCGAGACCGCTCGTCCGGTCGAGACGCCCGCCGCCGCTCCCGTGCCGTCGAAGTACGCGGCCATGGGGTACGTCGACGACATCGAGATCGACGACCACGTGCGTCGTCTGCTCGAGCGTCGCGCGTCGGGCCAGTAAGCCCCGCCGACGACGCCACCGACTGCGGGGCGTCACCGCCGACGGCATGGCCGACGACGTGGCATCCGCCGCTCTCACCCGTCGACGCACGGCGCGCCCGGGGTGCGCCCCGCGTCGGGTGACGGGGAGGTGTCGTGATAGTGTTTACGAGGTTTCCGGGCCTGTGGCGCAGTTGGTAGCGCGCCTCGTTCGCATCGAGGAGGTCAGGGGTTCGAATCCCCTCAGGTCCACAGAAAACACAGCGCCGCATCCCTCACGGGGTGCGGCGCTGTTCTGCGTGCGCCTCATTCGGAATGCATCTCCCCGCCGACAATGGGCGACAGCTCCAGGGCCGTCTCGCGGAACACCTGCACCATCGGGTTGAGGGTGTCGGTGAGGCTGCACAGCACCACGGTGGCGGGTTCGATGTCGTCGATCGGCACGTAGGCGAGCTCTTCGCGCTGGTAGCGCCGCGTGGCCGATTCACCGGCGATGTTCACGCCGGCACCGACCGCGACGAGCTCCAGCAGTCCTTCGATGCTGTCGGCCGTGGGCCCGCGCTGCGGGCGCGAGCCGTCGGGCCGCGGGTCGACGAGCCACCAATCGATGACCTCCGGCGCACCGCCGCTGGCCGCGACGAAGACCTCGTCCTTCGTGTCGAGGATCGAGACCGACTCCCGTTCGGCCAGGTGGTGTCCGTGCGGCACGACGAGCACCCGCTGCTCGCGCCAGAGCGGCTCGGTGCGCACGCGGGGGGCGAGCCGCAGAGGCCACGGGGCGAACACCACGTCGACGAGCCCGGCCTCGAGGTCGCCCGCCACGTCGAAGAACCCGAGTCTCCGCATCTCGATGCGCGCGTTCGGCATCTTGTGCAGGGTCGTGCTGATGGCCGCGGTCGTGAGGGCTCCGGCCCCCGCGGCGACGACGCCGACGCGGAGGTGCGGGGCCGTGATGTCGCGCTGCACCGACCTGCCCCACGCGACGATCTGATCATGGTCGTCGCGCAGGCGCCGAGCGAGGGGCAGCAGATCGCGTCCGTAGCTGGTCAGCTCCACCTTGCGGGGATTGCGTTCGAAGAGCTTGACGCCGAGCTTCTGCTCGAGCCGGCTGATCTGCTGACTGAGCGAGGGGGGAGTGATGCTCAAGCGTTCGGAGGCCCGTCCGAAGTGCAGTTCCTCCGCCAGAACGCAGAAGTAGCGGATCGCGTGGATGGGCACGTCCATGTCGCGATCCTAGCTTCCGGCCCGCGCCGCACCCGGCGGGCACGGTCGGTGCGTCGTGTCAGTCCGCCTCGGTCGCCGCACGGGCTCGGCGCGAGGCGAGCGTCTTGCGCACGATCGCGACGACGACGGGGAGCACCGAGATCAGCACGATGACGATCATCAGCACGTCGATGTTGTCGACGATGAACGGGATGCCGCCCAGGAGTAGACCGATGAGGGTCATGGCCACGACCCAGAGCGTCGCGCCCAGGGTGTTCCACAGCACGAACCGGCGGTACGGCATGTGTGCCGTGCCGGCCGCCACCGGCACGTACGTCCGCACGATCGGCACGAAGCGCCCGAGCACGAGCGAGCCGCCGCCGTACCGCTCGAAGAAGCTCTCGGCGTCGTGCAGACGCTCGGGTCGCAGTACGCGGGCACCCTCGCGGAACAAGCGTCGACCGAAGCGTCGACCGAGCCAGTATCCGACCTGGTCGCCGAGGATCGCGGCGGGGATGCCGACCAGCAGCACCTGCCAGGGCTGGATGCCGAGGGGGCCGGCCAGCACCGCGGCGGTGACGAGCAGGGAGTCGCCGGGCAGGAAGGGGAACAGCACGCCCGATTCGATGAAGATCAGCAGGGCGATGCCGCCGAGCACCCACGGTCCGAAAGCGTGGAGGATCGACGCCGCGTCGGGCAGGATCCCGGTCGCCATGGCGACGGAGTGGATGTTCACGGCAGGTTCGCTCCCCGATTCGTTCCGGCGCGCGCGGGGTGGCGGGCACCGGGGTCCGGAGCCGACGTTAACGCACGCGCTCTAAGGAGCCGCCAAGAATTCACGGGCCGTGCGCCGAGGCCGACGAGATGCCGGGCGGCACGGCATCCGGAACCGTCCGACGAGGGCGGCCCTCGTCTTCCCCTGCGCGAGCGGCGATACGACCGACCTCCCAGGGCCGGTGCGGCTCACGACGCGGGATCGGGGAGCGCGGCTCCCGCGCTGATCTCCTGCAGGGCCCAGGAGTTCCCGTCGGGGTCGGCGAAGAAGGCGTAGCGCACCCCGCCGCCCATGTCCTGCACCGGCGACACGTCGAGGCCGTTGGCCGCGAGCCCGGCACGAACGCTGTCCAGGTCGTCGACGACGAGGTGGAGGTTGGACACCGGTGCCCCCGCGCCCATCCCGACGCCGAAGGCGATCGAGCAGGAGGAGCCGGGCGGGGTGAGCTGGACGACCCGCATCCCGTTTCCGGGGGAGACGTCGTGGTCGAGCACGAAGCCGACGACGTCGCGGTAGAACGAGATGCTCCGGTCGACGTCGGACACGGACAGGGGGACCAGCTCGAGGCGCATGCTCACGCGCTCACGCTCGTGCAGGCCGCAACGCTCAGTTGCCCTCGGCCCACCCGCCCGGGGCGGCGATGTTGAACATCCACGCCACGCCCCACGGGTCTCTCAGCTCGCCGTAGAGGTCGCCCCACATCTGCTTCTCGAGCGGCTGCACGACCTCGGCGCCGCGCTCGACGAAGCGATCGTAGAAGCCGCGCACGCGGTCGAGTTCGTCGCTCATGAAGGCCGCGTGCATGCGGTTTGCGCCCCAGCCGCCCTCGGGCTCGTCGAAGCCGTCGGCGCCCATCACGGTGAAGCCATCGGCACGCAGTTCGGAATGCATCACGCCGTCGGTGGGGGCCTCTGTCATGCCGAAGTCGCCGAACGTGCTGATCGTGAGCTCCCCGCCGAAGACCGACTCGTAGAAGGTCATCGCCTCGCGGGCGGCTCCGGCGAACGAGAGGTAGACGACGAGTGAGGTGGCCATGCGGCATCCTTCCGGCGGCGGGGTCGTGTGGCCCTCACCCTAGACCCGAGCTCAGCGAGCGGGAAGAGCGGATGCCGACGGCTCAGGCCCCCTGGTACGTGCGCAGCTGCGCGAGCAGGCGGGGAGCATCGGCGTCGAAGCGCCGCCCGCCGATGAGCACGCCGATCGCGAAAACCACGACGCCCCACACGAGACCGAGCGCGACGGACACCCATCCGGCCGCCGTCACGCCGAAGAAGAGGGCCATCACCGCCGGGATCACGGCGGGCAGAGCGAGCACGGCGGTGAGCCCCCAGCACAACAGGAACGCCAGGAACATCGCGAACGTCGACCCCGGCACCCGCTTGAACGGAGAGTCGCCCGGGGCGGGAGTCGGAATGACGATGATCGCCGAGCTGACGGCGCTGACCCCCAGGCCGACGAGGGTGAGACCGATCGAGCCGCCGACGACCGCGGGCAGAAGCTCCCACGTGCCGACGATCGCGAGCGTCACGGCATCCGCCACGAGAACGAGCGGCACGCTCACGGTCGCGCAACCCAGCATGCGCCCGAGGCGGTCGGCGCGCCCCCGGATGCCGGTCTGCAGGACGGTCGCGAAGGCGGTGCCGTCGTACGAGATGTCGGTGTAGGCCAGCACCCCGGCGAAGAACCCGACCAGCAAGCCCGAGGCGGCGAAGAACGGTCCGTCGAGGTCGCCCCGCGAATAGACGAGCACGAGCACGGGGGCGAAGGGGATCAGCAGCAACTGCCGCAGGTAACGGAAGTCGCGCGTCCACGAGGTGAGCGAGCGCGCCCAGGTGGCACCCACCGGAGTCGAGGGCATGACGCCGAACAGCCCGAGCGATCCCGACCGGCGCGCCGTCGTCGACCGCGTCGGGGGAGCGATGACGGATGCCGACAGGCTCCGCGACCACAGCAGCCACAGCACCGCGAGGGTGGCGACGGCGATGACGAACTTGGCGAGCCCCGTCAGCCAGGCACCCGCGGCCAGGTCGCCGGGCACGGCCCACGCGGCACCGAGGGGCGTCCACGAGATCCCGGTGACGAGGGCCTGCAGGTTCACTCCGCCGGTGCTGGCGGCGTCGAGGGCGTTCAGGAGACCGATGACGAGAGGGCTGGCGAAGATGATCAGCACGAAGCCGATCAGTCCGATGAGCTCGCGCGTGCGTCGCCCTCCGCCGAGTCCGCCGGCCAGTGCGGCGACGGCGCGCGAGGCGACGACGCAGGTCAACAGCCCCAGCGGCACGCACACGAGCGCTGCGACCACGGCGACGGGTTGGCGGGCCCACACGAAGAACGTCGCGAGCACGCCGAGGGTGGTCGCGATCCCCGGCACACCGGTCAGCCCGCCCGCGGTGATCGCGATCATCATCTGACGCGTCGTCATCGGGAAGGGCGCGAGCTTCGCCGGGTCGAGGGTCGTGTCGATCCCCGCGGCGAAGATCGGGCCGATCACCCACCCGAGCAGCAGCGCGGCTCCCGCGGCCGTGACGGTCGCGCGGGCGATGTCGAAGTCGAGGGTGCCGACGAAGAAGAGTCCGATCGCGACCAGGGCCAGCATCCACAGCGCGCCGATCACGCCGAAGATGAAGCCCACGAGCTGCATGGGGCTCCGCGTCAGGGTGTTGCCGAGGACGCGGAACCGGATCTTCAGGACTGTCGCAACCACTGCGGCCCCTCCGCGTGGTGCCGGCCGCCGACGAGCTCGACGAAGCGGTCCTGGAGGGTCTGGCCCCCGCGGACCTGGTCGACGGTTCCGGATGCCAAGAGGCGGCCCTGCGCGATGACGGCGACGTGATCGCACATGCGCTGCACGAGGTCCATGGAGTGGCTCGAGACGATGACCGTGCCGCCCGAGGCGGTGTACCCGCGCAGGATGTCCTCGATGTTCGCCGCCGACACGGGGTCGACCGACTCGAACGGCTCGTCGAGCACGAGCAGACGCGGCGCATGCACGAGGGCGCACGCGAGGGCGACCTTCTTGGTCATGCCGGCCGAGTAGTCGACCACGGGCGTGCCCGCAGCCTCCTGCAGGTCCATGATGCGCAGCAGGTCGGCGGTGCGCGCGGCGACGTCTTCGCGCGCCAGCCCGAACATCATGCCGGTATAGGTGACCAGCTGCTCGCCTGTGAGGCGATCGAACAGCCGCACGCCGTCGGCGAGGTTGCCGATGAGTCTCTTCGCCTCGACCGGCTGCGTCCACACGTCGACACCGTGGATGCGGACGGCCCCCGCGTCGGGGCGCAGCAGGCCCGTCGCCATCGACAGCGTGGTCGTCTTGCCGGCGCCGTTGGGGCCGACCAGCCCGTAGAACGAGCCGGAGGGCACCTCGAGGTCGAGCCCGGCGACGGCGGTCTTCTGACCGAACCGCTTCACGAGGCCGCTGATCTGCATCGCGGGCAGCGAGTCGTCGGAGGTCGGGGGAGCGACCGCGTCGGGCAGGGCGGACGGCGGCGGGACGTCGCGAGGAATGTCGGTCACGTCTCGAACCTAGCGGCGCGCGGGCGCCGCCACCCAGCGTTCGTGTCCGACGCGTCCGCTCTCTGCGTTCTCAGTACCGGATCGCATCGATCACCTTGACGCGGACCGCGACCAGCGCGGGCAGCAGGCCCGCGATCGCTCCCACGACGGTCGCGGCGATCAGGCCGATCACGGCGGCGTCGACCGGGAACGGCGGGAAGTCGCTGACCATGCCCTGCCCGATGACGTCGCGCAGCCACGGGGACTGCACCACGATGATCGACACGGCCACCCCCGCGGCACCGGCGACGACGGTGGCGACCACGCTCTCCATCATCACGGCGAAGAACACCCGGCCCGCGGTCGCACCGAAACTGCGGCGGATGCCGATCTCGCGCACGCGCTGCTTCACCGTGACGAGGGCGATGTTGACCAGGCCGAGGGCTCCGAGCAGCAGGACGAGCACCGCGATGCCGATGACGACCATCTTCGTCACCAGGAGCGGATCGCCCTCCCACGTGCCCCAGTCCTGGCGGTTGACGCTGACCTCGACCCCGTCGCCCAGGGCGGCGGCGAGATCGCGTTCGATCAGCGGGGTGAGCTGATCGGCGAGCTCAGGCGGCACCCACATCTCGTACTGCGTCTGCCCGCCGCCGCCGTAGGGGTCGAACGCGACGGGCGCGGATCCGCGCTCGCCGGCGGTGGCGTCCTGCATGGCCTGAAGGTGGTCGGCGAGCATGAACATCGAGGGCTCGGACTCCCAGTTCGGCGACGGGGTGACGCCCACCACCACGGCGGTCACGCCTCCAGCGGGGATTCCGGATGCCGCTCCCGGCACGCCCTGCCCGCCGAGGGCGACCACCGGGTGAGACTCGAGCGGTGGGTCGCCCATGCGGTGCCAGAACACCTCGTTCACGATCAATCGCGGCGCGAGCTGCGCGGCGTCGTCGGCCGTGAACCACTCGCCCTCCGCCATCTGCACGCGGTGCATCTCGCCGTAGGGCTGATCGACGGCCTGGGTTCCGACCTGGATCGCCCCGTCGGCGAACGGCACGAGCTGCGAGGTGCTGAGCATGCGCGTCGCGTACGTCACCTGGTACCGCTCGACGATGCTGCGCCACGCAGCGTCGGTGGCCGCGGTATCCGGAGTCGCTCCATCGGTGCGGTACGCCGAGACGTTCAGCGTCGCCGGACGCCCCGACATGCGCTCGTTCTGCTCCTGCGTGGACTGCTGCACGATCGCCCCCAGGGCGACGACGGTGGTGAGCGAGCACACGGCGACGGCGACTCCCACCAGCGAGAGCAGCACGCGCATGCGGTGCACGCGGACCTCCTGCCACGCCTCGAGCATCGCGCCGACGAGGGAGGTGAGCGCGCGCATCAGGCGTCTCCTCGCTCGAGGGCGGCATCGCCGGGTGCGCCGTAGCCGAGATCTGGCGCGGCCAGCACTGCGGTGTCTTCGTCGCCGGCGGGAGCCATCTCGCGCCGGTCGCGACGGGTCAGCGGTTCGAGCGAGGGATCGTCGACCGCGGTGAGCACGCCGCGGTCGAGCCGGAAGTGACGGCGGGCGCGGCGCGCGATCGTCGGGTCGTGGGTGATGATGACCTGGGCGGCGCCGGTGCCGGTCGCCACCTCGTCGATCAGCTCCATGACGCTCTGACCGGTGTCGAGGTCGAGCGCGCCGGTGGGTTCGTCGGCGAGGATCAGCCGGGGCCCGCGCACGAGCGAGCGGGCGATGGCCACGCGTTGCTGCTCACCGCCGGAGAGGCGGTCGGGCAGGCTCGACAGCCGGTGCTCGAGCCCGACGAGCTCGAGCATCTCGGCGGCGATCTTCTTGCGCCGCCAGAAGGTGCGCCCCGACGAGTACAGCAACGGCATGGTGACGTTCTCGAGGGCCGTGCGCCCGGGGAGCAGGTTGAACTGCTGGAAGACGAAGCCGATCCCGGCCCCGCGCAACCGGTCGCGAGCGGCCGAGCTGTAACTCCGCACGGGCCGGTCGTCGAAGGTGATCTCGCCGCTGGTAGGCAGATCGAGCAGCCCCAGCATGTTGAGCAGGGTCGACTTGCCCGAGCCCGAGCGGCCGACGATCGACACGTGGTCGCCCGGCTCGATGGTGAGGTGGATGCCGTTCAGGATGGTCAGCGCGGGCTGATCCTGCGGGATCACCGTGCGGGTGACCTCGCGCAGCTCGAGCAGGCTCACGACGCGGGCGCCTGTTGGCAGAACATCGAGCCGTCGGGGTACACGGTGCACCCGTCGTCGGGGACGGCCATCGCGCCCGGCGCGAACTCGAGGAGCTCCTCACCCTCGGTGAGACCGTCGGTGACCTGCACCTGCGTGCCGTCGGTGAGCCCGAGTGCGACCGCGCGCTCTTCGGTGGCGCCGTCGGCGGTGGTGACCCACACGGTGCCGCTCTGCGCGGCTCCCCGCACCGCGGTGGTGGGCACGAGGAGCACGTTCTCGGCGCGACCGCCCGCGATCGTCATCTCGGCCGCGAGCCCGGCGAACACCGTCACGTCGCCCGGCACGCTGCAGGTGGCGGTCGTGCCGGAGCCGCCGCCGCTGCTGCCCGCTCCGCCCGTGCTCGAGGCCTCGCTCGCCCCGGCGGAGGGGTTCTCGCCGGTGCTTCCGGCGAGGGGAGTCGTGATGCGCAGCCCGGTGCAGGTGAACGCGGCGGGGCCACCGGTGATGGTCACCGTCGCCTCGGTCGGACGGTTCAGCAGCCGGTACTGCTGCGCGGGCTCGAGCGAGCCCGAGACCGAGAAGGTCGGCGGTGCGACGGTGCCGGCGCTCGCGCCGATCGCGACCTCCTGCCCGGCGATGACCGACAGCGAGCTGAGCGTGCCGGCGGCGGGCGCCGTGACGTCGGCATAGCGGAAGATCGCGGGCTTGGCCTTGCCCTCGGCGTCGACGCTGTCGGCGGGATCGCGCTCGATGGGCACCTTGACGTCGAAGATGACATCACCCGCCGCGACGGCGGCGCCCTGCGCGACGAAGATGCGGTTGACCGTGCCGGTGGCGGTGACCTTCATCGGCACGGCGGCGTCGGCGGCCACGGTGGCCTTGATCACCACGTCGTTCGTGATCGTGCCGAGGGTGGCGACCGCGCGCGGTTCGACGATGCTCCCCGTCGGCATGGCCGGCGAGTCGTCGACCGGCCGGTCGGGGAAGAACGCCAACTTGATGAGTGCGGCCGCCACGATGGCGACCAGAAGCATGCGCAGAATCGGAAAGACCCACGTGCGTGCGATCCCCATGAAACCCCCCGGAATGGAACCGTCGTCGAACGTTCCTCACCCTAGGGGGCGGCGGATATCGCCGATGTATCGCGCACGAGGGCGTCGGCTGCCGGATCAGTGCGGATCGGCGGCGTTCAGCCGGCGCACCGTCTCGGCGTACCGGCCCTCGGCCTCGGCGTGTCGGAGGAAGCCGACCCGGCTCACCTGCACCTCGGTCGCGTCGGGCTGGTCGCGCAGGATCTCGAACACTTCGTCCGCGAATTCATCCAAATCCATGGCGAACGAGCTCTCGCGCTGGCCCGGCAGCAGGTCGGTGGCGACCGACGGCGGCTCCAGTTCTATCACCGACACGCTCCTGCCCTCGAGCTGCAGACGGAGCGACTCGCTGAACAGATGCACGGCCGCCTTCGTCGCGTTGTAGGTGGGGGTGGCGCGCAGGGGCACGAACGCCAGACCCGACGACACGGTCATGATCGTGGCATCCGTCTGCTTCTGCAGGTGGGGGAGCAGGTGCGCGATCAGACGCAGGGGGCCGAGCACGTTGGTCACGACGGTCTCCTCGGCCGTCGCGAGCACGGCGGGGCCCTGCGTCCAGTCCTCGACCCGCATGACGCCCGCCATCGTGACGAGCACGTTCAGGTTCGGGTGGCGCTCGAGCACGTCGTCGACGGCCCCGCGGATCGAGGCCTCGTCGGCCGTGTCGATGCGGACGGTGTCGATGCCGGGGTGCGTCGCGGCGATCTCGGTGAGGAGCTCCGCTCGGCGACCGCCGACGATGACGGTGTTGCCCGCGGCGTGCAGACGCTCGGCGAGGGCGAGACCGATCCCGCTCGTGGCGCCGGGGATGAAGACGGTGTTTCCGGTGATGTGCATGCCCCCAGTGTTCGGCGTCTGCTCCGGGGCATCCAGGCCCCGTGGATCGGGGGAGCGGCGATCCCTGGATGCCGTGGCGCGCACCGACCAGGATGGAGGAATGGATCGCACGGCGATGGGGGAGTTCCTGCGGGCACGGCGCGAAGCCCTGCGCCCGGAGGACCTCGGCCTGCGACCCGGCGCGCGACGGCGCACGGCGGGGCTGCGTCGCGAGGAGGTCGCCCAGGCGGCCGCGATGTCGACCGACTACTACACGCGCCTCGAGCAGGCGCGCGGACCGCAGCCGAGCCCGCAGATGTTGTCGGCGCTCGCACGGGCCCTGCGCCTGAGCGTCGACGAACGCGACTACCTCTACCGCCTGGCCGGTCACGCCGTGCCCGACCGCCTCGGCCGCGCCGACCATGTCGCCCCCTCGCTGCAGCGCGTGTTCGCGCGCCTGTCGGACACCCCCGCCCTGGTCATCTCGCACCTGGGCGAGACGCTGCTGCAGAACGAGCTGGCGGCCGCCCTCCTGGGCGATCACGTCGGGGCGCGCGGGTGGGAGCGATTCGAGGCGTGGCGGTGGTTCGTGCGGCCCGAGACCGAGCGCGCCAGATACCCCTCCGACGATCGCGACCGTCAGAGCCGCGCGATCGTCGCCGGCCTGCGCGCGGCCGTGGGCGTGCTCGGACCGGTGTCGACCGCGGGCGAGCTCGCCGCCGAGCTCGAGGGGCGCAGCGCGGAGTTCGCCGAGCTCTGGCAGCGGCAGGAGGTCGCCCAGCGCTTCGCCGACCACAAGGTGCTGATCCACCCCGAGCTCGGCGAGATCGAGGTCGACTGCCAGGTGCTCTTCACCGAGGACCGCGCGCAGGCCCTGCTCGTGCTCACCCCCGAACCGCGCAGCGCGGCCGAGGAGAAGATCCGCGTGCTCGGTGTGCTCGGCACGCAGCGCTTCGCCACGTCCTGAACGACGGATGCCACGACCCCGGGCCGCGCGAGCGGTGGGGTCGTGGCATCCGGGATCTGCTCGGATCACTCCGCGGGAGGAGACACCACCCGCGGGGACGTCGGGTCGAGGGGCTCCCCCGTGCCGACGCGGGCGTGGCGTCGCGAGTACGCGAAGTAGATCGCGAAGCCGATGGCCAGCCAGATGAGGAAGCGCAACCACGTCTCGACCGACAGGTTGAGCATGAGGTAGGTGCAGATCAGCGCGGACAGGATCGGGAGCACCGGGTTGAACGGCACGCGGAAGCCGCGCTTGAGGTCGGGGCGCTTGCGGCGCAGCACGATCACGCCGATCGACACGAGGACGAACGCCGACAGGGTGCCGATGTTCACCATCTCTTCGAGGACGCCGATCGGGGTCACCCCCGCGACGATCGCCACGATCACCGTGACCACGATCGAGATCACCCACGGGGTGCGGAAGCGCGGGTGCACCTTGGCGAGGGAGCCCGGGAGCAGACGGTCGCGCGACATCGCGAAGATGATGCGCGTCGCACCGATCAGCAGGGTGAGCACGACGGTGGTCAGACCCGCGACGGCTCCGGCGGCGATGACCGTGGCCATCCACGTCTGACCGTGGAAGGCGAAGGCGTTGGCGAGGGCCGCGGCGGGGTTGAGCTCGGAGTAGGGCACCATGCCGGTCACGACGATGGCGACCGCGCAGTACAGGATCGTGCAGATGACGAGCGAGGCGATGATGCCGATCGGCAGGTCGCGCTGCGGGCGCTTGGTCTCTTCGGCCGTGGTCGCCACGACGTCGAAGCCGATGTAGGCGAAGAACACCAGGGCGGCACCGGCGAGGATGCCGCCGACGCCGAACGTCGCGGGTTCCAGTCCCGACAGGAACTGCAGCAGCGGCTGGGTGAGGCCGGAGGCCGACTCGGTCGGCACGGAGTCGGGGATGAACGGGCTGTAGTTCGCGGGGTTGATGAACAGGATGCCGGCGATGATCACGAACAGCACGATGAACAGCTTCACGGCGACGAGCACGAGGTTCACGCGCAGCGACTCCTTGATGCCCACGGTCATCAGGCCGCCCAGCACGAGCACCAGCAGGATCGCGGGCACGTCGACCACGCCGCCGTACGAGATGGCCTCGGGCAGGGTGATGCCGAGCTGCTGCAGGAAGGTTCCGAGGTAGGCGCTCCATCCCTGGGCGACCACGCTCGCGCCGAGGAACATCTCGAGGATGAGGTCCCAGCCGATGATCCACGCGAACAGCTCACCGAGCGATGCGTAGGAGAAGGTGTAGGCCGAGCCCGAGACGGGCACGGTCGAGGCGAACTCGGCGTAGCACATCGCCGCGAGGCCGCACGCGATCGCGGCGATGATGAAGCTGATGACCACGGCGGGGCCCGCGACGTCGTGGGCGGCACGGCCGGTCAGGGTGAAGATGCCGGCGCCGATGACGACGCCCACACCGAACACCGTCAGATCGAGCGCGCTGAGGGACTTCTTGAGCCGGAATTCGGGCTCATCGGTGTCGGCGATGGACTGCTCCACCGACTTGGTACGGAAAAGGCTCACGGGACGCTTCCTCTGTCTCTGGTGATGTCCCAGGAGCGAACACCACCCGTGGAGGATAGTCCCTCGCGTACGCCCCCATCCATCGCTTGCGAACCCGGCCGACGGCACTCGAATAGCAGATGGAATTGTCGTGCGGGTAATTCATCGATTACAGGTGTAAGGTTTTTCGTATTATGGCTATGAAGCACATCACGCACCTCGTCGACGATCTCGACGGTTCCGTCCTCGAAGACGGGCAAGGAAAGCAGATCACCTTCTCCGTCGAGGGTCGCGCTTATGAAATCGACCTCTCCGACCGCAACGCCGACAAGTTCTATTCGGCGATCGCCCCCTTCGTCGACGCCGCCCGATCGGTTTCGCGCGGCAACACGACCGCCCGTCGCACGCGCACCGCGCGTCGTTCGAGCGACGTCGACCTCGGCGCCGTGCGCGAATGGGCACGCGCCAACGGGCACACCGTGAGCGACCGCGGTCGCGTTCCGGGCACCGTGCTCGACGCGTACGCGGAAGCGAATTCCTGATCGCGTTCCCTTTGCGGTGACCGGCGTTCCGCGCAGGTACGAGCCTTGAGCACCACCACGGCAGCGTTCGCCGTGGTGGTGCTCGACCGTGTGGCGACGGGGGTTCCCCGGCGAGGGCACTTCGACACTTTCCGCGGATGCGGTGAAAGCTGACGAAGGTGCGGGTGAATTTGCAATCCGTCGGGGGGAATGGCTTAGACGTGGGCCTTATCGTCGCGTCATGGCGAAAAAGCACATCACGCAGATGATCGACGATCTCGACGGCCGCATCATCGAAGACGGAACGACCCTCACGTTCTCGCTCGAAGGTCGGGCATATGAAATCGACCTTTCACATGCCAATGCCGCGAGACTCCGCGACGCATTTCACCCGTTCATCTCGGCCGCGCGTGTCACCGGATCCACGGCGACGACAGTGCGCCGAACTCCGCGTGGCCGTGCGATCCCCACTCGCGATCTCACCGACGTCCGCACGTGGGCGCACGAGAACGGCTACGCCATCAACGAGCGCGGTCGCATCTCCTCCGCCGTCCTCGAGGCCTACGACGCCGCACACTGACGGCGTCGCCTCGCCTCGTTCACGTTTCGCCCGCGTCGAAGAGACCGGATGCCCCGCTGAGCGGCATCCGGTCTCTTCTGCGTCGGGGCTGTGCCGTGGGGGGTCAGACCAGGGCGGTGCGCCCGGCGCCGGCGGCGAGGCGCTCGGCGGCGAGACCCTCGGCCGCGGCCAGCGGGGTGACACCGCGCACGGCGGCCTCGTCGAAGACGCGGCGGATCGTGTCGCCGATGCCCGCCACTCGACCCATGATCTGCTCGAGCGTGCCCTGCTCCTTCGCGACGCCGTCGAGGTAGATCACGCCGCCGGCGTTGACCACGAAGTCGGGGGCGTACAAGATGCCGCGGGCCGCCAGTCGATCGGCGCCGGAGCGCTCGGCGAGCGGGTTGTTGGCCGGACCGCAGACGCTGCGCGCGTCGAGGGCGTCGATGACCTCGTCGGTGAGCACGCCACCGATGCCCGCGGGCACGAACACGTCGGCGGGCACGAGGTGCGCCTCGCTCGGCTCGACCCACGCGGCGCCGAGCTCCGCGGCGGCGGTCCGCTTGGCGGGGTTGACGTCGGTGACGGTGAGCTCGGCGCCCTCGGCGGCGAGGCGCTCTGCGAGGCGACCGCCGACCTGGCCGAGACCGGCGATCGTGATGCGGCGGCCGACGACGTCGCCGGTGCCCACGGCCCGCTCGAGCGTCGCCACGAGGGAGGCATAGACGCCGAGGCTGGTGGGGCCGGCCGGTTCGCCGGAGCCGCCGACGGAGTCGGGCAGACCCACGACGTGCGCGGTGCGCTCGCTGACGACCAGCATGTCGTCGGTGGTCGAGCCCACGTCTTCGGCGGTGCGATACAGCCCGCCGAGGCTCTCGACCGCATCGCCGAGGTCGAGGAACGCGGCGCGGCGGCGGTCGGCGTCGAGCACGGTGCCCGGGGGCAGACCGATCACCGACTTGCCTCCGCCGGCGTCGAGCCCGGCGGCAGCGTTCTTGAGCGTCATCGCGGCCGACAGGCGCAGCGCGTCGCCGAGGGCGTCGGTCCACGAGGGGTAGGTCCACAGGCGGGCACCGCCGAGGGCGGAGCCCAGAACCGAGGAGTGCAGCGCGACGGCGATGAAGAGGCCGCTGCGCCGCCCCGTGATCACCTCCACGCGCTCGTGGGTGAAATCGGGCAGGGGCAGGGCGTGGGTCATCGCGTTCCTTGTCGTCGGCCGCCTTGTGGGCGGCACTTCCCGGATGCCGCGGCGTTGCGGCATCCGGGATCCATTCTGACGCGTCGCCGGGCGTCACGCGAGCGTCGGCGCGGCGATCCGGTCGCGATCCGCGCGAGCGCATCTGGCCGACCCGCGCTCGCGCCCGACCGCTCGCGGTGCGCGCTCTAGGCTGTCGGGCATGACCGACGCCCTTCCCGCCCGTAGCCGCCTGGTCGCCGCCGCCCTCGAGGAGGCGGGCATCGCCGGCCGCATCGTCGTGCTGCCGGATGCCGCGTCGACGGCCGCTCTCGCCGCGGCCGCCCTCGGCGTCGAGGTCGGCGCGATCGCCAACAGCCTCGTGTTCTGGAGCGATGGCGAGCCTCTGCTCGTCATGACCAGCGGTGCGCACCGTGTCGACACGGCGGCTCTCGCCGAGCGACTCGGGCGCGGCGGCATCCGTCGGGCGACCCCCGAGCAGGTGCTCGCCGCGACCGGCCAGCCCATCGGGGGAGTGGCCCCGACCGGACACCCCGCGCCCCTGACCACGGTGGTCGACGAGGACCTCGCGGCGTTCCCCGAGATCTGGGCCGCGGGCGGCACGCCGCACACGGTGTTCCCGCTGACGTTCGACGAGCTGGTGCGGTTGACCGGCGGAACGGTGGCGCGGGTCGCCTGAGTGCGGGCGGCGCTGACCTGGGGCTTCGGGGCGGCGCGGCGTCTGTTCGTGGCCCCGGGGCCATCTTTGGTGCCCCGGGGCCACTTCGCGCGCCCCGTGAGGGCGGGTAGGGCCCACTGCGGCGCCCCGGGGCCACGTAGAGCGCCCCATCGGGGAGATGGGGTCCGCTGCGGATCGGCGGTATTGCCCGGGGGAGGCCTGCGCGGCGTCTGACCGTGGCCCCGGGGCCACTTTCGGCGCCCCGGGGCCACGGGGAGTGCCCCATCAGGGGGGACGGGGCCCGCTGCGAGGCCCCGGGGCCACGTCGAGCGCCCCATGAACAGGGAAGGGCCGGGCGGCGGCGGTTCGGGGCGGCGCCGCCCGGCGGGCTCACACCCCGGGGGCGGGTGTGAGCGCTGTGAGGCAGACCACCGCAGCGGCGGCCGACCACGCCTGCGGACGGCAGGCGGCCGGGTAGGGCGTCGGCACCGACGAGTGGGTGCGCGGGTCGCCCGCGTGCAGCTCGGGCACGCGATAGGCGAAGCCCTCGGCGGCATCGAGCAGACCGTCGACGACCGACCGCGCCTCGCCGTGCAGGCCCGCGCGCAGCATGCCGTGCGCGGCGATCGCGGTGTCGTGAACCCAGACGCTGCCCCCGTGGTACGACAGCGGCCAGTATCCGGCGGCGCCGGTCGACATGGTCCGGATGCCGTATCCACTCGACATGCTCTCGTCGAGCAGCAGCTGGGCGACGTGCGCCTCTTCGGCGGGGGAGAGGATGCCGGTGCCGAGCAGGTGCCCGATGTTGCTCGTCAGCGTGTCGACCGGACGCTTGTCGCGGTCCAAAGCGACGGCGGGGTAGCGGCCCTCGGGCGTCTCGACCCAGTACGTCGCGGCGAAACGCTCCTTCAGGTCGGCGGCCCAGGCGCGCCAGAACGCGACGTCGTCGGCATCCGTCCCCTCGCCGAACCGCTCGAGCAGGTCGGCTCCGGCGAGGGCGGCCTCGTAGGCGTACGCCTGCACCTCGCACAGGGCGATCGGACCCTCGGCGAGGCTGCCGTCGCGCCACTGGATCGAGTCGCCCGAGTCCTTCCACCCCTGGTTCGACAGGCCCGTGCCCATGCGGTCGATGTAGTCGAGGAAGCCGTCGCCGTCGCTGTCGCCGCTGTCGCGGATCCAGCCGAGGGCGCCGCGGAGCGTGGGGAGCAGCTCGCGCACCTCGGCCTCGGGCATGCCGGCGCGCCAGGCGTCGGCGAGCAGGCAGATCCACAACGGGGTCGAATCGACGCTGCCGTAGTACTTCGGCGGCAGCACGATGCCCTCGCCGGGGATCTCGAGCGCCGAGGCCCGCAACTCGTGCAGGATCTTGCCCGGCTCCTGCGCGGTCTGCGCGTCGTCGTCGGCGCCCTGCAGACGGGCGAGAACGCGCAGGGTGGATGCCGCGATCTCGCGGTCGAGCGGGAGCGCGAGCCGCGCCGCCCAGATCGAGTCGCGGCCGAAGAGCGTGAAGAACCACGGCGCTCCGGCGGCGAAGAACTCGTCGTCGGGGTGATCGGGGAGCACGAGCCGCAGGGCGTCGAGGTCGTCGAGAGCCGTGCGCAGCCATCGCGACAGGCGCGGGTCGGGGGCGGCCTCGGCGAGGGCAGCGGCATCCCACCGGGCGGGGGCGGTGGCCGAGCCCACGACGAGGGTGTCGTCGCGCAGCGTCAGCGTCCAGCCGATCTCGGCGGAGCCGAAGGGAGCGATCTCGACGTCCCACACGGCCTCGACCTCGTGATCGGTCAACGCCACGCGGGCGCCCGGAGCGACGAGGTCGAGGCCCTGGGCGCCGGCATCCACCCGGGCTTCGTCTCCCTCGATGACGGTGTCGGCGTCGCGAGCGGCCGCGTGACCCGACTTGACCTCGTGCAACTGGGCGAACTCGGGAGTGAGCGCCAGGCGCAGGGTGGTGCGGATCGGGTGATCGACGCGCGAGTGCACGGTCCACGACTCGCTCACCACGCCGTCGGCGATGCGGCGGTCGCGCAGCAGCCGCACCTTCGGGTCGGGGGTGGTGTCGTCGAGCCCGCGCAGCAGTCCGCCGAAGACCACGCGCGAGGCGCCGTCGGGGGCGGTCGAGATCCATTCGATCGGTGAGCCGTCGCAGCTCGCGGCGAGCGCTCGCACGTGTCGCACGTCTCCGTGGTAGACGCCGTGCACCGCGGCCGTGCCCATGTCGCCCGTGCCGTCGGACCACACCTGGGTGGGGGCCCGCAGCACGATGAGCGCATCGCTGAGCAGCGGTTGAAGGGGAGGGGAGTCGACCGTCGTCCCGGCAGGCGAGGTGGTGGGGGCGGTGGTCATTCTTTGACGGCTCCTTCGCTGGCGTTCATGATGCGGCGCTGGAAGATGAAGAACACCACGGCGACCGGGATCGTCATGATGGCCGCGGCCGCGAGTTTGAGGGGGAATTGGCTGCCCTGGCTGAGCTGACCGCTCGCCAGCGCCGCCACGCCCTTGGTCAGGGTGGTGAGTTCGGGCGACTGGGTGGAGATGACGAAGTGGCTCAGCTCGTTCCACGATCCCTGGAACGACAGGATCACGATCGTGATGAGCGCGGGCCGGGCCATCGGCAGCACGACCGACCAGAAGATGCGGAACGTGCCGGCGCCGTCGATGCGGGCCTGCTCCTCGACCGAGGGCGGGATCGACTCGAAGAAGTTCTTCATGATGAACACACCTGCGGCATCCACCAGCAGCGGCAGGATCATGCCGGCGTACGAGTCGTAGATGCCGAGCTGGTTGATCACGAGGAACTTCGGGATCAGCAGCACCACCGTGGGCACGGCCATCACGGCGATCAGGGCGGCGAACACGACCCCGCGGCCGCGGAACTGCAGGCGGGCGAGGGCGTACCCGGCGAGGGAGTTGAAGAACACCCGGCCGGCGGTGACGAACACGGTCACCACGACCGAGTTGCCGAACCACGCGGGGAAGTCGGAGTTCAAGAACAACCGCTCGTAGGCCGCCCACGTGAACGGCTGGGGCGCGAGCGAGATCGGGTCGGCCGCCGCCGCGGCATCCGTCTTGAACGACGTCGCCACCTGCACGAGGAACGGATAGAGGTAGATGACCGCGAGCACGATCAGCAGGACGTAGAGACCGATCTGCCAGCGCAGGGCCTTGCCCGACATGCGGTGCTTGACAGGCCGCGACGGCCCGTCGATGCGCTGCTCGGCGAGGACGGTGGTCTGGGGAGAGGCCGTGGCGGTCATCGCTTCGCTCTCTTCTGTGCGGGCACCTCGTACTGCCGCAGCCGTCGGCGCGAGACCGGGCGGTCGCGCAGCACGAAACGCTGCAGGATCGTGAGCGCCACGATGATGACGAAGAGCACGAAGGCGATCGCCGCACCCTGACCCCACTGCTGCGACAGGAACGCCGACGAGTAGCTGAGGTAGGCGGGCGTCAGCGTGGTCTTTCCGGGACCGCCCTGCGTGCCGGTGTAGATCTGGTCGAACACCTGCCACGTGCCGATGAGGCCGAGGGTCAGCACCGTGAACAGCACGGGCTTCAGCTGCGGCAGGGTCACGCGCCAGAAGCGCTGCCAGCCGGTCGCGCCGTCCATCATCGCGGCCTCCTGCACGTCGGCACCGATGTTCTGCAGGCCCGCGATGAACAGCAGCATGAAGGTGCCCGAGGTGGTGAACACGGCCATCAGGATGAACGCCGACATCGCGACCGAGGGGCCGGCGAGCCAGTCCCACCACGAGACGCCGAGCATCGTGTTGCCGGTGAGGAAGGCCGGGCCGCTGGTGATGCCCACGGCTCCGAGCAGATTGTGCACGACGCCCGACGGATCGCTGAACCAGTTCGGTCCGTTGATGCCGAGCCACGACAGCACCTCGTTGACGGCACCGGATGCCGAGAAGAGGAAGAGCCACAGCACGGTGATGGCCACCGAGCTCGTGACCGAGGGGAAGTAGAAGGCGGTGCGGAACAGGCCGCGTCCGCGCAGGACTGCGCGGTTGACCAGCACCGCGAGGAAGAGCGACAGGGCCGTCTGCAGCGGCACGACCAGCAGCACGTACCAGGCGTTGTTGCGCAGCGCCGTGCCGAAGTCGCGCTCGGCGAGACCTCCGCCGGTGGTGACGGCGGCGTAGTTGTCGAGACCGACGAAGCCGACGTTGGACGAGAAGGGGCTGCCGCGCCCGGTCCAGTCGGAGAAGCTCACCCACAGCGCCATGAGCACGGGGACGAGCAGGAACACGCCCAGGATGATCAGCACGGGGGCGGTGAAGAGCCAGCCGGCGGCGGCCTCGCCGCGCCGGATCCCCGGGGAGGAGGATCCGGCGCGACGCGGCGCTGAGGTGAGAGCACTCATGGTTACTTGGTGATGGCCTCGAGGTTGGACTGCGCCGTCTGCAGCAGCGACTGCGGGTCACCCGTCTTCAGCGACTCCAACTGCGCGTTGAAGTCGGTGATGACGTCGGCGGCACCGGCCATGTTCGGCGGGAACTGCGCGTAGTCGGCTCCGGAGAGGAACGCCGTGAGGTCGGGGTTCGCTGTGCTCCACGCGTCGGCGGCCGACTGGATGGAGGGCATCGGGCCGAAGGCCTTCGAGAACGCCAGCTGCTGGTCGGTGCTCGTCAGGTACTCCACGAGCGAGCGGGCCTGCTCCTGGTTGCCGCTGTCGGCGGCCATGCCCCAGCAGTTGGTGAACTGCAGCGTGCCCTTGCCCCCGGGGCCCGCGGGCAGTTCGGCGACCTGGTACTTCACGTCGGGGTAGTCGGCCGACATGGCGCCGGTGATCCAGTTGCCCTCGATGACCATCGCGGCCTTCTGGGTGCCGAACGCCTCGCCGCCCCAACCCGCGCCCACATCCGACGCGAAGGCGAAGGTGCCGTCGTTCAGGTGCGTCTTGACGTAGTTCAGCGCCTCGACGTCGGCGGAGCTGTCGGCTGTGGCCGTGCCGTCGGAGACGAGTCCGCCTCCGGCCTCGGCCATGAAGGCACCGACGCGCTGGTACTCGGCGCCGAACGCGAGACCGACGCGGCCGTCGGTGGTGAGCTTCTGGGCGACGGATGCCAACTGGTCCCAGGTCGTGGGGACATCGGCATCCGTCAGCCCTGCCGCCGACCACAGGTCGGTGTTGATGATCAGGGCCAGGGTCGAGAAGTCCTTGGGTGCGCAGTAGAACTTGCCGTCGACGGTGAAGTTGTCGACGAGCGAGGGGTAGAAGTCATCCTTGTTCGCCAGGTCGTCGCCGTACGCCGCGATCGAGCCGTTCGCCGCGTATCCGGCGAGGGCCTCGGGGGCGAGGTAGAACAGGTCGGGCGGCGAGCCCGCCGCGAATCCCTGTGAGAGCTGCTGGGGGAGGTCGTTGGCGGTCTGGACCTCGGCCTGCACGCCCGACTGCTCGCTCCAGGCGGCGACGGCGTCGGTGACGGCCGTGGTCTCGGCGTCGCCCGAGGAGCCGATGAGGATGCTGAGCTTGCCCGAGCCCGAGGCCTGGGATTCGCCGGGGGTGTCGTTGAATCCGGAGCCGCACGCGGTGAGCGTGAGGGCTCCGGTGGCGAGAAGTGCGCCGGCGGCGAGCCAGTTCCGGGCGGTGTGCCGTGTCATGTGTCTCTCTCCTTCGATGAGGCATGCGACCCCTCCGGGTGCTCGGAGGGCCGTCAGTTTGATCGTTCAAATGACGGTCCGACAACGCTAAAGAACGGCGGTGCGAGATGTCAAGCGGTTGCCCCTCGGCCTAGGCTGACGGTCTGGCCGCCCGGTCTGCACCCGCCGTCACTGCGCGCGATGCGGATGCCGCGAGCTCCGGCGACCGGATGCGACCATCGACGCAGGGGGAGACGAGACATGGCGAAGGCGCCCACCGTCGACGACGTCGCGCGCGTCGCCGGGGTCTCGCGGCAGACCGTGTCGAACGTCGTGAACACCCCCGACATCGTGCGCGAGGCCACCCGCCTGCGCGTCGAGGCCGCGATCGCCGAGCTCGGCTACCGCCCGCACGCCGCCGCCCGCCGTTTGCGCACGCGCCGGAGCTCCACCATCGGCATCCATCTCGATCCGTACGCCGGCGGGATCTCGGGCGTCGTGCTCGACCGCTTCGTGCACGCCCTCACCGAACGCGCGGGCGAGCGCGACATGCGCGTGCTGCTGTACGCCGCGCGCACGCCCGAAGAAGAGATCGCCCGCCTCGGCGACCTGCTCGAGGGGGGAGAGGTGGATGCCGTCGTCATCACCGGCACCTTTCATGGCGACCCGCGCACGGGGTGGCTGCTCGACCGCGCCCTGCCGTTCGTCTCGTTCGGCCGACCGTGGGGCGAAGACGACGTCGAAGCCCCCGCGCACCTCTGGGTCGACGTCGACGGAGCGGCCGGCACGGGCGCCGCGACCGCGCACCTGCTCGGGCGGGGTTCTTCGCGGATCGCCTTCCTCGGTTGGCCGGGCGGATCCGGCACCGGCGATGAACGCGAGCGCGGCTGGCGCGAGAGCGCGGCCTCGGGACCGCGGTGGGTCGTCGAAGAGAACGTCTCGGCCGCGCGCGACGTGGTCGCCGCAGGGCTCGCCGCCGACCCGGGCGTGACGGGCATCGTCTGCGCGAGCGACTCGCTCGCGATCGGCGCGCACCTCGCCGTCACCGTCGCCGGCCGCCCCGACATCACGGTCATCGGCTTCGACAACACCCCCGCGGTGGAGGCGCTCGGCCTCTCGAGCGTCGAACAGTTGCCCGAGAAGGTGGCATCCGGAGCCCTCGACCTGCTCATGGGCGAGAACGGCACGGTCGTCGCCCCTCGCGTGCCGACGGCGGGCGCGGCGCACGTGTTGGTGGAGCCGCGTCTCGTCGTGCGCTGAGGCGCTGAGGGGCTCGCGCGCGCGGAACGCCCGGGTTGGTGTGGGGCGGGATTTGTCGTCAGGGGCGGAAATCACACGCCCCAAACGACGAAACTCGCCCCGAACAGGCGTGAGGTGGATCCCGGTCGCGGGGCGCGGTTTCGGGGCGCTCGTGCGGCGCTCGCGCGGGCTCGAAACCCCGTTGAGTGTCCAAGACACCCGGACGAATCACGGGAACGTCCAGGTGTTTTGGACACTGAACAGGCTGGCGCGGGGGTCCTCGTTGCGCGTCCCCGAGCGCGCGTCAGGCGTGCCGGCCGATGCGACGGGCGAGCTCGGCGGCGGTTCCGGATGCCGCTGACGCCAGCGCTTCGGCATCGCGCGGGGGTCCATCGGCCGGCCACGTGATCGCGACGGCCGCGGCGGGCCACCCGGCATGGTCGAGCACCGCGGCGGCGACGGAGCGGAATCCGGGCGTGACCTCGCCGTTCTCGCTCGCGTGGCCGTCGGCCCGCACGAGTCGCAGCACCTCGCGCAGCTCGCGCGGCGTCGCGGGGCCGGCGCCGTGGCGCTGGGTGAGGGCCGTGGCATCCGGGAACAACGCCCGCACCTGCTCACGGGGGAGCGCGGCGAGCATGGCCCGCCCCGTGGCGGTGAGGTGCGCGGGCAGGCGCACGCCGACGTCGGTCACGAGCGCGGGGCGGCGCGGAGCGCGCTCTTCGACGATGTACAGCACGTCGCGACCGGCCAGCACGGCGAGGTGCGCCGATTCGCCGACCCGGTCGGAGAGCCCGGCCAGCAGCGGACGGCCGAGGCGGGCGAGGGGCTGTTGCCGGGCGTATCCGCCGCCGAGCTCGAACGCCGCGGTGCCGAGGCCCCACCGTCGATCGCCGGGCAGGTGCACAACGTAGCCGTGCTGCTCGAGGGTCGCGAGCAGGTGATAGACGCTCGAGCGCGGGATGCCGAGGGTCGTCGCGATCGACTGCGCGGCCATCGGGCCGGGCTGGCGCGCGAGCAGCGAGAGGATCCGCAGCGTCTGATCAGCGGCGGGGACCTGCGGGCGGGGAATGTCTGGCATGACAGACACAGGATGCCAGAACCCCGTCGTCGCGCGACAGTGCGCGCGATGGAATCGGCGTATGAACGCGAGCGTCACCGTCGGAAGCCACCCCCTCACCCCTCAGCACGTCGTCGCCGTCGCGCGACACGACGCGCGGGTGACGGTGGACGACGACGCCCTGCAGCGCGTGGCCGACACCCGCTCTCTCGTCGAGGCGCTCGCCGACGACCCGCAGCCGCACTACGGCATCTCGACCGGCTTCGGAGCGCTGGCGACGACCTTCATCGCCGAAGACCGACGCGCCCAGCTGCAGGCGAGCCTCATCCGCTCGCACGCCGCGGGCACCGGCTCCGAGGTGGAGCGCGAGGTGGTTCGCGCCCTCATGCTGCTGCGCCTGCAGACCCTCGCGACCGGTCGCACGGGCGTGCGCCCCGTCGTGGTCGAGACCTACGCCGCGCTGCTGAACAGCGGGATCACCCCGGTCGTGCGCGAGTACGGCTCGCTCGGCTGCTCGGGCGACCTGGCGCCGCTGTCGCACGTGGCCCTCGCGGTGATGGGCGAGGGCGAGGTGCGCGACGCCGCCGGTGATCTGCGATCCGCCGCCGACGCGCTCGCCGCCGCGGGGATCGCCCCGGTCGCCCTGCGCGAGAAGGAAGGTCTCGCCCTCATCAACGGCACCGACGGCATGCTCGGCATGCTGTTGCTGGCCCTGCACGACCTCGAGATGCTGCTCACCACGGCCGACGTCTCGGCGGCGATCTCGATCGAATCGCAGTTGGGGACGGATGCCGTGTTCGCGGCCGACCTCATGGCGCTTCGCCCGCAGCTGGGGCAGGCGGCATCCGCGGCGAACCTGCGCGCGTTCCTCGCCGGCTCGCCGATCGTCGCGAGCCACCGCGGCCCCGAGTGCACCCGCGTGCAGGATGCCTACTCCCTGCGCTGCGCGCCCCAGGTGCACGGCGCCGCGCGCGACACGATGACCCACGCGGCGCAGGTCGCCGAGCGCGAGCTGGCATCCGCCGTCGACAACCCGGTCGTCACCGTCGACGGGCGGGTCGAGTCGAACGGCAACTTCCACGGCGCCCCCGTCGCGTACGTGCTCGACTTCTTGGCGATCGCGGTCGCCGACGTGGCCTCGATGTCGGAGCGCCGCACCGACCGCGCGCTCGATGTCGCCCGCAGCAACGGGCTGCCGCCGTTCCTGGCCGACGAGGTGGGGGTCGACTCGGGCCTGATGATCGCGCAGTACGCCGCCGCGGGCATCGTGTCGGAGCTCAAGCGTCTCGCCGCCCCCGCCTCGGTCGACTCGATCCCCTCGAGCGCCATGCAGGAGGACCACGTCTCGATGGGCTGGGCGGGTGCCCGCAAGCTCCGTCGCTCGATGGACGGGCTCGCCCGCGTGCTGGCGATCGAAGTGCTGACCGGATGCCGCGCCCTCGACCTGCGCGCTCCGCTCGAGCCCGCGGCGGCCACCGGCGCCGTGCGCGACCTCGTCCGCACGCGTGTCGAAGGTCCCGGCCCCGACCGCTTCGTCTCGCCCGAGATCGAGGCCGTGACCGAGCTCGTCGCCTCGGGCGCCGTGGCCCGGGCCGCCCTCGCCCGCGCCCACGCCGACGCCGCCGGGGCCGTCAGCGCGTAGACCGCGTTCGCCCGCACATCCGCCTCGATCGAAGGAGATCACGCTATGACCGACACGATGAACCCCGCGCAGGCTTCCCCCGCTCCAGGCGCCGCCGCTTCGGCATCCGCCCCGCACGGCCCGATCCGCGCGGCGCGCGGCTCCGAGCGCACCGCGAAGAGCTGGGGCGCCGAGGCCGCGAAGCGCATGCTCATGAACAACCTCGACCCCGAGGTCGCCGAGCGCCCCGACGACCTCGTCGTGTACGGCGGTACGGGCAGGGCCGCGCGATCGTGGGCGGCGTTCGACGCTATCGTGCGCACCCTCGACGAGCTCGAGCCCGACGAGACGCTGCTCGTGCAGTCGGGCAAGCCGGTCGGCGTGTTCCGCACGCACGAGTGGGCCCCGCGCGTGCTCATCGCCAACTCGAACCTCGTGGGTGACTGGGCGACGTGGCCCGAGTTCCGCAGGCTCGAAGAGCTCGGGCTCACCATGTACGGCCAGATGACGGCCGGGTCGTGGATCTACATCGGCACGCAGGGCATTCTGCAGGGCACGTACGAGACGTTCGCGGCCGTCGCCGCCTCCCTCGGCCGCGAGTCGCTCGCCGGAACCCTCACCCTCACCGCCGGGTGCGGCGGCATGGGCGGGGCGCAGCCGCTCGCCGTCACGATGAACGGCGGAGCGGTGCTCATCGTCGACGTCGATCGCACGCGCCTCGACCGCCGTGTCGCCCACGGGTACCTCGACGAGGTCGCTCCCGATCTCGACGCGGCCATCGAACGGGTGAGTGCCGCACGCGAGGCGGGCGAGGCGCTGTCGGTCGGCGTCGAGGGAAACGCGGCCGAGGTGTTCCCGGAGCTCCTGGCCCGCGGCATCCGGATCGACATCGTCACCGACCAGACGAGCGCGCACGACCCCCTGTCGTACCTGCCGATCGGTATCTCGGTCGACCAGTGGCAAGCCGAAGCCGCCCGGGACCCCGAGGGTTTCACCCGCCGCGCGCGCGAGAGCATGGCGGCCCACGTGAAGGCGATGGTGGAGTTCCAGGATGCCGGGGCGGCGGTGTTCGACTACGGCAACTCGATCCGTCGCGAGGCCGAACTCGGCGGGTACGACCGCGCGTTCGCGTTCCCCGGCTTCGTGCCCGCGTACATCCGCCCGCTCTTCGCCGAGGGCAAGGGACCGTTCCGTTGGGTCGCGCTCTCGGGAGACCCGGAAGACATCGCCAAGACCGACCGCGCCGTGGCCGAGCTCTTCCCCGAAGACGCAGCTCTCCACCGCTGGCTCGACAAGGCGGGAAAGCAGGTGCACTTCGAGGGGCTGCCCGCGCGCATCTGCTGGCTCGGCTACCAGGAGCGCCACCTCGCGGGGCTGAAGTTCAACGAAATGGTGGCCTCGGGCGAGCTGGCTGGCCCCATCGTGATCGGGCGCGACCACCTCGACGCGGGATCGGTCGCCTCTCCCTACCGCGAGACCGAGGCCATGGCCGACGGCTCGGACGCCATCGCCGACTGGCCCCTGCTCAACGCGCTGTTGAACACCGCGAGCGGGGCGTCTTGGGTGTCGATCCACCACGGCGGTGGGGTCGGAATCGGCCGCAGCATCCACGCCGGACAGGTGTGCGTCGCCGACGGCACCGAGCTCGCCGCCGAGAAACTCGCCCGTGTGCTCGTCAACGACCCCGGCACCGGAGTCATGCGCCACGTGGATGCCGGATACGACCGCGCCCGCGAGGTGGCGGCCGAGCGCGGCCTGACGGTGCCGATGTGGTGAGCGGTTCCGAGCGGGCCGCACGCGCGTTCCTGCTGACGAACATCGGGGAGCTGACGACGAACGTCGCGGCCCCGGGCGACGCCTGCGGAACCCTGCGCGATGCCGCCGTGCTCGTGCGGCACGGACGCGTCGAGTGGGTGGGGTCGGCGGATGCCGCTGCGACCGAGGCTCTGGTGGTGGATGCCGGCGGCCGCGCGGTCATCCCCGGCTTCGTCGACAGCCACACCCACCTGGTCTTCGGCGGCGACCGAGCACGGGAGTTCGCGGCCCGGATGGCCGGCGAGTCGTATGCCGCAGGCGGTATCCGCACCACGGTCGCCGCGACCCGAGCGGCATCCGACGACGAGCTGCGCGCGCGGCTCGCCGCCCTGGTCGGGGAGTGCCGAGCGCAGGGGACGACCACCCTCGAGATCAAGACCGGCTACGGGCTCGACGTCGAGACCGAGACGCGTCTCGCGCACCTGGCGAGCGAGGTCACCGCCGAGGTCACCTTCCTCGGCGCGCACGTCGTGCCGGCGGAATACGCCGGGCGGGGCGACGACTACGTCGAGCTCGTCATCGGCGACATGCTCGACGCGGTGGCTCCGCACGCGCGGTGGATCGACGTGTTCTGCGAGGAGGGGGCGTTCACGCCGACCCAGAGCCGCCGGGTGCTCGAGGCGGGCCGTGCCGCGGGTCTCGGCATCCGGGTGCACGGAAACCAGCTCGGCCACGGCGGGGGAGCGGCCCTCGCCGTCGAACTCGGCGCCGCGGCGGTCGACCACTGCACGTACCTCACCGACGGCGACATCGCCGCGCTCGCCGGATCGGACACGGTCGCGACCCTGCTGCCGGGGGTGGAGTTCTCGACGCGGCAGCCGTACCCCGACGCGCGACGGCTGATCGACGCGGGCGTGACCGTCGCTCTCGCGAGCGACTGCAACCCCGGCTCGAGCTTCACCAGTTCGATGCCGCTCATGATCGCCCTGGCCGTGCGCGAAATGGGGATGACGGTCGCCGAGGCGGTGTGGGCGGCGACCGCGGGAGGTGCCCGCGCGCTGCGCCGCACCGACGTGGGGGGCATCCGGCCCGGCGCGCGCGCCGACCTCGTGATGCTCGAGGCGCCGACCCGCGTTCACCTCGCCTACCGCCCGGGCGTGCCTCTCGTGCGGACCGTGTGGAAGGACGGGGCCGAGGTCTGAGGCATCGTGCGGGTGGTGGGGCACTCGTCAGGCCGCGCCGTTGTGATCCGCTCGCCCGGCCGGTCGGGCCGCGCCGGGCGTCAGGGCGTCAGCAGCTCGAACTCGTCGGGAGGCGTCGCGTCGACGTCGTCCCACGTGCCGTCGTGCCAGGTGAAGATCGCCACGGCGCACGTGACCATGCGCTCGTCGCGGTCGGCGAGACGCGAGACGAGGGCGCTCATGCCGGGGTCGTGCGCGACGACCATCAGCTCGTCGACCCCCGCGGCGCGCGCGGACGCGAGGATCTGCGCGGGATCGGCCAGGTACAGCTCGGCGAGCTCGGTGACCTCGGCGTCGAACGCTGTCGCGAAGAACCGCGCCGTCTCCTTCGCGCGCACGGCCGTGCTCGACAGCACGGTCTCGGGTCGCACGCCCTTGCGCACGACCATCCGCGCCATCGCCGGTGCGTCGCGGCGACCGCGATCGTTGAGCGGACGCTCGTGATCGTCGAGACCTTCGTCGGCCCAGTCCGATTTCGCGTGCCGCGCGAGGATGAGTTGGATCATCGTCTTTCCGCCATTCCTGCCAGGATCTCCAGAACGCACAGCGCGGCCAGGCGCACGGTGCGGGCGTCGGCGGTGTCTGCCGTGGCATCCACCTCGACGATGTCGGCGCTGATCACGCCGGAGTCGCGGGAGAGGCCGCGCACGAGAGCGCGCAGCTCCCACGCCGCGAGGCCTCCGGGAACGCTCGCCGGGCATCCCGGTGCGACCGAGCGGTCGCACACGTCGACGTCGACATCGAGGTGGATGCCGCCGGCGTCTGTCGACGCGGAGCCCGCTCCGGCGATGCGCAGGGCGTCGGCGATCACCGTGTCGATACCGCGACGGCGGAGCTCGTCGAGGGTGATGACGGTGATGCCCGCCTCGTGGGCGCGCTGCGCGTAGGCCGCGGAGTTCGCGAAGTCGGCGATGCCGATCTGCACGATGCGCGAGGGATCGAGCCCGTCGGCGATGAGCCGGCGTACGGGGGATCCGTTCGATTCGCCGTCGCGCAGGTCGAAGTGGGCGTCGAGGGTGATGAGCCCGCGGGCGCGACGTCCTTGAGCGACCGCGTAGGTCGCGGAGTTGTCGCCGCCGAGGGCGATGACCATGCCTACGGCGCTGAGCTCCGCGACGGCGTCGCGCACGCGCTGTTCGCCCTCGTGGCCGTCGGGTTCGGCGACGTCACCGGCATCGACGATGCTCAGCACGTCGTCGAGCGAGACCGGGGGCGGACCCATCAGCGTGGGCGAGAAGCGTCGCAGAGCTGCGCGAACCGCCGCGGGCGTTTCGCCGGCGCCCGTGGGCGAGAGTGACGTGCGCCAGGCGGGGACGCCGAGCAGAGCGGCATCCGGAACCGTGTCGGGCGAGGGGACGGGCCAGTCACCGGCGCGGGGCCAGAGCGGATCGACGGATAGGGCGGTCATACGGCGACGTAGACCCATGCCTCGGCGCCGCTCGACAGCGTGACCCGCGTGCGTCGCGAGACGGTCGCCATGTACTCGTCGGCCGCGTCGAGTTCGTCTGCCGTGAGCTGCAGCACGCGGCCGAACACGCGATCGCGTGGGTCGTCGGTGCGCCGCAGCGCACGATGGCGATCTGCCAGAGCGGAGGCGGTGTCGACGCCGCCGGGATCATGGACGCCGGTGGCGTCGATCCATTCGAGACGGAAACCGGTCAGCGTGTCGTCGTCGCCGTCGACGCGGCGTCCGAACGTGTCGAGTTGCACGTCGGACGACTGCAGCGTCCCGTACGTGAAGAGCGACTCGGCGTCGGTTCCGTCACTCACGCGCCCCAGGCTACTCACCCGGCTGCGTCGCGGGCCGGTGCGACGCGACGGATTTCGTCGAACCGCCGTCAGCGCGCTCACGAACCCCAGATCACGTGGGCGACGGTGAAGATCACGAGCCCCGCGAGGGCGCCGACGATCGTTCCGTTGAGGCGGATGTACTGCAGGTCGCGCCCGACCATCAGCTCGATCTTCTCGGTGGTCTCTTCGGCGTCCCACCGCTCGACGGTGTCGGTGATGATCGAGGCGATGTCGTGCCGGTAGCGGCCCACCACGAACACGGCCGCGTCGGTGACCCAGCCGTCGACGCGCTTCTGCAGGACCTCGTCGCGCTGCAGACGCTCGCCGACCTCGGCGAGGGCGGCCGTGGCGCGGCGCCGGAGGGCGCTGTCGGGGTCGCCGAGCGAGCGGAGCAGCCCGGCCTTCGCGGTGTTCCACGCGTCGGCGGCCAGTTGACGCACGCGCGGGCTGTCGGACACCGCGGCCTTCGCTTCTTCGAGGCGCACCATCGTCGACGGGTCGTGCTGCAGGTTGTCGGCGAGGCGCCCGAGGTAGCCGTCGATCGCTCCACGCGCCTGATGGCGGGGGTCGGCGCGCACGGCGTCGACGAACTGGACCGCCTCGCGGTAGACCGTGTCGTCGACGAGGCGCGCCGCCATGCTCGGCACCCACGCCGGCAGGCGTCGGGACACGAGGCCCTGGAAGGTGTCGCGGTTGTTGCCCAACCACACGGCGATGTTGTCGAGGGCGAGGTCGACCGCCCCGTGGTGCGCTCCCGACGACACGACGCGTTCGAGCCACCCTCCGATCGAGGGGCCCCAGTCGGGCGAGAGGAGGTGCTCGCGGGCGAGGTCTTCGATGAGGCCCTGCACATCGTCGTCGCTCAGCGCGGTGAGCACGCTCGAGGCGAGCGTCGCCCCCTCCGCGGCGACGCGTTCGGCGTGAGCGGGCTCGGCCAGCCAGGCACCCGCACGAGCCGAGAGCGGGGTGGACTCGAGCTTGGTGCGGACGACGTCGCCCTCGAGGAAGTTCGTCTCGACGAACTCGCCCAGTTGGCGACCGATCTCGTCTTTACGGCGCGGGATGATCGCCGTGTGGGGGATTGGCAGACCCAAGGGGTGCCGGAACAACGCGGTGACGGCGAACCAGTCGGCGAGGGCGCCGACCATGCCGCCCTCGGCGGCCGCGCGCACGTACTGCAGCCACTCCACCTCGCGCTGCAGCGAGAACGACACGGCGAAGACGATGGCCATCGCCACCAGCGCACCGAGGGCGACCCCCTTCATGACGCGCAGGGCGCGACGGCGCTCCTGATCGGCCGGGCTCAGAGCGCGCGTGGGCGTGCGCGCCATCAGGAGGTCACCGGTCCGAGCCACGCCGCGGCGGTCGTCGCGTGCGCCGATTCGGCGTCGGACGGGTGGAACATGCCGGCCAGCACGTCGCGGTACAGACGGCTCAGCTCGTGACGCGAGAAGTACGCCGCGCCGCCGCCGACGAGGACGGCGTCGTCGACCACCTCTTTCGCCATCGCCACGGCGCGGTACTTCACGCCCGAGAGCAGCGAGAACCACCGCGGCCCGTGATCGGCGAGCGAGTCGACGTCGTTCGCGAGCGCGGCGAGCTGGGGAGGCATGGCGTCGTAGGCGAGGGCCATGTCGGCGATGCGCCAGCGGATGTCGGGGTCGGTGGCGTAGATGGTGCCGGTCTTCTTCGAGGTACGCGAGGTGGCGGCCTCGACCGCGAGGTCGAGCGCGCGCCGCGCGATGCCGGTGTACACCGACGCGAGCAGGATCTCGAAGACGGCGAAGATGCCGAACACGAGCGGATCGGGCGTGGGACCCGGGTCGATCCGGCGCACGACGCGGTCGGCAGAGGCGTGCGCCCCGCGGAGCTCGGTGGTGCGGCTCTGCGTGCCGCGCATGCCGAGGGTGTCCCAATCGTCGCGCGTGACGACCTCGTCGGTGCGGTCGAGGAAGGCGAAGACCGTCTTCGGGCCGTCGGGCGACTCGGTGTCGAGGCCGTGCACACCGAGGTGGTTCCACACCGGCGACAGCGAGGTGAAGATCTTCGTCCCCGTGAACGTGTAGCCGCCCTCGCCGTCGGGACGCGCCACGGTGTCGCTCCCGGCCAGCACGAGGTCGTTGCCGGCCTCGCTGATGCCGAACGCGAACACCTCGCCCGCGACGGCTCCCTCTTCGACGAAGGCCAGATCGTCGATGCCCCGATCGCGCAACACTTTGGCGACGCCCGTCCACACGAGGTGCATGTTGATCGCGAGGGCCGTCGCCGGGGCCGCCCCCGCCAGCCGCTGCTGCAGCACTGAGGCCTCGGCGAGGCTCAGACCCGCGCCGCCGCGCTCGGTCGGAACCAGGATGCTCAGGTAGCCTGCCGCGCGCAGCTCGTCGAGGTCGTCGTGCGGGAAGGTGTTCTCGTGGTCGTGCACCACGGCTCGCTCGCGGATGCGGGCCAGCAGGTCATCGGGCAGGAACCGAGCCGGATCGAACGAGGTCATGGCATCCATTGTGCTCGGGACCACCGACATCGGGGTGGGGGTGGCGTCCGGCATCCGAACCGCTTCGGGCGATGTCGGCCCGATCGCTCCGACGGCCCCCAGAATGGATGCCATGATCTCGACCGAGATGGCCCTGGCCCTCCGCGAAGCCGGACTCGTGTGGCATCCGCGCTCGGGGGACCGCTTCCAGCTCGACGAGCCGGAGTTCGACGCCGATGTCTTCACCGTGAGCGAGATGACCGTCGAGCCGCGCGATTATCCGACGGGTCGCATCCTCGCGTTCAACGGCACAACCGAGTGGGCGCTCGACTCGGTCGCGACCGAGGACGCCCTGTGGCTGCCGTCGGAATCGCAGCTGCGCGAGCTGCTGCGCTCCACCTTTCGCTCGCTCCGCCGCCTCTCCGACACCTACGAGGTCGAGATCGCGGTCGGCGGATCCACGATCGTGTTCGATCACCCCGAACCCGCCGACGCCTACGCTCTCGCCGTGCTCGAGCTGCTGCGTCGTACGCACTGAGCCGCCGCCGACGGACATGTTCCGGATGCCGGGAACTCCGGCATCCGCTCAGGTGATGGTGGGAACCGGCTCGGTGTCGGGAATGGGGCTGGCATCGCGGTGGCGCAGGTCGGGGAAGCCGCGCACGAAGATCACCGACACGATGAACCCGGCCACGGCGAAACCCGCCGCCGCCACGTACGCGCCGGTCGGGCCGACGCCGTCGACGAGGAAGCCGGCCACGGCGGACCCGGCCGCCGCGCCGATCAGCTGCCCGGTGCCGATCCATCCGTAGGCCTCGGCGGTCTCGCTGAAGCGCACGCTCGCGGAGGTCATGGCGAACATCACGGCCAGCGCGGGGGCGATGCCGGCGCCCGCGACGAGGAGGGTCGCACCGATCCACCACGCGTTCAGTGAGAACACCGTGAGCGAGAGTCCGACCGCCACGATCGCGAAGCGACGGGCCATCGCCCAGCGGCCGATCGGGATGTGCCCGAACGAGAGGCCGCCCGCGAGGCTGCCGACGGCGAAGACGGCGAGGATGAGCCCCGCCTCGAGACCGCCGTGGTCGAAGGTGGCCACGACACCGGCCTCGACGGCCGAACACGCGCCGATGAGGAGGAAGCCGGTGGCCGTGGCGAGGATGACGGGCGGCTTGGCGAGAACGCGACCGAGACCCCGGCGGCTGCGCGGGATGCGCACGCGCCCGACCTCGGGGCTCAGGATGAACCACGCACCGCCGCCGATGAGGATGACCACCACGAGCAGCAGCCCGGGCACCGTGCCGATCTGCGTCGCGACGAGGGTGATGAGCACGGGCGCGAGCACCCAGATGATCTCTTGGAGCGAGGCGTCGAGCGAGTACAGCGGAGTCAGCTGCTTGGAGGGGACCATCTTCGGGTAGATGGTGCGCACGGCCGACTGCACCGGCGGAGTCGACAGACCCGCGATCAGGCCGAGGGTCATGTACAGGGGGAGCGGCATCTCGATCAGCGCGAGGGTCGCGATCGCCGCCGCGCACACGAGGAGCGTGACCGAGAGCACGCGGCGCATGCCCCAGCGGCCCATCCACCGGCTGGTGACGGGACCGGCGACGGCTTGCCCGAGGCTCGTGGCGGCCAGCACGAGACCGGCGGCGCCGTACGAGCCCGTGACGTGCTCGATGTGCAGCAGGACGGCGAGGCTCGTCATGCCGTTGGGGAAGCGCGCGGTCAGCTGCGCGGCGATGATGCGCCCCACGCCAGGGGTTCTGAGGAGTTCGCGGTAGCCGGCCACCGCACAACGCTACCGCCGACCTCCGACACCCGCCGAGCGGTGCCGATCGACGGATGCCGCGACACGCCGCGACACGCCGGAGTCGGGATTCCACCGCCTGTGCGATGTCGGAACCCCCGTCTAGCGTCCGATCTGTGGACAGACGACGGACGACGACGCGAGAACCGCGGAATCGCGCCTGTGAACAGAGCGAGGAGAGGGGGTCGATCTGTGGATGAAATCGTGGACAACCTGTGTTGTACATGGGGAGAGACGGTGGAAAATCACATCGATGTAACTACTACCCCTTGTGGTGCCTTCCGATGTCCGTCCCCATATGTAGTATTGAGGTCCCGGCGAGCCCTGCCCGCCCGGACGAAGATTTTCTAGGGGAGAGAGAGAACGACATGGCGATCACGGTCTACACCAAGCCGTCCTGCGTCCAGTGCACCGCGACGTACCGCGCACTCGATTCGAAGGGCATCGAGTACAACGTGCTCGACCTGTCCGAAGACCCGTCGGCCCTCGAGCAGGTCAAGTCGCTCGGGTACCTTCAGGCCCCCGTCGTCATCACCGACGAGGACCACTGGTCGGGCTTCCGTCCCGACAAGATCGACGAGCTCGCTTCGCGACTCGCCTGATCCCGCGACACGCTCTGAGACCTTCGTCATGAGCGCTGTCATGTCGGCGACCGAGGCTCCGCTGCTGGTCTACTTCTCGAGCGTGTCGGGCAACACCGCACGTTTCATCGAGAAGCTCGGTAAGCGTGCCGTGCGCATCCCGCTCCGGCCGACCGATCCGCCCCTTCACGTCGACGAACCCTTCGTGCTGGTCACCCCCACTTACGGTGGGGGTGCCGGCCGGGGCGTCGAGAAGGGGGCGGTCCCCAAGCAGGTCATCCGGTTCCTCAACGAGGAGCGGAACCGACGCAACATCCGCGGGGTCATCTCCGCGGGGAACACGAACTTCGGCGACGCCTTCTGCCTCGCCGGAGACATCATCGCGCGCAAATGCGCGGTGCCGCACCTATACCGGCTGGAAGTTTTCGGCACCCCCGACGATGTCGAGCGGGTCACCGAGGGATTGGAACGATGGTGGAAGTTGAGCTGACCGACGTGGACGTGAAGACCGAGGCGCGATTCGAGGGAATGGATTACCACGCCCTGAACGCGATGCTGAACCTGTACGACGCAGACGGCAACATCCAGTTCGACGCCGACAAGCGGGCGGCGCGGGAGTACTTCCTGCAGCACGTCAACCAGAACACCGTGTTCTTCCACTCGCTCAAGGAGCGCCTCGACTACCTCGTCGAGAAGGAGTACTACGAGCCCACCGTGCTCGCGAAGTACTCGATGGACTTCATCCAGGAGCTCAACGACCGCGCCTACGGTGCGAAGTTCCGTTTCGAGACCTTCCTCGGTGCGTTCAAGTACTACACGAGCTACACGCTCAAGACCTTCGACGGAAAGCGCTACCTCGAGCGCTTCGAGGACCGCGTCGTCATGACCGCCCTCGCCCTGGCCGACGGCGATCAGCGTCTCGCCGTGCAGCTGGTCGACGAGATCATCTCGGGTCGCTTCCAGCCCGCGACCCCCACGTTCCTCAACGCCGGCAAGGCGCAGCGCGGCGAGCTCGTGTCGTGCTTCCTCCTGCGCATCGAAGACAACATGGAGTCGATCGCCCGCGGCATCAACTCCGCCCTGCAGCTGTCGAAGCGCGGCGGCGGCGTGGCCCTGCTGCTGTCGAACATCCGCGAGGCGGGTGCGCCGATCAAGCAGATCGAGAACCAGTCGTCGGGCATCATCCCCGTCATGAAGCTGCTCGAAGACAGCTTCAGCTACGCCAACCAGCTCGGCGCGCGTCAGGGCGCCGGTGCGGTGTACCTCAACGCGCACCACCCCGACATCCTGCGTTTCCTCGACACCAAGCGCGAGAACGCCGACGAGAAGATCCGCATCAAGACGCTGTCGCTGGGTGTCGTCATCCCCGACATCACGTTCGAGCTCGCCAAGAACGGCGAGGACATGTACCTCTTCTCGCCGTACGACGTCGAGAAGGTCTACAAGAAGCCCTTCGGCGACATCTCGGTCACCGAGAAGTACCGTGAGATGGTCGACGACCCGCGCATCAAGAAGACGAAGATCAACGCGCGCGAGTTCTTCCAGACCCTCGCCGAGATCCAGTTCGAGTCGGGCTACCCGTACATCATGTTCGAGGACACGGTGAACAAGGCCAACCCGATTGCCGGTCGCATCAACATGTCGAACCTGTGCTCGGAGATCCTGCAGGTCAACACCCCGACGACGTACAACGAAGACCTCTCGTACGACACCATCGGCAAGGACATCTCCTGCAACCTCGGCTCGATGAACATCGCGCTGGCGATGGACGGCGGCGACCTCGGCCTCACGGTCGAGACCGCGATCCGCGCCCTCACCGCGGTGAGCGTGCAGAGCCACATCGCCTCGGTGCGTTCGATCGAAGACGGCAACGACCGCTCGCACGCCATCGGCCTCGGCCAGATGAACCTGCACGGCTACCTCGCTCGTGAGCACGTGTACTACGGCTCCGAAGAGGGCATCGACTTCACGAACATCTACTTCTACACGGTGCTCTTCCATGCGCTGCGGGCGTCGAACCGCCTCGCGATCGAGCGCGGCGCGGCCTTCGACGGCTTCGAGAACTCGACGTACGCGTCGGGCGAGTTCTTCGACAAGTACACCGACCAGGTGTGGGAGCCCGAGACGGCCAAGGCCAAGGAGCTGTTCGCGAACGTCCAGATCCCCACGCAGGACGACTGGCGCGAGCTGAAGGCGTCGGTGCAGGCCCACGGCATCTACAACCAGAACCTGCAGGCGGTGCCCCCGACCGGTTCGATCTCGTACATCAACAACTCCACGAGCTCGATCCACCCGATCGCCTCGAAGATCGAGATCCGCAAGGAAGGCAAGCTCGGTCGCGTCTACTACCCGGCTCCGTTCATGACGAACGAGAACCTGGACTACTACCAGGACGCCTACGAGATCGGCTACGAGAAGGTCATCGACACGTACGCCGCGGCCACGCAGCACGTCGACCAGGGCCTGTCGCTGACGCTGTTCTTCAAGGACACCGTCACCACCCGCGACATCAACAAGGCGCAGATCTACGCGTGGCGCAAGGGCATCAAGACCATCTACTACATCCGTCTGCGTCAGCTGGCGCTCGAGGGCACCGACATGACCGAGTGCGTCTCGTGCATGCTCTGAGCCGCTGACCCCTCATCGATCAAGGACACAGGAACGACATGGCTGAGAAGCTGCAGTTGCTGAACCACGTGCAGGCCATCAACTGGAACCGCATCCAGGACGACAAAGACCTCGAGGTCTGGAATCGTCTGGTGAACAACTTCTGGCTGCCCGAGAAGGTGCCGCTGTCGAACGACATCCAGTCGTGGAACACGCTCACCCCCGAGGAGCAGACGCTCACGATGCGCGTGTTCACGGGGCTCACGCTCCTCGACACCATCCAGGGCACGGTCGGTGCGGTCTCGCTCATCCCCGACGCGATCACCCCGCACGAAGAGGCCGTCTACACGAACATCGCGTTCATGGAGTCGGTGCACGCCAAGAGCTACTCGTCGATCTTCTCGACGCTGTGCTCCACGAAGGAGATCGACGAGGCGTTCCGCTGGTCGAGCGAGAACGAGTTCCTTCAGAAGAAGGCGCGTATCGTCATGGACTACTACCGTGGCGACGACCCGCTCAAGCGCAAGGTCGCCTCGACCCTGCTCGAGTCGTTCCTCTTCTACTCGGGCTTCTACCTGCCGATGCACTGGTCGAGCCGCGCCAAGCTCACCAACACGGCAGACCTGATCCGCCTCATCATCCGCGACGAGGCCGTGCACGGGTACTACATCGGCTACAAGTTCCAGCGCGGTCTCGAGACGGTCGACCAGGCCCGTCGCGACGACATCAAGGACTACACGTTCTCGCTGATGTACGAGCTCTACGACAACGAGGTGGGCTACACGCAGAGCCTGTACGACTCGGTCGGCCTGAGCGAAGACGTGAAGAAGTTCCTTCACTACAACGCGAACAAGGCGCTGATGAACCTCGGCTACGAGGCGATGTTCCCCGCGTCGGTCACGAACGTGAATCCCGCGATCCTGTCGGCCCTCTCGCCGAACGCCGACGAGAACCACGACTTCTTCTCGGGGTCGGGTTCGTCGTACGTCATCGGCAAGGCCGAGGCGACCGAAGACGACGACTGGGACTTCTGATCCCTTCTCGAGAACGGCCCCGTGCGAGTGATCGCGCGGGGCCGTTCTTCTTTCTCCAGCCGTAGACTACGAGTAGTAGGACAAAGCCTAATAGGTATAGGCTCTTCGCATGTCCCGCCCCACCCTTACCGCCTCCACAGTCATCCAGACCGCGGCCGACCTCGCCGACTCGTCCGGTCTGACGGCGGTGACCCTCTCCGCGGTCGCCCGTGAGCTCGACGTCCGCACGCCCAGCCTCTACGGGCACGTCCGTGACCTCGCCGCACTCCGCGACGGGATCACGATCCTCGCCCTCGGTGAGCTGAGCGATCGTGCGGGGGAGGCCGTTGCCGGTCGTGCCCGACGCGAGGCGCTGACCGCCCTCTGCGAGGTGCATCGCGACTACGCGCGTCGGCACCCGGGTCGGTGGGAGAGTCTCCAGCGTCGCGCGGGCGAGGCGGCGGTCCGCAGCGACGAGGCGGCGCGCTCGAGCCGCGCCCTCGCCGCCGTGCTGCGGGGTTACGGCATCGCCGAGGAGGACCGCGTCCACGCGATCCGCTTGATCTCGTCGTTCCTCAACGGCTTCCTTCATCTCGAACACGTCGGTGCCTTCGCCCACAGCGCCCCGTCGGCCGACGAATCGTGGATGCCACTCATCGACCGACTCGACGTTCTGCTCACCACCTGGTCAGAGGAGGCCGCACCGTGATCGACACACCACTCACCCTCGACGTGATCCGCGGGGGAGCCGACCTCGAGTCGCTCGCGCACGGCGCGCGTCTGCACCGCCTGCCGCTGCCCTATCGAGAGCGTGAGGCCGATGCCCAGTTCACGATGGTGGAACGCCAGCCTTCCGGCATCCACCTGCGTTTCCGCACGACGGCGACGGCGGTCACGCTGCGCCTGCACGCCACGCGGGTCTCGTATCGAGGGCTGCACCGTGATCGCGGAATGGTCGACGTGATCATCGATGACCGCCTTGTGCTGCGTCGTCCGCTCGTGAACGGTGATGCGCTCGAGCTCGACATGGCCACCGGCGCGGCGACCCCGCGCCCCGGAGACGACGACCTCGTCGTGCTGACCGACCTGGCTGCGGGCGAGAAGACCGTCGAGATGTGGCTGCCCCACAACGAACAGATCGATCTCGTGTCATTGCTCGCCGACGCGCCTCTGGCGGCCGTCGCCGATGAGCGTCCGAGATGGGTGCACCACGGCAGTTCCATCAGCCACGGGTCGAACGCCACCGCCCCGACCGAGATCTGGCCGGTCGTCGCCGCGCGTGCGGCGGACGTGCAGCTGCACAACCTCGGTTTCGGCGGGAGCGCGATGCTCGACCCGTTCATGGCGCGGGTCATCCGCGACACTCCGGCCGACGTGATCAGCGTGAAGCTCGGTATCAACGTCGTCAACGCCGACGCGATGCGGGCGCGTGCATTCCTGCCCGCCGTGCACGGCTTCCTCGACACGATCCGGGAGGGGCACCCCGACACGCCCCTGCTCGTCGTGTCGCCGATCTTCTGCGGCGTCCACGAGGAGACCCCCGGACCGGGAGCCTTCGACATCGAGGCGCTCCGCGCCGGCGAGGTGCGCTTCGTCGCGACCGGCGACCCGGCCGAGGTCGCGCGCGGCGCGCTGACGCTCGAGGTCATCCGCGAGGTGCTCGCTCGCGTCGTCGCCGACCGCTCCGACGATTCGGCGCTGCATTACCTCGACGGGCTCTCGCTGTACGGCCCCGAAGACGCCGCGGCGCATCCGCTGCCCGACGGGCTGCACCCCGACGGCGACACCCATCGCCTCATCGGCGAGCGCTTCGCGGGGGCGGCGTTCTCGAACGGTGCCCCTCTGCGGGCGTAAGCCCCGACACCCCTCCGCTCACTCCGCTGCCAGCGGGTACCCGGTCGCCCCGGGCAGCAGCACGCTCACCTGTCGCCGGATGATGTCGCGTATCTCTTCGTCGGATGCCGCGAGGTGCAGGGTGGCGGTCAAGGTGACGTGCACGATCGCCGTGACGATGCGGGCCGCCGTGGCCGCGGCATCCGGAGCTGCGCCCGTCTTCTGCTGCACGACGCTCGCGACGGCGGACTCCCACCGCCACGCCTGCGCGAGTCCCTCGGCCCGGTGCTCCTCCGCCGGATCGCCGAAGACGAGTTCGTGCAGGTAGATGCGGCCGTTCGAGGGATGCTCGCGCACGCATCCGATGACCGGTGACAACAGCGTCATCACCACCTCGACGGGCGACGCGGTGGACGCGGCGAGAGAGGCGGTCCGGATGCCACGGTCCACGGCATCCGCGAACTTCTCGTTCTGCACCATCATCACCAGCTCCGCCTTGGTCGCGACGTAGCGGAACAGGGTGCCGATCGCGACGTCGGCCTCGTCGGCGATCTGCTGCGTCGTGACGCCGTCGGCGCCATTCCGCGCGAACAGCGCTGTGGCGGCATCCGTGATGCGTCGACGCTTGTCGGCCATCGCGCGTGCGCGGCGACCTGTCGAGGGGGGAGAGGTCATCGCACCTCCTTGACAAACTTGCTGAGTGTGCTCAGTATTGAGTGTACTCGCTCAGATGAGTCGCCGCGAGATCCATCACCACCGACCGCATCCGCGCCTTCCTCCGCGGCTGACACCGACCCATCCCACCCAGGAGAAGATCCATGCGCGCCTTCCTCATCGACGGCTACACCAAGCCCCTCCACGAAGCCGACGCGGCCGAGCCGACGCTGCGCGACGACGACGTGCTCATCGCGGTCGAGGCCGCCGGACTGAACATGCTCGACGAGAAGGTGCGTCAGGGCGAGTTCACGGCCTTCCTGCCGTACTCCTTCCCCGCGATCCTCGGGCACGACGTCGCGGGGACCGTGATCCGCGTCGGCTCGCGTGTGCGGTCCTTCCGGGCGGGGGACCGGGTCTTCGCCCGTCCGCGCGACAATCGGATCGGCACCCTCGCCGAGCGGATCGCCGTCGATCAGGCCGACGTGGCGCTCGCGCCGACCTCGGTGAGCGTGGCCGAAGCCGGTTCGCTTCCGCTGGTGGCGCTCACCGCCTGGCAGGCACTCGTCGAGATCGGTCAGGTCGGGCCTGGGCAGAAGGTGCTCATCCACGCGGGTGCGGGGGGCGTGGGCACCGTCGCGATCCAGCTCGCGAAGCACCTGGGCGCCTCCGTCGCCACCACCGCATCGGGGCGCAACGCCGACTTCCTACGCGAGCTCGGAGCCGACGTCGTCATCGACTACCGCACGCAGGACTTCTCCGAGCAGCTGTCGGGCTACGACTTCGTGCTCGACAGCCTGGGAGGCGAGAACCTCGAGAAGTCGATGCGCGTGCTGCGCCGGGGCGGAACGGCGGTCGGCATCGCCGGGCCCCCGACGCCCGCGTTCGCCGTCCGCCGCGGACTGAACCCGGTGGTGCGTCTGGTGATCGGCGCGCTCAGCCGCAAGGTGCGCAGCCAGGCGAAGAAGCTCGGCGTGCGCTACGAGTTCCTCTTCATGCGGGCCGACGGCGCGCAGTTGGCGCAGATCGCCGGCCTGGTCGACGCGGGCGTCATCCGTCCGGTCGTCGGCGCGACGTACGCGTTCGACGAGGCCCCCGCCGCCCTCGCCTCGCTCGAACGCGGCGGCACGCGCGGCAAGACCGTCGTGCTCGGCGCCTGACGCCCGAAACCTCCTCCTCGAGATCGAAGGACGACATCATGAGCTCGCCCTCCGACGACCGCGTCATCACCTCGTACGCGCTCGCCCCCACCAAGACCATCGACGTCGCCGGCGTCACCTCCGCCTACCGCGAGCTCGGCCCGAAAGAGGACATCCCCGTGGTCTTCTTCGTGCACCTGGCCGCCACCCTCGACAACTGGGATCCGCGCCTCATCGACGCCGTGGCTCGCGAGCGCCGCGTCGTCACCTTCGACCAGCGCGGCGTCGGTGCCTCCACCGGCGCGGTCCCCGCCACGATCGAAGAGGCCGCCGACGACGCGCACGCCTTCATCCGCGCTCTCGGATACTCCCGGGTGGACGTCTTCTCGTTCTCGATGGGCGGCATGATCGCGCAAGACCTCGTGGTGCGGCATCCGGGGCTCGTCCGCAAGCTCGTGCTCACCGGCACGGGCCCGCGCGGGGGAAAGGACATCGACAAGGTCGCGCGCACCACCTCCCTCGACATCGCCCGCGCGCTGATCGCGAGAGCCGACCCCAAGGAGTTCCTCTTCTTCAACCGCGACGCCGTCGGCACGAAGGCCGGTAAGGAGTTCGTGGCCCGACTCCGAGAACGCACGACGGACCGCGACAAGGCGGCCTCGCTCTCGGCGTTCCGGAGGCAGCTGAAGGCCATCGCCCGCTACGGCCGGTCGGCGCCGTCGGACCTGTCCGTGTTCGACGGCCCGGTGCTCATCGCCAACGGAGACAACGACCGGATGGTGCCGAGCGTGCTCTCGCACGACCTGCATCGACGGATGCCGGGATCCGAGCTGATCATCTACCCCCACTCGGGCCACGGCGGCATCTTCCAGTACTGGCGAGAGTTCGTCCCCGTCGCCGTCGCCTTCCTCACCCCCACCGAAAGCTGAGCCGAACATGCCCTCTCTGAACGACGCCGTCATCCTCATCACCGGAGCGAACGGGGGGATCGGTCGCGAGCTGGTCTCCGCCGCCCTGGCCCGCGGCGCAGCTACGGTCTACGCCGCGGCGCGCACGCCCCGGACGTGGGACGACCCGCGCGTGGTCCCGCTCCACCTCGACGTCACCGACCCCGCATCCGTGCGCGCGGCGGTGGACGCGGCATCCGATGTCACCGTCGTGATCAACAACGCCGGGGCCAACCCGCCCACGGCGAGTCTGCTCGACATCGACGAGGCGGACATCGCCGCGAACATGGAGGTCAACTTCTTCGGCCCCGTGCGCGTGGCCCGTGCCTTCGCTCCGGTGATCACGGGTCGCCCGGGAGCGGCGCTCGTCGACATCCACTCGATCGCCTCGTGGTACGCGTTCGGCGGGGTCTACTCGGCGTCGAAAGCGGCGATGTGGTCGGCCACCAACTCCCTCCGCCTCGAACTCGCCCCGCGGGGAGTCCACGTCATGGGTGTGCACATGGGCTACGTCGACACCCCGATGGCCGCACACGCGAGCGGCCCGAAGCTCACCCCCGCCGACCTCGCCGGCCAGGTGCTCGACGGACTCGAGGCGGGGCACTTCGAGGTGCTGGCCGACGACCTGACCCGACAGGTGCGGGCGAGTCTGGCGCAGCCCGTCGAGGCCCTCTACGCGGAGCTGACGGCGCCGGCGGAGTGACCGCGGGCGTCAGTCCTCGATGATGACGGACGCCTGTGTCCGGACGGAGGCGAGGATGTCGGCCACGCTGATGTCGGGCGAGGCGGCGGATGCCATGGTGACGAACATCGCCGCCGCGATCAAGCGTGCCCGCACGGCGGCGTCGTCGTGGGCGCGTCCCGTCCGCGTGGCGATGAGGTCGGTCACCGCCTGCTCCGTCTCGGCGACGAAGCGGAGCGCTTCGGCGTGATGTGGTTCGTGCGCGTCGCCGAAGAGCATCTCGCGCAGGTAGGTGCGACCGTTCTCGACCTGTGCGCGGTTGCACTCGACGATCGGGGCGAGGAGCGCCACGACGCCGTCGAGGGCTCCGGGTCGCGCCTCGGCCGCCGCGCGCCCCTCCGTCAGGGCCTGCTCGTAGTGCGCGTTCTGCACGAGCAGGAGCAGCTCGCCCTTCGTGCGGGCGTAGAGGAACAGCGTGCCCGTGCCGATGTCAGCGGCGTCGGCGATCTCCTGGGTGGTGACGTCGTCGACGCCGCGCGCGGCGAAGAGATCGCCCGCCGCGGCCACGATGCGCTCCAGCTTCGCCTGCTTGTTGCGCTCGCGGCGTCCGACGCTCGGGGAAGCGGATGCCATGGAGTCCTCCGGTGTGGTTCGCTGAGTAGCCTCATGCCTGAGCGTAGTCACACCCCAGCGGGTGCGGTGACGCTCAGGCCGGCCACTCCCGCCCTTCGAGCGCGCCGAGCAGCACCTCGACCGCGGAGCCTTCCATGCCGCGCACCCAGCGTTGCGTCTCGGAGCCGCGCGACGACACCGTGCGCCCGCGTTCGCCGCGCTCGAGCCGTACCTCGACCTGACCCGAGGCGACGCTGACTCCGCGCAGCACCCCGGCGGCCACCATCGCGGCGAGCGGGTCGTGCAGGGCGCACCGCCGGTCGGCGAACACGCGGCCGGCGTAGAAGTCGAGGTAGGCCGGCAGCATGCGGGCCAGCGCATGGGGGAGCGCCCCGGGGATCGCCTCGAGTCGCACGAGGTCGGCGGCATCCAGCGTTTGCGTCATCGTCACATCGAGCGGGACGAGCGTGGTGTCCCAGTCCTGCGCGAACACGACGGCGGCCGACTCGGGGTCGTTGTGAATGTTCGCCTCGGCCCACGCGGTCACGTTGCCCGAGTGACCGAACGCGCCACCCATCACGACGAGGTGGTCGAAACGGGCGACACCGGGCGTCTCGGCGTAGGCGGCGAGGTTGGTGAGCGGTCCGAGCGCGAGCACGGTGAGATCCGGATGCCGTGCCGCGAGGTGGTCGATGAGCTCGACCGCGGGGCGAGCGTCGTGCAGCTGAGCGGCCGTCGCGAGCGCGATTCCGCCCACTCCGTCGTCTCCGTGCACGTGCGGCGCGCCGCCGGCGTAGGAGCGGCCGCGGAAGTCGTGGGCGCCGACCGCGACGGGGATGCCGTCGACCCCGGCGAGCTCGAACAGCGAGAGGGTGTTGGCGGCCGCGCGGGCGGCATCCGTGTTCCCCGAAACCGTCGTCACTCCGACGATCTCGACCGAGGGCTCGGCCAGCAGGTAGGCGAGGGCGAGGGCGTCGTCGATTCCGGTGTCGCAGTCGACGAGGATCGGCCGGCGGCTCATGCGGTCACTCTGTACGTGTCGAGGGCGTCGAGCGCGGGTTGCGAGGCGTCGTCGGCGACGGCCGCGGCACCGACGGCGCACGCGCGGGCGAGCGCGTCGGCTTCGGCGTCACCGCGCAGGAGGCCGACGACGAGGGCCGCGCAGAAGGCATCGCCCGCGCCGACGGTGTTGCGCACGGTCGTCGCGACCCCGGGGGCGGATGCCACGAGCTCGCCGTGCCGGTACAGGCGTGCTCCCGCGGCACCGAGCGTGACGCACAGCAGCGGAGCATCGTGCACCTCGGGCAGCTGCGCGTACTCCGTCTCGTTCACGATGACGAGGTCGCAGGTCTCGAGCAGGTCGCGGGGGAGTGCCCGCGCGGGGGCGGCGTTGAGAGCGAAGAAGCCCGCGGCGTGCGCGGCGGCCGAGACCACGGCATCCGCCACCTCCAACTGCGCGAGCACCGCGGAGTCGGGCTCGATGCCCAGGGACTCAGCGTCGATCGCCGCGTTCGCGCCCGCGCACACGACGATCGAGTTCTCGCCCGTCGCGTCGACGACGATGAGGGCGGTACCGGTGGCCGCCGCGGTGGTCTGCACGCCCGAGGCGTCGACGCCGATCGACGCCAGCTGATCCCGGATGCCGCGCCCGTCGGGGTCGTCGCCGACTCCGCCGATCAGCCGCACATTGGCGCCGAGGCGGGCCGCGGCGACCGCCTGATTCGCGCCTTTGCCGCCGGGGCCGCGCTGGAGCACGCCATCGGCGACGGTCTCGCCCGCGCCGGGGGCGCGCTGCACCCGCGCGGTGAGGTCGACGTTGATGGCACCGACCACGGTCAGCGCTACGGCCCGGTCGGGAGAGGGGGAAGTCGTCACGAGGGTCAAGCTTGTCACGCGTCGTCGCGCTGCACGCTGAAGGACGACAGCGTCGTGGTGATGACGAGGAACTCTCCGCCATCGGCTCGGGCCCTGAGCGCGTCGCGCATCTCGCGGGAGTCCGAGCCCACCTCGGGCAGCGGAAAGGCCTCGAGGACGGCGAGACCCGCGGGCCGCGCATCGGCGGCCCCCTGCAGTTCGGACGCGGAGGGCGTGCCGCTGCACCCGGCGAGTCATCCCGTGAGCGCGAGGACCCCGACCACCGGGGCGCGGTGGCCGGTCAATGCAGCATCAACTTCGCCGAGATGAGCAGCGCCGACACGATCGCCGCGCCCACCGCCGTGAGTACGACTCCGAGGGCCGAGTAGCCGCGGAGGCGTGCTCCGGCGGTCGCGACCACGACGAGGTACGCCATGGCGACGCCGACGCCCCACAGCAGCGCGGTGGGCAGCGACACACCGAACGCGACGAGCACGACGACCACCAACAGGGGGAGGAACGTCACCGACACCATCGGCGCGCTCACGCGCAGGTGGTGCAGGAAGATGCGCGACGGGCGGTCCGTCGAGGTGTCGCCGAGCGAATACGCGAAGACGTGGGTGGCGAAGTACACGACGTTCGTGAGCGCCACCACGGCGATCACCAGCGCGAGGTCGGTGGAGCCCAGGCCGATGAGGGTGGATGCCGAGACCAGGGCCCCGTAGCATCCGGCGCTGATCCGCTCGGCGGCGTCGTGCCCGAGGGTGCGGGATGGGCGGTCGTTCATGACGGTCATCCTCTCGCGGTGCGGCGCCGCAACGCCGCCGACACGATCGCGACGACGGTGCCGACCGCGACGCCGATGATCGTCTCGATCACGCGGTCGCGCAGCAGCATCTCGGGCGTGGCGGGCGAGGCCAGCGAGATCATCAGCAGGGCGAGCGGGGTGATGAAGATCATCGCGATGCCGTAATTGCGGCCCACGAACAGCTCGGACAGCGCCTGAAACGCCACGGCGACGAGGATCGTGAGCCACGGCGGAAGGTGCAGCGCGAGCAGTCCCGCCGCGATCAGCACGCCCAGCAGGGTTCCGAGCAGTCGCTGGGCCCCGCGGATGAGCCGCGCCGTCACGTGCGCGCCGCCGACGGCTGCGACCGCACCGACCATGGCCCAGTACCAGTGCGTGCCCACGAGCAGGGCCCCCGCGAGACCGGCGAGCAGGGCGGCGACGCCGACGGTGGCGGTCATCTCCCACGCCACCGGGCCGATCGACGGTCGGGGGCGGGTGGGCCGCGCCCACGATCCGCGGCGGGCGAGCACGAAGGCGACGGTGACGATGAGGCTCCACGCGACGCTCGCGCCGCCGACGAGCAACACGAGCAACAGCGATGACCAGCCGGCCGGAAGGCTCGCCGTCGCACCGCCGGCGAACACCGCGAAGAGCGCTCCGGGCGGATGCCACTGCGAGCGGTAGGCGAAGAGGGTCACGGCCGCGGCGATCGCCGCCACGACCACGACGCCCACGACGGCGGGGCTCGACAGCGCCGACACGACGGTGCCGATGAGCATGGACGAGACGAGGATCACGCCCGCCGTCGCCTGCATGAGCACGCGCGGACGCGGCTGGTCGGTGCGACCGTACAGCGCCGCGAACGCGCCGAAGCTGGCGTACACGCTGAGGTCGAGGCGTCCGATCAGTAGCAGCACGACGAGCGGCACACCGACGCTGAGAACGGCGCGCACCGCGACCCGGTGGTCTCCTTGACGGGGTCCGACCCGGATCACCCCGGTCCACACGCGCCCCCGGGATTCCGCCACCCCACCAGCCTACGCTTCGCGTGTTCGCTCTCCCGCCCGCTTCGGGGGAGAGGGCTCCGGATGCCGCGGCGTCAAGGAGGTGGCATCCGTCGCCCGATCTGCTGGGCTGGGGGCATGGACGCCGAACGCGAGAAGGGGCCGATCGAGCCCGGCCCCGAACCCGACACCACGACCGCCGCCGAGGCCGACCGCTCCGACGACTCGCTCGACGGGGACGATCAGCCGATCGAGTGACCTCTCGACGTCGAGGCGAGCGCACCGGTGCCGTCAGGGGCATCCGTAGGCTGGAAGCCCCCGACTCGCGAGGAGAGACGTGTTCCGCACGCCCCTGACCCTGTTCCGCTCGCTCGCGATCGCCGAGGCGATCTCGTGGACGCTGCTCATCGGCGGCCTCATCCTGCGAGCGGTCGCCGATCTGCCGCTCGCCGTGACCATCGGCGGCTCCATCCACGGCTTCGTCTTCTTGGCCTACGGCGCCACCGCCGTGCTCGTCGCGCTCAACCAGCGCTGGGGTCTCGGCCCCGCCGTGGTCGCCGTGGCCAGCGCCGTGATCCCCTACGCGACGGTTCCGACCGAGATCTGGCTGCACCGCACCGGGCGCCTGCGCGGAGAGTGGCGTCTCGACGCCACCGACGACCCGCGCGATCAGCGGCCCATCGACCGACTGCTGCGCTTCTTCCTGCGTCGGCCCTGGGTGCTCGCCCTCGCACTGGTCGCCGCCGTGGCGCTCGTGTTCGTCGTGCTGCTGATCGTGGGCCCGCCCGGCGGCAAGGGCTGAGGCCCCACCCCCCCCTGCTCATTGTCCAGAACACCCGGACGATTTTTCGAGCCGTTCGGGTGTTCTGGACACTCAGCAGCGGGTGACGCGGGCCGAGCTCCGCGCACGGAACCGGCCGGACGCGGCCCCGCTCAGCGCACGTGGATGCGCACGGCCGACGGCGCGATACGGCACGTCGCGGTGAAGGTCTGGACGGTGCCCGACACCGTCGCCCCGGCAACCCCGGTGTCGAGCAGCTCGACCGCGCCGCCGCTCGCGTGCAGGGTGGGCGTCGCGTCGCTGAAGCGGTGCATCGCACCCCCGTTGCGGCTCGAATACCAGACGTCGATGTCGATCCGCTCGATCGGCCCGGTGGTCGAGGTGGCACGCCAGTCGATGGCCGCCAAGCCTCCGCCGCGGCTCTCCATCGTCAGGGTCACGCTGCCGCATTCCTCGCCGCCGACCGCTTCGGTGCGCAGGGGCTGATCATCGGGGGTGATGTCGGCGCCGCAGAGATCGATCGAATGGATGCGGGCGTATTCGCGTCCTTTTCCGGCGATGCTCGAGCAATCCGCCAGCAGCGCGGTCGCCACGCTCGCGGCGAAGGGATCGTCGGGTGCGGCCGCAGGCGGTGTCGGCGCCGGAGTCGCGGAGAGCAAGGCCGCCGTCGTGATGACGGCGAGGCCGAGGGTGCCGAGGGACGCGGAGATCGTGCGCACGCCCATGCTGGCCCCCTTCGTCGCGGTCGAGGGAAATCTACGCCCGACTGGGCCGCGCGGCCACGGCTTGCGTCAGCGCTTCGTCGACACCGTGACCGTGAACTTGCGATCGCGCGCGACCTGACGGGTCGGTCCGACCAGGCGCTCGAGGGCGGGCCGGTACTGCAGGGCGGAGTTCCACACGGTCCACAGTTCCCCGCCGGGGGCGAGCACGCGGGCGGCGTCGGCGAACATGCGCGGAGCGAGCTGGTCGGTGACCGCGGCGCCCGAGTGGAAGGGCGGATTGAGCGCGATGAGGGTCGCCGTGGCATCCGGCTGCGATCGCATCATGTCGTCGCGCACGACCTGCACACGGTCGGTGACGCCGTTGGCTTCGGCGGTGGCGCGGGCCGACGCGACGGCGATGGCCGACTGGTCGCACGCGATGACCTCGAGCGACGGATGCCGTACGGCCAGGGTGGCGGCGACGACCCCGGTTCCGCAGGCGAGGTCGATCGCACGGCCGTCGCGGGGAGCGGGGAGGTGCGTCAGGAGCAGGCGCGTGCCGATGTCGATCGAGGCGCCGGCAAAGGCGCCGCCGAAAGCTCTGATCCGGATGCCGTCGACCTCCGCGGCATCCGGTTCGGGTTCGACGCCGTCGTGCGGGCCGCGCGCGATCAGCACGCGGGACTTCTGCCGCGCGTGGCTGACGTCGAGGCGGTCGAACCTCTCGCGCAGCACGTCGTTCATGGTCACGGTCATGTGCTTGAGGCGTCCGCCGGCGTACACGACGACGTCGGGGTGCGCGTGCAGGGCGATCAGGCCCGCGATGTCGGCGAGGGCGCGCAGCGATCGGGGCAGGCGCAGCAGCACGACGCGGGCGCCCGAGAGCAGCGACGCGTCGAGGGCGTGCGAGGTGAACGCGTCGCCGAGATCCGCCTCGACCGCGTTGGCGCGGAGCGCCTCTTCGCCGAGGATCTCGTCTTGATGCACGCGGATGCCGCGAGCCCCGGCATCCGCCGCGCCCAGGGTGAGGGCGCCGAAGGCGTCGCCGATCACGACGAGTTCTCGCTCGCCGAGGCGGGCACGGTCGTCGGCGGATTCGTCGAGGATCAGTCGATCCGCCGCGTCGACCGCGACGAGGTCGGGGCCTTCGAGATCGGGTCTGCGGCGGAGAGCGTCGAACGAGAAGGGCACCGTGCCACGCTACCCGGGCCGGGGTTCGAACGTGCCCGTCATCGGGCGGTGACGGGTTACCGGGTGCCGAAGTGGAACGGCAGGGCCAGAGAGGCCGAGACGAGGATGATGCCGAGCGCGAAGAACAGCGCGGGTGCGGCGAGCGAGAACGACAGTCCGGTGAGCAGCATGCCGCCGACGAACAGGATGAGCGAGACGATGAACATGGGGTTCCCTTCGGTCGCTCCAGGCTATCGTGCCGCGTCGGCGCTCCGGTCCGCGGGTGGGGGCGGCGTGGCGCTTTCCGGCAGGTCTGCACCGGATGCCGCGGGGCCCGTGCCGGGACGGGACGCGCCGCCCAGGACCGACAGCGTCCACAGCGTGCTGCCGGCCACGGCTGCGGGCATGACGGCGACGGCCCCGAGCGGCACGAGGAAGCACAGCTGGGTCGCCACGCCGAAACCGAGGGCCCGGGCGCGGTGGCTCTTGATGATCGCGCGCCGGGCGCGTCGGTCGAGACCGCGCGCAGAGAGCGAGCGCGAGGTGAGCTCGTCGGCGAGCAGCCATCCGGTCAACGCGACTCCGGTGGCGAAGCCCACGACGCCGCCGACGAAGGGGATGAGGCCGATCGCCCACGCGAGCAGAGCGGCGAGGATTCCGCGCAGGATGAGGCGCACGCTGTCGCCCACCGCACGCCAGAAGCCGTACTCGGCGTCGGGAACGGTGCCGGTGATGCTGCGCTCGGTGGCGCGCCATATGCGGTCGTAGAACGGCTCGCCCACCGCGAGGGTGACGGCCGTGAACGACACCACGGCGATCAGCAGGGCGGCGCCGAACGAGGCGATCCCGATGGCGGTGCGCACGGTCGTCGCCCAGAACGGGGCCCAGGTGTCGGCGAACGGGGTCCAGTCGTCGACGAGTCCGGGGAGCACGAGACCCCACCCGACGAGCGCTCCCGCGAAGACGAGGCCCACGAGGGTGCCGGGGATGAGGCCGAGCGCCATCGCCCCGGGCGTGCGGCGCCACTGACCGAGCCCGCGGAGCAGGAGCCCTGCCCCGGTGAGGAATTCGCGCATGCGGGAAGTCTCGCAGACCTTCGTTCTCGGTCGCCTCTTGCGGACCGCGGCGGGCGGGCGCCGGTGTCGGAGGCCCCTGGCAGGATGCCGGTATGCGCATCCGCACCACGTCGACCCAGCGCACCTACCGCTACGTGCGCCTGGCGATCATCGGGGCCACGGTGTTCCTCGCGGTCGGGGTGGGCGTGCAGATCGCGCGCGGGGGAGTGCTGCCCTCCGTCAGCGCCGCGTACTACACGCCCGCGGGACCGGTCTTCATCGGAGCGCTCAGCGCCATCGCCCTCGCGTTGCTCGCGCTGTCGGGGCGCAGTCTCGAGCAGGGGCTTCTCGACATCGCGGCCGTGCTGGCGCTGGGGGTGGCCTACGTGCCGACGACGGTGGCCGCGGGCGTCTGCCCGAACGTCGCGCGCTGCGTGCCGCCCGAGGTGCGGGCGACGGTGGCGAACAACGCCGTTTCGGCGGCGGTCATCGTGGTGGTCGGGGTCGTGGCGGCGCTGGTGCTCGCGCGGGTGCAGGGTTCGGCGACGCGAGGGGTGTTCCTCACAGCGGGTGTCGTGCTCGCGCTGACCGCGGCCGCGGCGATCTGGGGGTTCTCGGCTCCCGAGGCGTTCCTCGCCGCCGCGCACGAGGTCGCCGCCGTGGCGTTCTTCCTCGCGATCGCGGGTGTCGCCGCGCTCGCCGCGTGGCGCCCGCAACCGCGCGATGCTCCCCGTCGGGGCGTGCGGGCCGCCTACGGCATCGTGGCGGCGGCGATCCTCCTGACGCTCGCGCTGCTCGTCGCCGGGGTCGTGCTCGGGGTGGACGAGAGAGGCTTCCCCGTGGTGTTCGTGGGCGAGGCGGTGGCGCTTGTGCTGTTCGCGGTGTTCTGGCTCATCCAGACCGTCGAGCTGTGGAACGAGCCGGATCCGAGCCTGCGGGAATAGCCGAGGCGGGCTCGCGTTGAAGTTGATACGACGGCGCTCAAGATGCAAACTTGAGCGAACCGCACTCACGTATCACAGGAGACGGAATTGCCCGAAGACTTCACCCCCGGCGCCGGGGAAGACGGCGCCCAGTCGTTCGACGAGTTCCTCGCGCGCTACCTCGCGGGCGAGCAGGCACGTGCCGAACGGTCCATCGATCTGAGCCGCTTCCTCAGCGCCCGCACGCAGGAGGCCCTGCAAGAGGCCGGACGCTACGCCCTCGGTCGCGGCCAGCGCGAGCTCGACGCCCTGCACGTGCTGCACGTGCTCGTCGGCCGCTCGCCGGCCAAGGACGCCGTCGCGCGCCTGGGAGCCGACCCTGCCGCGATCGCCCGCGCCGCGGAGAGCCGGCTGCCTGCCGCGGGTTCGCCCGCGAACGTCGACGGCGCCGTCGTCGCCGGCTCCGTGCAGCGTGCGCTGTTCCACGCGTTCCAGGTCGCGCGCGCCGCGGGCTCGACCTACGTCGACCCCGACCACCTGTTCTTCGCCCTCGTGCTCGCGCAGGACGCCCCCGCCGGGCAGATCCTCGCGCAGGCGGGCGTCACCGCCGAGGCCCTGACCCAGGGTGTGCGCGACACGGTCATGGGCGGCGAGTCCGACGAGGTGGCCGGGGAGTCGGCATCCGTCACCCCGAACCTCGACCGTTTCGGCACCGACCTCACCGCTCGTGCCGCGGCGGGCGAACTCGACCCCGTGATCGGCCGCGCCGACGAGATCGAGCAGACGATCGAGATCCTCAGCCGTCGTACGAAGAACAACCCCGTGCTCATCGGCGAGGCCGGCGTCGGCAAGACCGCCGTCGTCGAAGGCCTGGCCCGTGCGATCGTCGCGAACGAGGTTCCCGAGCAGCTCCGCGACACCCGCGTGGTCTCGATCGACCTGGCCGCGATGCTCGCCGGGGCGCGCTACCGCGGCGACTTCGAGGAGCGCCTCACCCAGACGATGGATGAGATCGCGGCATCCGACAAGCTCGTCGTCTTCATCGACGAGGTGCACACCCTCGTCGGTGCCGGTGGCAGTGGAGACGGCTCGATGGACGCCGGCAACATCCTCAAGCCGCGCCTCGCGCGAGGCGACGTGCACCTCATCGGTGCGACGACGCTGCGCGAGTACCGCACGATCGAGAAGGACCCCGCCCTCGAGCGGCGCCTGCAGCCCGTGCGTGTCGGCGAGCCCTCGCTGCCGGATGCCGTGGAGATCCTGCGCGGCCTGCGCTCGGCGTACGAGCAGCACCACGCCGTCACCTACACCGACGACGCCCTGCGCGCCGCGGTGGAGCTCAGCGACCGCTATCTGAGTGACCGCGTGCTGCCCGACAAGGCCATCGACCTGATCGACCAGGCCGGAGCACGCCTGCGCCTGCGCCTCGGTGTGAGCGTCGACACGTCGTCGCTGCTCGAGCGTCTCGCGACCCTGGAGGCCGACAAGAACGCCGCCGTCTCGGCCGAGCACTACGAAGAGGCCTCGCGCCTGCGCGACGAGATGGCGGCGGTGCAGGCGCGGCTCGACGACGCCACGAGCGCGCCGCGTGGCGCCGCTGTCGTCGACGAGCCCGAGATCGCCGCGGTGATCAGCCGGGCCACCGGCATTCCCGTCGCACGCCTCACCGCCACCGAGCGGGGGCGCCTGGCCGAGCTCGAGACCGAGCTGCACGCCCGCGTGATCGGTCAGGACGACGCGGTCGCCGCCGTCGTCAAGGCGGTGCGCCGCAACCGCACCGGAATGGGCGACGAGAACCGTCCGGTCGGTTCGTTCCTGTTCCTCGGCCCCACCGGCGTCGGCAAGACCGAGCTGGCGAAAGCCCTGGCCGGGTCGCTCTTCGACGACGACGGCGCCGTGATCCGCTTCGACATGAGCGAATTCGGCGAGCGCCACACGGTGTCGCGTCTGATCGGTGCCCCTCCGGGATACGTCGGCTACGACGAGGCCGGCCAGCTCACCGAGCGCGTGCGCCGCAACCCTTACGCCGTCGTGCTGTTCGACGAGATCGAGAAGGCGCACCCCGACGTGTTCACCCTGCTGCTGCAGGTGCTCGACGACGGTCGCCTGACCGACGGACAGGGGCGCACGGTCGACTTCCGCAACACCGTCATCGTGATGACCTCGAACCTGGGCGCCGAGGTGCTCGCGTCGCGCTCCGGTGCGATCGGCTTCACCACCACGGGCCGCGAGTTCGCCGACGACGACCTGCGCGACCGCGTGATGGGCAAGCTCCGCGAGGCGATGCGGCCCGAGTTCCTCAACCGCATCGACGACATCGTGCTGTTCCGCAAGCTCGAGAAGACGCAGCTGCTCCAGATCGTGCGTCTGCTGCTGAACGCGACCTCGCGCCGGCTCGCCTCCCGCGAGGTGACCCTCGAGGTGACGGATGCCGCGATCGACCGCCTCGCCGAGGTCGGCTACGAGCCCGAGTACGGAGCGCGGCCGCTGCGCCGGGTCATCCAGCGCGAGGTCGACGACCGCATCGCCGATCTGTTCGTCGCCGGCGACCTCGTCGACGGGGGAACGGTGACGGTGGATGCCACGGCATCCGGCTTCACGGTCATGCCCGTCATCACGGCGCTCGCCGCCTGACGAGTCTTCTCTCGACGCCCCCGGTGCTTCGGTGCCGGGGGCGTCGTCGTGCGTGCGGGCGGCGCCCGCGGCGGACGTCGGGCGGGGGCCGGTGCGGATAGGAGCGCGAGCAGAACTCCGGAGAAATGGGCGGAGGACGGCGCCGTGGGGCAGTTCGGACGTGATCCTGCGTCAAAGTTCCGGAGTTGTGCACGACCCGACGACCGGACGGCCGCCACCCCCGCCCCGATGTCGGAGGTTCGAGGCAGAGTAGGAGCATGAGTCGTATCGGCACGATCTTCAGCCCGTACCCGCACCCGCCCGAAGAGCTGCGCGACGCCGCGCGTGCGGCCGAAGACGCCGGGGTCGAAGAACTGTGGCTGTGGGAGGACTGTTTCCGCTCGTCGGCGTGGGCGGCCGCCGCCGCGGCGCTCGCCGTCACCGACCATCTGCGCATCGGCGTGGGCATCGCGCCGCTCCCGCTCCGCAACGTCGCCGCCTCCGCGATGGAGGTCGCCACGATCGAGCGCATGTTCCCCGGCCGACTCCTGCCCGGCTTCGGCCACGGGGTGCAGGACTGGATGCGCCAGGTGGGGGCGAAGGCGGCCTCGCCGCTGACGCTCATGCAGGAGCAACTCCCGGCGCTGCGCGCTCTGCTGGCCGGAGAAACGGTCAGCACCGAGGGGCGGTACGTGACGCTTCGCGACGTCACGCTCGATTGGCCGCCCGCCCAGGCCCCGCTCGTCTATGCGGCAGCCGAAGGCCCGAAGACGCTCGCGCTGGCGGGGGCGGTGGCCGACGGCGTCGTGCTCGACAGCCGGCACACGGTCGACGAGATCGCAGCGGCGGTGCGCACCGTGAACGACGCGCGGGCGGGGGCGGGTCGCCAGGGCCGCGCCGACATCGTCGCCTACGTGCTCACCGCGTTCGGTCCCGATGCGCGCGAGCGCGCAACCGCCGTGCTCGCCGACCGCGAAGACGCCGCCGATCGGGTGCTCGCGGGCTCCGTGTCCGAGGTCGCCGAGGGCGTGGCCCGCTTCCAGGCTGCGGGCGTCGACGACGTCGTGCTCCTGCCGACCGACGACGTCGATCTCGCCGCGTTCTTCTCCGCGGTCGGCCAGGTCGCGGTCGCCATCCCCGACGCGGGAGGCGTCTCGTGACCCGCGGTGTCGTCTCGATCGGCGTCGCGGGGTCGCTCGGGCCCGATGCGATCGCGGCGATCGCCCCCGCCGTCGAATCAGCCGGCTTCCACACCCTGTGGGTCAACGACACCCCCGATGGCGACGCCCTCGCCGCGCTCGCCGCCGCGGCCCGTGTCACCGACCGGCTGCGACTGGCCACGGGCGTCGTGCCCGTCGACCGCCGTCCGGCTCCCGAGATCGCGGCGGAGGTGTCGTCGCTGGGCCTCCCGCTCGACCGGCTGACGATCGGCATCGGCTCGGGCATGGCCCGCCAAGGAGCCCTCGCCCGCGTCCGCGAGGCCGTCGAGCAGCTGCACGGTGCGGGCATCGAACGCGTGCTGGTCGGAGCGCTCGGGCCCAAGATGCGCCACACCGCGGTGGAACTCGCCGAGGGCGTGCTGCTGAACTGGGTGCCGCCCGTCGAGGCGGCACAGCAGGCAAGCGAACTGCACTCCCTCGCGCCCGCGACGCACGTGGCGGTGTACGTGCGCACGGCCATCTCCGCCGCCGCGCGCGGACGCCTCGACGAAGAGACCGCCCGGTACGCGTCTTTCCCCAACTACGCCGCGAACTTCGAGCGGATGGGCGTGGATGCCATCGACACGACGATCCGCGACGCCTCGGAGTTCGATGGCGCCCTCGACGCCTATACCGGGGCGGCCGATGAGGTCGTGCTGCGCGCGATCGTTCCCGACGACACGGTCGAGGCCTACCTCGACTTCGTGCGGCGCACGGCGCCCTCTCCGGCCTGAGGCGACATGAGTCGATGGAAGACTGGGCGGATGCCGCACCGCCGAGGCCTCACCGTCCGATCCGTCGCCCGCGGAGCTCTCGCCGCCCTCCTGGTCGGGGCGGGGGTGAGCCACGTGACCTGGGGCCGCCGGGGCTACCGGATCGTGGTCCCGGGCTGGGCCACACGACTGCTGCGCACCGACAAAGACGCCATCGTCGTGGCATCCGGAGCCGTCGAGGTGATCCTCGGAGTCGCTCTCGTCGCCCTGCCCCGTGAGAGGTCGCGCATCGGCGTGGCGATCGCGGCGTTCTTCGTCGCGGTGTTCCCGGGCAACGTGCACCAGTGGCGTACCGGCCGCGCGGCGCCCGGCCTGCAGACCGATCGCGCACGGTTCCTCCGCCTGTTCCTGCAGGTGCCGCTCGTGGCGTGGGCGTGGTGGGCGACGCGCGAGCGCTGACCCGCGGGCACTGACGCCACCGCCCGCGCTCGCCCGCGTTCCGCCCGCCGCGCGATTACGCCGCTGCGCCGAGCTCCATGACGCCGCTCTCGAAGGCGGCTCGCGCGAGCACCTTGTAGCCGTGCTCGGGGAAGAACACGGTCAGCCGGTCGGCCTCGATCCCCATGACCGTGCCGACACCGAACTCGCCGTGCTGCACGGTCGAATCGATCCGGATGCCGTCGGCATCCGCCTCCGCGGGCTCGGCGTCGACGGGGGTCACCGTCGCTCCGGTGCCACAGCGATCGCATGAGCCGCACTGATCCGGCGTCTCGACCCCGAAGTACTCCAGCAGCGCTCGGCGGCGGCAGTGCGAGGTCTCCGCGTAGCCGCGCATGATCTCGATGCGCGAGGCGCGGATACGCTCCTCCGCCTCATCGCGCTCGCGAACGGCCGCGACCGCGTCTCCTGCCGAGGCCTTCTTGGCCGCCGACACCCCGTCGGGGCCGGACACGGCGAGGCCGCACGCGACGAGCTGGTTCAGCACGCGCCCGATCGCACGGACCGAGCGGCCGGAATCCTCGGCGATGGCTTTCGCCCGCAGCGGCGTCTTCGCGCGGCCCAGGGCGTCCCACACCCCGGCCACGTCGGCGCGCTTGCTGTGCCCGCCGGCGAAGAAGGAGCGCAGCGAGAAGTCCTCGGCGCGGTAATGCAGGATCGCGCGGGCGGGCTGCCCGTCGCGCGCCGCCCGGCCGATCTCCTGGGCGTACGAGTCGAGCGACTCGGTGACGTCGGCGTGCACGACCAGACGCACGTCCGACTTGTCGACGCCCATGCCGAATGCCGAGGTCGCCACGACCACGTCGAGCTCGCCCGCGCTCCAGGCCGCGTGCACCTCGTCGCGCCGCTTCTGCGCCATGGCCCCGTGGTACGGCGCTGCGCGCACCCCGAGCGCGACGAGCTCGTCGGAGTAGGCGTCGGTCTCTTTGCGCGTCGCCACGTACAGCAGCGCCGGGCCGCCGGCATCCTGAACATCGGCGAGCACCGCGCGACGCTTGTCGAGATCGTGCTCGTGGCGGCGGACCGACATGTGGATCTCGGGGCGGTCCATTCCGCGGACCTCGAGGTGCGGTTCGCGCATGCCGAGGCTCGCCACGATGTCGTCGCGGACGGGGGCGGATGCCGTGGCCGTGAGGGCCAGGATCGGGGGATGCCCCAGCGCCTCCACGGCGTCGCCGATGCGCGCGTAGTCGGGCCGGAAGTCGTGGCCCCACGCCGACACGCAGTGCGCCTCGTCGACGACGACCAGCCGTACGTCGGCCTTCGCGAGCCGGTCGAACACCTCGGTGTTCGCCAGCTGCTCGGGAGCGAGGAACGCGTAGACCGCATCAGGGCCCTCGATCGCGGCCCACGCGCGCTTCTTGCCCGCCGCGCTGGTCCGCGAATTCAACGCGACCGCCGCGGGAGCGTCGGGGGCGGCGTCGATCGAGTCGATCTGATCGCGCTGCAAGGCCAGCAGCGGCGAGATCACGACCGTGACCCCGCCCAGCTCGCAGCCGGCGATCTGGTACACCGCCGATTTGCCCGCGCCGGTGGGGAAGACCACGAGGGTGTCGCGCCCGCCGATGACCGCATCGATCGCCTCCGCTTGACCCGGAAGCAGGTCGTCCCACCCGAAGACCTCGCGGGCGGTGCGGGCGGACTGTTCGAGAGTGGCGGGAGCGTTCACAAGGCCTCATTCCTGGGGGAGGTCCCCAGCACACCTCAGACCTCCGACATCGGTTCGGGGGTTGCGAGCCGCACCGACGTGTGATCAGCTCCGCGCCCCGAGAGCAGGTCGAGCCCTAGGCATTCGAGGGGCGACGACGCAACCGCGTCTTCGATGTCGGAGGGTGCTGACAGGATGCGGCCATGCTCTTCGCAGAGATCGAGACGGCCCTCGCGGCGGTGACGAACACGCGTTCGCGCCTCGCCAAGATCGACGCTCTCGCCGCGGTGCTCCGCGGCCTCGAGCCCGACGAGATCGAACCCGCGATCGGGTTGCTCACGGCATCCCCTCGACAGGGACGACTCGGCGTCGGCTGGCGCACCCTCTCGACGCGCGGCGGGGAGCACGCCGAGACCCCGTCGCTGACGGTCGCCGACATCGACGAGACGTTCTCGCGCCTCACCGGGATCGGCGGGTCGGGCTCCGCGGCGGCACGCACGAGCCTCCTCGACGAGCTCGCCCAGCGCGCGACGGCGGGGGAGTGGAACCTGCTCATCCGCATCATGACGGGCGAGCTGCGCACCGGCGCCCTCGAAGGCGTGCTGCTGGATGCCGTCGCCCGAGCCGCTGAGCGCGACGGCGCAGCCGTGCGACGGGCCGCGATGCTCTCGGGCGATCTCGGAGCCACGGCCCGGGTCGCTCTGACCGGGAGCGACGACGACCTGGCCGCGGTGGGACTCATCGTGCTGCGCGGCGTGCAGCCGATGCTCGCCTCCACGGCGACCTCGGTCCGCGAGGCGCTCGAGGTCGCGGGGCGCGCCTCGGTCGAATACAAGCTCGACGGTGCCCGTGTTCAGGTGCACCGCCACGGCGACGACGTGCGCGTGTTCACCCGCACCCTCGCCGACGTCACGCACCGGGTACCCGAGATCGTCGACGTCGCTCTCTCGCTGCCCGTCGACGACGTGATCCTCGACGGCGAGACCCTGTCGCTCGATGAGGACGGCGGGCCGCGTCCCTTCCAAGACACCATGGCGCGCTTCGGCGCCGAGACCGCTCGCGCCATCGCGTTACGTCCGTGGTTCTTCGACATCCTCCACGTCGACGGCCGCGACCTCGTCGACGAGCCGCTGTCCGCACGCCTCGATGAGCTCGAGCGGATCGCCGCCGAATGGCGCATCCCGGCGATCCTCACCGACGACGCCGAGCAGGCCGAGACGTTCGCCCGCGATGCGCTCTCCGCCGGGCACGAAGGCGTCATGGTGAAGGGGCTGGATGCCGCGTACACGGCCGGCCGCCGCGGCAAGAGCTGGCTGAAGGTCAAACCGGTGCACACATTCGACCTCGTCGTGCTGGGGGTCGAACGCGGCTCCGGCCGCCGTGCGGGCTGGTTCTCGAACCTCCACCTGGGGGCACGCGATCCCGACGGAGTCTTCGGCGAACCCGGTGGATTCGTCATGGTCGGCAAGACCTTCAAGGGACTCACCGACGAACTGCTGACGTGGCAGACCGCGCATTTCGCCGAGCGCGAGACGGGGGAGGTCCCCGGGGGCATCCGCGTCGTCCCCGACACCGTCGTCGAGGTCGCGATCGACGGCGTGCAGCGATCCGTGCGCTACCCCGGCGGCGTGGCGCTGCGCTTCGCCCGCGTGAAGACCTACCGTTCGGACAAGACCGCGGCCGAGGCCGACACGATCGACACGCTTCGCGCGCTGCTGCCCGGCGGCGGCGCTGCGACGGAGGGATGACGCGATGAGTCTGGCGCCTTGGCTCGACGGCGAGCTCGGCTACCGCAGTTTCGGAACGCCCGGAGCCCCGCGCGCCGTGTTCGTCCTGCGGACCGGCGACGTTTCGACGACCGATCCCGATGCCAGCGTCACCTCGGGATTCGACGTGCGGGTGGTCGCGGTCGGGCTCGACGCGCCCGAGCTCGAAGACCCGCCGGTCTTCGGCGGCCAGACGCCCGCCGGGCTGACCGTCGAGGCGCTGCGCGAACTCGTCGCCCGTGAAGCACCGGGCGTCACCGTGGGCCTCGTCGGTGAGCGCTCGGCCGGGGCCATTGCGATCTACCTCGCCGCGGCTCTGGGGGAGGTCGTCGACCGCCTCGCGATCGTCGGTGTGCCGAGTCCCAACGATCCGTTGAGCCGCGACCTGCGCACGCCGCTGCTCGACGACCTCGCCGCCGAGGTGCTGGTCGTCGTCGGGGGTGACGGCCCGGCCGACGTCGCCGACGCCACCTGGTACGTCGAGCGCATGCGGTCAGCCGAGGCCGAGGTCGTTCCGGATGCCGAGATCACCTCGGTCAACAATCACGTCACTCTGACGACGGTGTGGGAGCGCGTGCTGTCGCACGTCGCCCCCGGCTCCGCGCGGCGCTGACGCGACGGCCAACCCCCGCGCCGCTGGCGAGCCCCCGCGCCGCCGGCGAGCCCCCGCGCCGCTGGCGAGCCCCCGCGCCGCTGGCGAGCCCCCGCGCCGCCGGCGAGCCCCCGCGCTGCTCCCGCGCCGACGGCCAGCCCCCGCGCCGACGGCCAGCCCCCGCGCCGCCGGCCAGCCCCCGCGCCGCCCGCGCTGCCCCCGCGCCGACGGGCGAGCGCCAGCGCGCCCCTGCGGCGGGTCAGCCGCGCGTCAGTGCCTTGACCAGTACGACGTTCGACTCCTCGTCGACCTCGACGTGATCGGTCTGCGCCTTCAGGAAGTCCGAGAAGCTGCGGAACCCGAGTGCCTTCTCGCTGAATGAGGGGTCGAGCCGCTTCATCAGGTCTTTCACCGCGGAGGCGTGCAACCACTCTCCGTCGGCGCGCTCGGCCTCGAGCTGCATCGCGCGATCGAGAAGGTCGACGGCGGGGTCTTTCGAGCGCTTGCGGGCGCGCGGGCGCGAGGGGGTGCTGTCTTTCTTCGTCTCAGAGAGCTTCGGAATGCCCGGGAGCGAGTCGTACGCGTCGAAGCGGTCGCAGGCCGCGGCCAGCGACTTCGCGGTCGACCCCGCCACTCCCACGCCCACGACGTACCGGCCGAGGCGCTTGCACCTCTGGGCGAGCGGCACGTAGTCGCTGTCGCCCGCGACGATGACGACGTGCGTGAGGTCGGGCAGGCGGAACATGTCTTCGACGGCATCCACGGCGAGGCGGATGTCGGCGCCGTTCTTGGCGTATGCCGCCGCGGGGAAGAGCTGCACGAGATCGACCGCGCGGGCGACCAGCTGAGAGCGGTACTCCGCGTTGACCGGCGACGACCAGTCGGCGTAGGCGCGCGTGAGAACCAGGGTGCCGAACGAGGCCGCGTAGTCGATGACGGCTCCCACGTCGATGGTCGCCTTGGTGAGGCGTTCCGCGATCTCGGGGTCGAGGGGGTTCTCGGCGATCTTCTGCCGATCGCGCGAGTAGGCGTTCCGTCCGTGGACGCGGTCGTACCACGACATCACGATGTTGTCGAAGTCGAGGTAGACGGCGACGCGGGCGGTCTGCGTATCGGGCATGGGTCCAGTCTGGTCGGTCGCGGACGGTTGCGGAACGCCTCGAGGGCTCAGCGCTCGGTGGGGTAGACGACGCCGATCTGCCGGCGCACCTCGTCGAGCACGCCCATGATCGCGACGGTCTCGTCGATGGACAGGAGGTCGTTGGATCCGGCTCCGGCGGCGACGAAGCGCTCGGCGGCGAGAGCCTGGTACTGCATGCCGCGGCCCTCGACCTCGCTCGAGTACTCCTCGACGACCTCGTTCGACGGCAGCACGACGCGGAACGAGGTGGGGGTGTACCAGACGCGGTCGATCTCGATGCGGGCTTCGGTGCCGACAATCTGCGCGGTGTTCGCGCCGGCGCCGCGCGACGACGACACGGTGGTCGAGACGGTTCCACCGGGGTGCACGAGCGCGGTGGCGACCTCGGCGTCGCTGCCCGCGTCGGACAGACGGGCGACGGCGGTGATGCGCTCGGGCAGGCCCAGCACGTCGACGGCGAACGACAGCGGGTAGATGCCCAGATCGAGCAGCGCACCGCCACCGAGGGCGAGGTCGTTGAGGCGGTGGGCGGGGTCGGTCGAGATCTTCTGCGTGTGATCGGCCGACACCACGCGCAGCTCGCCGAGGGTGCCGGCGGCGATGATCTCGCGGATGCGCACCATGTGCGGCAGGTACCGCGTCCACATCGCCTCCATCGCGAGCAGCCCCTTCGCTGCGGCCGCGTCGCGGATGGCCGCGGCCTCGGCCTGGTTGAGGGTGAAGGGCTTCTCGACGAGCACGTGCTTTCCGTGCTCGAGGGCGAGCAGGGCGTTGTCGACGTGACCGGGGTGCGGGGTCGCGATGTAGACGATGTCGACGTCGGGGTCGGCGACGAGCTCTTCGTACGAGCCGTGCGCGTGCGGAATGTCGTACTTCTCGGCGAAGGCCCGCGCGCTGTCGAGCCGGCGCGAGCCGACGGCGGCGACGTCGAGGCCCGCGGTGCGCAGGTCGGAGGTGAAGGCGTGCGCGATGCCGCCCGTTGCGAGAATGCCCCAGTGCAGTCCGGTCATGGGGTCCACCGTATCGGCGCCCGCCGACATCGCGGTCGATCGAGCCGCGATGCGCACACGACTCGCCTCTAGGCTCGGGTCATGACGCCCGTCGAGCGCTTCCGCGAGTTGCTGTCGATCCCCACCGTCTCGCGCGTGGATCCCGCCGAGGTCGACGACGACGCTTTCGAACGCTTCCACGCCGCACTCGCTCGCCTGTACCCGCTGGTCCACGAACGTCTCGAGCGCGAGGTGGTGGCCGGCCGCTCGTTGCTGTACCGCTGGCGCGGCGACACCCCCGAGGCTCCGCTCGTGCTCCTCGCGCACCAGGACGTCGTACCGGTCGACGGCCAGTCGTGGCGGCATCCGCCCTTCGCCGCCGAGGTGGTGGGGGAGGGTCCGGATGCCGAGATCCACGCCCGCGGTGCGATCGACGACAAGGGGGCCCTGGTGGCGATCCTCGAGGCGGTCGAGCAGGCGCTCGCCGACGGGGTGACCCCGCGCACCGACGTGTGGCTCGCGTTCGGCCACGACGAGGAGACCCACGGCACCGGGGCTCGGGCCATGGCCGCGGTGCTGGCCGAGCGCGGGGTCGTCCCCGCTCTCGTGCTCGACGAGGGGGGCGCCGTCGTCGAGGGGGCCGTGCCCGGGGTGGCCGCTCCGACCGCGATGATCGGCGTCGCCGAGCGCGGGGTCGCGACCTTCGACCTCGTCACCCGAGAGGCAGGAGGACACGCCTCGACCCCGCCGCGCCTGCCCGCCACCGCTCGTCTCGCTCGCGCGATCGACCGCCTGCGTCGACGGCCGTTCCCGCGGCGCCTGACCGCGCCGGTGCGGGCGATGCTCGGCACCGCGGCGGCCCACACCGGCGAGCCGCTGGCGACGCTCTTCCGCCGCACCGCGGTGTCGGCCCCGCTGGTGACGGCCGCCCTCGCGCACCTCGGACCCGAGACGAACGCCCTCGTGCGCACGACGGCCGTGGTGACACGACTCGAGGGCTCGGCGGGCGAGAACGTGCTGGCCACCACCGCCCGCGCGAGCGTCAACGTGCGCCTGCTGACGGGGGAGACGCTCGCCGACGTCTCGGTGCACCTGCGCCGCGCGGTGGCCGATCCGCTGGTCGACATCGAACTGCGCCAGGGCAACGATCCCTCACCGGTGTCGCCATGGCGCGGAGAAGTGTGGCGCCGCCTGTCGCGTACGGTCTCGGTGACCCTCGGCGACGACGTGGTGCCGCTGCCCTACCTGCAGTTGGGGGCCAGCGACAGCCGGTTCTACACGGGTCTCACCGACGCGGTGTACCGCTTCGCGCCCTTCCACCTCAGGCGGGCCGAACGCGACGCTCTGCACGCGCCCGACGAACGCATCCGCGTCGAGGTGTGGCTCCGCGGCATCCGGTTCTATCGAGCCCTCCTCGAGTCGTGACGGGGGCGCCCGCGGCGGAGGTGCGCCACCGCCGCCGCGCGGTGCGCGAAGCCGGTTCCGTCGCGCCTGGCAGGCCGGGCGAACGGGCCCGACCCACCCGCGATCGAGCGAACAGGGCACGTTCCGCTATTGTCGTGTGACCGGTCACGCAACAGCGCGCGACCCGCAACGAGGCGGACATGAGCGACACCGAGACCCCGGATGCCACGGGCAAGGCCCCCAGCATCCGCGACGTCGCGCGGCTCGCGGGCGTGTCGTACCAGACCGTCTCGCGGGTGATCAACAACAGCCCGCAGCTGCGGCCCGAGACGGCCGCGAAGGTGCGCTCGGCGATCGCCGAACTGAAGTTCGTGCCGAACCAGGCGGCCCGTGCGCTGGCGACGAACCGGTCGCGGCTGATCGGCGTGCTGGGTCCGCGCATGACCACGCACGGCACCTCGGCGATGGTGCAGGCGATCGAGTCGGTCGCTCGGGCAGCGGGCTACCGACTCACCCTCACCAACTTGGCCACGAGCGCCGCGGACGACGTGCGCGCCTCGATCGACCACCTCATGCAGCAATCGGTCGAGGGGCTGATCGCCGTCGCGCCGCAGACGCGCGTGGTGCCGATCCTCGATGAGCTGAAGCTCCCGGTCCCGGTGCAGATCGTGGCCTCGACGGGAACGTCGAGTTCGCACAACGACCAGACCGCGGGCGCCCGCGCCGCCGTGCGCCATCTCATCGAGCTCGGGCACTCGCGCATCCTGCACATCGCCGGCCCGCGGGACTGGGTCGAGGCCGATCATCGGATGCGGGGGTACCTCGCCGAGATGGACGCGAACGACCTGACACCGCGGCCGCCGGTGCTGGGCGACTGGACGGCGCAGTTCGGCTTCGAGGCGGGTCTCGAGCTGTTGCGCACCGAAGACGCCACGGCGGTGTTCGCGGGCAACGACCATATGGCGCTCGGGTTCATGCATGCCGTGCGGGCCATAGGTCGCTCGGTTCCCGAGGACATCTCGGTCGTCGGGTTCGACGACGTGCCCGAATCCGCCCACCTGTGGCCGCCGCTGACGACGGTGCGCCAGGACTTCGCGGGCATCGGAGCCCGCGCGATCACCGACCTGCTGAGCAGGTTGGGGGAGTCGTCGGATGCCGTCGGGCCCTCGGAACCCGATCATCTGCGCCTCATCGTGCGTTCGTCGACCGCTCCGCCCTCGCGCTGAGTTCGTCACGTTTCGGCAACGGACGCCTCCGCGACGCGCCGGGACTTGACATCCCTGGCTCACCGCGATGTAGCATCACACACACAATGTGAACGGTCACATGACCGGGTCACACGGCCGACGGGACTCGCTGCGGAGCGGATCCGTCGAGACGAAGACGTTTCGAACGACACGGGTGAGCCGTGTCGCCGACCGGCCTCGTTTCGCCCCGCCGCCCGTGCGCCCCGACGTGCGCCGACAGCACTGCGCGGTGGACTCCAGGGGAGACGCCGCGACAACCACCCAATGGAGGGAACCAGAGTGAAGAAGCACAGCATGCTCAAGGCGATCGCGGGCGCGGGCGTCCTCGCGCTCGGCATCGGTCTCGCCGGTTGCGCCGGTGACCGTACCGGCGCCAGCAGCGGAGACTCGCAGGAGGCCGGCGGCACCATCGGTGTGGCCATGCCGACCCAGCAGTCGGAGCGGTGGATCGCCGACGGCAACAACGTGAAGTCGCAGCTCGAGGAGCTCGGCTACCAGGTCGACCTGCAGTACGCGAACGACGACATCCCCACCCAGGTCTCGCAGATCGAGAACATGATCACCACGGGCGCCAAGGCCCTGATCGTCGCCTCGATCGACGGCACGACCCTCACCGACGTGCTGCAGCAGGCCAAGGACGCGAACATCCCCGTCATCGCGTACGACCGCCTCATCAACGGCACCGAGAACGTCGACTACTACACGACGTTCGACAACTACAAGGTCGGCGTCCAGCAGGCCACCTCGCTCCTGACCGGCCTGGGCGTCCTCGACGCCTCGGGCAAGGAGACCGGCGCCGCCGGCCCCTTCAACGTCGAGCTGTTCGCCGGTAGCCCCGACGACAACAACGCCACGTTCTTCTGGAACGGCGCGATGGACACCCTGAAGCCCTACATGGACAAGGGCGTGCTCGTGGTCCCCTCGGGCCAGACCGAGTTCGGCCAGGCGGCCATCCTCCGTTGGCTGCCCGAGACGGCGCAGAAGCGCATGGAGAACATCCTCACCGTCATCGGCGGCACCAAGCTCAACGGTGTGCTCTCGCCCTACGACGGTCTGTCGATCGGCATCATCTCGGCCCTCACCTCGGGCGGCTACTCGGCCAGCGACCTGCCCGTCATCACGGGTCAGGACGCCGAGGCCGGCTCGATCAAGTCGATCATCGCCGGTGAGCAGTACTCGACGATCTTCAAGGACACGCGCGAGCTCGCCAAGCAGGCCGTGACCATGGTCGACGACATCCGCAAGGGTGAGACCCCCGAGACGAACGACACCAAGACGTACGACAACGGCAAGAAGGTCGTCCCCTCGTACCTCCTGCAGTCGACGATCGTCACCAAGGACAACTACAAGGAAGTCCTCGTCGACAGCGGTTACTACACCGAGGACGACCTCAAGTAATCCCTCGGAGGGGCTCCGGCTCCTCCACCCCGCCTCCGCCCCCACCATCCCGACCGGCCACGAGCCGGTTCTGCAAGGAGGACCTCGTGAGCACCATCCTCGAGATGCGCTCGATCACCAAGGAGTTCCCCGGCGTCATCGCGTTGGCCGACGTGTCGTTGACCGTCGAGCGCGGGACCGTCCACGCCATCTGCGGCGAGAACGGCGCCGGCAAGTCGACCCTCATGAAGGTGCTCAGCGGTGTGTATCCCGCGGGCGACTACCGAGGCGAGATCGTCTTCGACGGGCAGACCGTCGAGTTCAAAGACATCCGCGACAGCGAAGCGGCCGGCATCGTCATCATCCACCAGGAGCTGGCGCTGAGCCCCTACCTCTCGATCGCCGAGAACATCTTCCTCGGCAACGAGATCACGAACCGCGGCCTCATCGACTGGGACGCCACCAACCGCGAGGCGGCGAAGCTGCTGGCGCGCGTGGGTCTGGGCGACAGCCCCGACGTGCCGGTCAACGAGATCGGCGTCGGCAAGCAGCAGCTCGTCGAGATCGCCAAGGCCCTGTCGAAGGACGTCAAGCTCCTCATCCTCGACGAGCCCACCGCGGCGCTGAACGACGACGACTCCGAGCACCTGCTCGATCTGATCCGCCACCTGCGCGGCCAGAACATCACGTGCATCATCATCAGCCACAAGCTCAACGAGATCCGCGCGATCGCCGACGAGGTGACCATCATCCGCGACGGTCGCACGATCGAGACGCTGGATGTGGCCACCGGCGGCACCAGCGAAGACCGCATCATCCGCGGGATGGTCGGTCGCGAGCTCGAGAACCGCTACCCCGACCGCGACGTCGAGATCGGCGACGAGGTCCTGCGCATCGAGGATTGGAACGTCAGCCACCCCACCGACGGCAACCGCACCGTGATCCACCAGGCGAACCTCACGGTCCGCGCGGGCGAGGTCGTCGGCATCGCGGGTCTGATGGGCGCCGGTCGCACCGAACTCGCGATGAGCGTGTTCGGCAAGAGCTTCGGCTCGAAGATCTCGGGCAACGTCTACATCCGCGGTCAGAAGGCCGACACCTCGACGGTCCCCGCGGCCATCCGCAGCGGTCTCGCCTACGTGACCGAGGACCGCAAGGGTGCAGGTCTCAACCTGATCGACACGATCAAGCGCAACATCTCGCTCGCGGGAATGCGCAAGCTCGTCAAGGGCGGGTTCGTCGACGGCGACGAGGAGTACCTGGTCGCCAACCGCTACCGCAAGTCGATGAACATCAAGGCACCCAGCGTCGACGTGGTCGTGGGCAAGCTCTCGGGCGGCAACCAGCAGAAGGTCGTGCTGTCGCAGTGGCTCTTCTCCGACCCCGAGGTGCTCATCCTCGACGAGCCGACCCGCGGCATCGACGTGGGCGCCAAGTACGAGATCTACACGATCATCAACTCTCTCGCGGCGCAGGGGAAGGGGGTGCTCGTCATCTCTTCGGAGCTGCCCGAGCTCCTCGGCATCTGCGACCGCATCTACACCCTCAGCGAAGGCCACATCACCGGCCAGCTGCCCATCGAAGAGGCCACTCCGGAGGCCCTCATGGTGCTCATGACGAAGGAGAAGGAAGCCGACCATGTCAGCGCTTGACAACACTGCGACCCAGGCGGGCCCGGGCGGCACGCCCCGCGGTCCCGTGGGAGGCGGAGCCGGGGGAGCCGGCAGCCTCGTGACGTTCTTCACCTCGCGCCTGCGCGAGATCGGCATCTTCATCGCCCTCATCGTCATCGTGCTGCTGTTCCAGGCACTGACCGGCGGGCGCCTGCTCACCGCGGGCAACGTGTCGAACATCATCGTCCAGAACAGCTACATCCTGATCCTCGCGATCGGCATGGTGATGATCATCATCGCCGGCCACATCGACCTGTCGGTCGGTTCGGTCGCCGCCTTCGTCGGTGCGGTCTCCGGTGTGCTCATCGTGCAGTGGGGCCTGCCCTGGTGGCTCGGCATCCTGCTGTCGCTGGTGCTGGGTGCCGTGGTCGGCATGTGGCAGGGCTTCTGGGTGGCCTACATCGGCATCCCGGCCTTCATCGTGACGCTGGCGGGCATGCTGCTGTTCCGCGGTCTCACGCAGATGACGCTGGGCAACACGCAGATCACGCCGTTCCCGACCGAGTACCGCGCCCTGGGTGGCGGGTACCTCTTCCCCGACCTGTTCCCGGCGGCGACTTCTCCCGCCGAGTGGATCACGGTCGCCCTGGGCGCGCTGACCCTGGTGCTCTTCGTCGTCTCGCAGATGCGCCAGCGTGCGAAGCGTGCGGCCCTCGAGCTGCAGAACGACCCGATGGCGGCGTTCCTGGTCAAGGTCATCGGCGGCAGCGCGCTGATCGCCTACCTCACCTACCTGCTGGGTGTGGCTCCCGGTTCGCGCGGCACGCCCATCGTGCTCGTCGTGCTGGCACTTCTGATCATCGGCTACTCGACGGTCATGAGCCGCAGCGTGTTCGGCCGTCACATCTACGCGATCGGTGGCAACCGCACCGCCGCGAAGCTGTCGGGCATCAACACCCGCCGCGTCGACTTCATGCTGTTCGTGAACATGGGTGTGCTCGCGGCCCTGGCCGGCATCGTGTTCACGGGTCGTCTGAACTCGGCCGGCCCCGGCGCCGGTAACCTCTTCGAGCTCGACGCGATCGCCGCCTCGTTCATCGGTGGAGCCGCCGTGCAGGGTGGTGTCGGCCGCGTGGTCGGCGCGATCGCCGGTGGCCTGGTCATGGGTGTGCTCAACAACGGCATGTCGCTCATGGGCATCTCGACCGACGTGCAGCAGTTCATCAAGGGCCTCGTGCTTCTTCTGGCCGTGGCTTTCGACGTGTGGAACAAGAACCGCACGCGCGGTTGATCCACGCGTCTTCATCGAACGCCCCGTCGCCTCGTGCGGCGGGGCGTTCGTGCGTGTGCGACGCATCGGTGGGAGAGGATGGACGGATGCCGCCTCGTCCGATCCTCCGTGCCGCGGCCGCGCTGGCGCTGGTCGCCGTCGCGCTGACGGGATGCACGTCGTCGCGCGTGCAGACCCAGGGCTCGAACGACGGAGCCGGCGTGATCGGCGTCTCGCTGCCCGCCGAGGCCGACGCGCAGTGGAGCCGGGGCGGCGATGCGCTGAAGGCCGAGCTGGTCGCGCGCGGGTACGCCGTCGATCTGCAGTTCGCCGCGGGCGATGCGCGCACGCAGGGCTCTCAGGTGCAGAACATGCTGACGAAGGGGGCGGATGCCGTGGTGGTGGCCCCCGTCGCGGCCGGCGATCTGGCGGCTCCGCTCGAGGTCGCGAACAGCGACGGCGTCCCCGTCGTGGAGTTCGGGCGTTCGCTCGCGGGCGTCGATGCGGCGGCCGCGTTCGCGCCGGATCCGACCGAGATCGGGCGCGCTCAGGCCGAGGCGCTGCTCGCCGACCTGCCGTCATCAGCGTCCGAAGAAGAGGTTTCGGATGCCGCGACGGAGCCGTCGCCGTCGCCGTCCGATGCGCCGTCGCCCGCGGCATCCGCCCCCGCCACCCCGACCGTCGCGCGCGTCGCGCTGATCACCGGGTCGTCGGACGATCCGTGGGACGAGCAGCGGTTCGCGGCGGCGCTCGACGCGCTGCAGCCGGCGATCGACGCGGGCGAGATCCAGCTGGTGTCGGGTGCGAGCCTCGAGGCCGCGGCCGTCGACGAGGACACCGCCGCGGCGCAGGCCGCCGCCGCCGAGAAGCGTGTTCGCGCCCTGCGCGTGGATGCCGATGCGCCCACCGCCGTCCTCGCCCTCGGCGACGCGGTCACCCGCGGTGTCGTGACGGCCCTGACCACCGATCCGCCCGTCGAGGAGTCGCCGAGCCCGAGCCCCCGCGCGACCGCGAGCCCGACTCCCGAGGCGCCCGCGCCGCTGGTGGTGGGCACCGGGGCCGACGTCGAGACCGTCCGGGCTCTGCGCGACGATGTGCTCGACGCGACGATCTTCGCCGACCCCCGTGCCCTCGTCGACGCCACCGCCGACGCGGTGCAGGCGCTGCTCGACGGCGAGACGCCGGCGTCGGGCGAGGGGGTCGCGCCGAGCATCGTGCGCCCCGACGACGTCGAAGAGCTCATCTCCTCGGGCTGGATCTCGACCGACGAGCTCTGAGGGCGCATCATTCGGGTTTTCCCGAATGCGGCTCGGGGGCTGCCCGGGCGGTGCGAGCGCGGGGCTGCGCCCTAGCGTGGAACCCATGACCACGGCATCCGTCCTTCCGCCTCCGCCCTCGACCCCGCCGGTCGCGCCCGCACCGCCGTCCGCGGCCGACGTGCGCCCCGTGCGCATCGGCTCGCCCGCCCGCGTCGCCGGCGCCGCCGCCCAACTGGCCGCCCTCGGCATCGTCGGCCCGGGCGTCTTCGCGGGGCTCATCGGATTGCTCAGCTCCGGATTCGGCCTGCTCGCGGCGCTGCTCATCGGCGTCGTGGTGCTCGTCGCGTTCGTCTACGCGCTCTTCGCCCTGGCGTGGTTCGAGCGGGCGCGCCTCGAGGGCCTGTACGCCTTCGGCCTCGCTCTGTTGCGCCCGCGCCGCAGCCCCAAGCCCGGCTTCGGCTGCGTGCTGCACACCATCTGGCTGCAGGCGATCGACCCCCTGCAGTGGCGCGCGGTCGCCTCGTTCGCGATCTCGACCGTGCTGGGTCTCGCGACCATCACCATGCTCGGAGGCCTCGCTTGGGGCCTGGCGCTCTCGGTCAGCCCGCTGTTCGGCTGGCCCAACCGGCGCTTCCTCGGCATCGTGCCGCTCGAGGGGATCGCGGCTCCGGTCGTCGGCATCCTCGCCGTGATCGTCGGCGCCGCCGCGGTGATCGGCCTGGCCCTGCTGCAGGGCGTCATCGCCCGGGCGATCTTCGTGCCCTCGCGCGAGGCGCAGCTCGTCGAACAGGCGCGCACCTCCGACTCGCGTCGGGCCGGGGCCGTCCGCGCCGCCGAAGTGGAGCGCACCCGCATCGAACGCGACCTGCACGACGGCGTCCAGCCGCGGCTCGTCTCGATCGGCATGACGCTGGGCCTGGCCCAGACCAAGATCGAAGACGACCCCGAGGCCGCGAAAGCCCTGGTCGCCGAGGCCCACGCCTCGACGAAGTCGGCCATCACCGAACTGCGGCAGCTGGCCCGCGGCATCCACGCCTCGGTGCTCGAGGATCGGGGACTGGATGCCGCGCTCTCGGCCCTCGCGTCGCGCTCGCACATCCCCGTGACGCTCGACGTGCGACTGCCCCGACGGTGCGGTCGCGCCGCGGAGGCGGCGGTGTACTTCGCGATCGCCGAGACCCTCACCAACGCCGCCAAGCACTCGCGGGCCACGGCCTGCCGCGTGCACGTGCGGGTGCGCGACGACGGCTCGCTCTGGGCCCGCGTCGAAGACGACGGCTTGGGCGGTGCGCGCATCGTGCCCGGCGGTGGCCTCGACGGCATCGTCAACCGCGTCACCGCCGCCGGCGGCACGGCGCGCATCGACAGCCCGCAGGGCGGGCCGACCACCGTGGAGGTGAACGTCCCGTGCGCGTCTTGATCTGCGAAGATTCCGTGCTGCTGCGCGAGGGGCTCGTGCGCCTCCTCGCCGATGACGGCCATGAGGTCGTGGCGGCGCTCCCGGATGCCGAGGGCCTCGAGCAGGCCGTGTCGGACACGGCGCCGGAGCTGTGCATCGTCGACGTGCGGCTGCCGCCGACCTGGACCGACGAGGGCATCCGCGCGGCGATCGCGCTGCGGGTGCGGCATCCGGGTCTCGCCGTGCTGGTGCTGTCGCAGTACGTCGAAGAGCGCTATGCGAGCGACCTGATCGCCGACGGCCAGGGCGCCCTCGGCTACCTGCTGAAGGACCGCGTCGCCGACGTCAAGGACTTCCTCGCCGCGGTCGCCTCGATCGCGGGCGGAGCCACGGTGCTCGACCCCGAGGTGGTGGCGCAGCTGCTCACCCGGCGCCGCCGTGACGAACGCCTGCAGAGCCTCACCGAACGCGAGCGCAGCGTGCTCGCCCTCATCGCCGAAGGGCGCTCGAACCAGGCGATCGCGGCCGCGCTGTTCGTCTCGGAGGCCAGCGTCGAGAAGTACATCACCGCCATCTTCACCAAGCTCGGCCTCGAGCAGGACGAAACGGGCAACCGCCGCGTGATCGCCGCGCTCGTCCACCTCGGCCACGACACCACCGGAGCTGCGTCATGACCCTCGAAACCCCCCTCGCCCCGACCCCCGATCCTGAGCCCCAGCCGCCCCGCCGGGGAGCCGCCTTCGCCGTGTCGATCATCACCATCGCCGTCGGCGCGTGTATCGCGCTCGGCACCCTCGCCGGCACCGGGGCCTCGGCCGTGGTGTCGCTGCGCGACACGGGCGAGAACAGCGCCGTGCTCGACAGCAGCGTGGAAGGCCTGACCGACGTCGACATCGACGTGGCCGCGGGCGCCCTCACCGTCGCGTACGGCGACGTCAGCGAGGCCCGGCTCGACGCCGACCGCGAGGGGCCGCGCGGCTGGAGGTTCGACCGCCGCGGAGACACCCTGCGCGTGTCGTCACCGGAGGGACCCTTCGCGGGGGTCGGCACCGGCTCCCGCGCGACGCTCACCCTTCCGCGCGAGCTTGAGGGCAGCGGCATCCGCGCCTCCATCGACGTCACGGGCGGGTCGCTCGACCTCGACGGTGACTTCGGGGCGTTGTCGGTGCAGCTCGCCGGTGGAGCGGCGACGCTGCGCGGATCGGCGGCCGAGCTCGACGTGTCGGTCTCGGGTGGGGCCGCGACGGCTCGGGTCGACGACGTGTCGACCGCGTCGTTCGAGGTGGCCGGGGGCGACCTCACTGCCGAGCTCGGGGGCCTCACCCCCGACCGCACGAAGGTCGACGTCACGGCCGGTTCGGCCGACCTCACCCTGCCCGACGACGACTACCGCGTGAACGTGGACGACGGCCTCGGCCGGATCGACAACGAACTGCGCACCGACGCCTCCGCCACGGCGCGGGTCGACGTGCAGGCGACGATGGGCCAGGTGCGCCTGCACTCCTGAGGTCCACCCGCGTGAGGGGTCATCTTCGGTCGCTTCGAGCCGCGCTCGGCGACAGAAGGTGACCCCTCACGCGCTCTTGAGCGCCTTCGCGATGCGCTGCGGAGACACCGGCTCGGCCGTGCCGAGGCGCTGGGCGAACAGGCTCACGCGCAGTTCTTCGAGCAACCAGCGCGTCTGCACGAGGTTCGCGGGGGCGTCGGCCGGCAGCGGAACCGTCCCGCCGGCTTCGACGAAGCCCGCGGCGGAGCGCTCGTACTCGGTCATGCGCTGGCGGTCACGGCCGGGGTTGTCGGACAGCGTCTTCACCCGGTCGAGGGCTCCGGCCAGATAACGCGGCAGATGCTGCAGCCGCGCGAGGCCCGTGCGCGAGAGGAAGCCTGGGAAGATCAGGCCCTTCAGCTGCCCGCGCACATCGTTCAGCGCGCCGAGCAGCGTGATCGACGAGGCATTCTTCATCGCGCGGTCGACCTCGCGCTGCGCGAGCAGGATCTTCGCCGCGAGCGACACCGTCTGGAAGGTGCGATCGACGGATGCCGCGGAGAAGGCGTCGCGCACGCGTTCGAAGTCGGCCTTCGTGCGCACGACGCCGCTCGGCGCCTCGCGCAGCAGCACGTCGTCGGCGAGGGCCACGCGTGCATCCTCGATGAGCGCCTTGGCGTTCTGGTACGGCGAGGCTGCGAGGGCGAGCTTCTCGTTCGCCGTGAGGTGGTCGAGCACGTACGTCGCGGGGGAGGGGACGGCCAGCAGCAGGAGACGACGGATGCCGGCACGCGTGTGCCGCGCGGCGTCTTCGGGCGTCGCCTCCACGCGCAGGGCGACGCTGTCTCCCTCATCGACCAGGGCGGGGTAGCCGCGCACGACGCCGCCGGCGACCGGGGTGTCGACGACCTCGGTGAGCTCGTCGAGATCCCAGGTGGTCAGCTTCGAGCGCGAGGCGAAGGCGGGGGAGGCCTCGGCGACCTTCGCGGCTCGCTGCGCCGGGCGAGCGATCGTCGACTCGACGCTGGAGCGGGCCTTGTCGGCGAGGCGGCGCTGCAGGGTCGCCAGGTCGCGGTCGCTGCCAATCGCGCGGCCGCGCGCGTCGACGGCGCGGAACGACGGCATGAGGTGGCCGGGAACCCGCTCGAGCTCGAAGTCGGTGGCGCTCACCCGCTGGTTCGCGACGCGCTGCACGAGGGCGGCGAGGGCGTCGACGAGCGTCGTCTTCGGCAGACCGTTCGCGTGCTCGGGGCCCTTCTCGGCGAGCTCGGCCGAGAATTTCTCCGCCCAGTCGGCGGCGGGCACGACGTTGCGGCGGATGGTTTTCGGCAGCGCGCGCAGCAGCGCGGTGACGAGCTCGTCGCGCATACCCGGAACCTGCCAGTCGAACCCGTCGGGGCGCAGCTGTGCGAGCAGCGGCAGCGGAACAACGACCGTGACGCCGTCATCCGGCGCGCCGGGTTCGAAGCGGTACGCGAGGTTGAGGGTCTGATCGCCCTGCCGCCAGCGCGCGGGGAAGGCGCGGTCGTCTCCCTGGGCGCGGTCGCCGGTGAGATCCGACTCGCGCAGGTCGAGCAGGTGCGGGGTGCGGTTGGAGGCGTCCTTCCACCACGTCTCGAACGATCGCACGTCGGTGACGTCGGCCGGGATGCGGGCGTTGTAGAACGCGAACACGGCCTCGTCGCCGATGAGGATGTCGCGGCGACGCTCGCGCTCCTCGATCTTCTCGAGCAGGCGGCGCTGCTCCTGGTTGCGGCGGAGGAACGCGGTGAGGCGCTTGTCGAGCACCGAGGGATCCCACTCGCCCTCCACCAGCGCGTGGCGCACGAACATCTCGCGTGCGAGCGGCCGGTCGAAGCGCGCGAGCTGCACGCGGCGTCGCCCGACGAGCTCGACCCCGAAGAGGGTGACCTTCTCGTAGGCGGCGGCGGAGCCGGCATTCTTCGACCAGTGCGGCTCGCTGAGCGAGCGCTTGACCAGGTCGGGCGCGAGCTCTTCCGCCCACGCCGGGTCGACGGCGGCGACCGTGCGCGCGAACAGGCGCGAGGTCTCGACGAGTTCGGCGGCCATGACGGCCGAGGGGCGCTTCTTCTTCAGCCCCGAGCCGGGGAAGATCGCGAACCGCGCCCCGCGGGCGCCGATGTACTCGCCCTTGGTGGGGCGGGCGTCACCCGGCGCCTTGCGGTCTTTGGCCTGCGCCATCGTGCGGGGGTCCAGGATGCCGAGGTGCGACAGCAACCCGGAGAGGATCGCGCGGTGGATCGCATCGCCGGCGGCGTGCCCCTGGAGGGCGGTGTTCTGGTCGCCGGCTTTCGAACCATGTCCCGATTTCGTCGCCGCATGTCCCGAATTGTGCGGCCTGGAGGGGTCGGAGCCAGCCAAAAGTGGGACATGGTTCCGCGCGCGCCCGCCGCGACGGCCTCCGTCGCCGGAGCCCCTCGCACCGCCCTCGTCCGAGCCGCGCTCGCCCCCGAGCGACCGCAGCTGCCGGTGCACGTCCATCCACTCGCGCACGCGCACGTAGTTGAGGTGCTCGCTGCGGCACAGGCGCCGGAACGCGCTCGAGCCGAGCTCGGCCTGCTTCTCCTGGAGGTAGTCCCAGAGGTTCAGAAGGGAGAGGAAGTCGCTGGTGGGGTCGGTGAATCGCGCGTGGAAGCGGTCGGCCTCCTCGCGTCGCTCCTCGGGCCGTTCGCGCACGTCTTGGATCGACATGCCCGACACGATCGCGAGCACCTCGCTCGACACGTCGTTACGCCGCGCCTCGATGAGCATGCGCGCGAAGCGCGGGTCGATCGGCAGGCGCGCGATCTCGCGCCCGATCTCGGTGAGGCGAGGGCCGTCCTCGCGCGGACCACGTCCGCCGCGCTGCCGGGACGGGTCGCCGTCGTCGCGCACGTCGCGGTCTCGCGAGGTGTCGGCCCCGCGCGAACCGGGAGCGGGCAGCTTCACCGCGCCGAGCTCGACGAGCAGGTCGAACGCCGCCTTCACCCCTCGCGAGTCGGGCGGGGTGAGGAACGGGAAGGCCTGAATGTCGCCGAAGCCGAGCGACAGCATCTGGAGGATGACGGATGCCAGCGACGTCCGCAGGATCTCGGGTTCGGTGTACTCCGGACGGCGCGTGAAGTCGTCTTCGGAGTAGAGCCGGATCGCGATGCCGGGCGAGGTGCGCCCCGCACGACCGGAGCGCTGCTGGGCCGAAGCCTGCGACACGGCCTCGATCGGCAGGCGCTGGATCTTCGACCGGTTGCTGTAACGCGAGATGCGGGCGGTTCCGGTGTCGACGACGTACCGGATGCCGGGAACGGTGAGACTCGTCTCGGCGACGTTCGTGGCGAGGATGACACGGCGGCGCACACCCGCGACGCTCGAGCGCTCGAACACGCGGTGCTGTTCGGCGGCCGACAGGCGTCCGTAGAGGGGAAGCACCTCGGTGGGGGAGGTGTCCTTCTGGTACGCCCCGCGGATGGCATCCGCCGCATCGCGGATCTCGGCCTCGCCGGGGAAGAAGACGAGCACGTCGCCCGGGGCCTCGCGATCGAGTTCGCGCAGGGCCGCGACGACGGCTCCGACCTCGTCGGCGTCGTCGTCGGAGCGACCGGGCTTGGCAGCCGGCCGTGCAGAACTCCGGACTTTCTGCGGGCCGGTCGCCGCTCGCCCGCGGGATGACGGGGCGTCGGTGTCGTCGGCATCCGGAATCTCCGGAGTCGTGCTCGCGTCGTCGGCGCCGTCGACCGGCCGATATCGGATCTCGACCGGGTACGTGCGGCCCGACACCTCGATGACCGGCGCCGGGGTCGGTTCGCCGCCCGGCTCGGTCGGGGCCGCGGCGAAGTGCCGCGCGAAGCTCTCGGGGTCGATGGTCGCCGAGGTGACGATGACCTTGAGGTCGGGGCGCTTCGGCAGGATGCGGCGCAGATAGCCGAGCAGGAAGTCGATGTTGAGCGAGCGCTCGTGCGCCTCGTCGACGATGATCGTGTCGTAGCGGCGCAGCAGCCGGTCGCGGTGGATCTCGTTGAGCAGGATGCCGTCGGTCACCAGCGCCACGCGCGTGTCGGCCGACACCTTGTCGGTGAAGCGCACCTTGTAGCCGACGGTCGAGCCGAGCGGAACCTGCATCTCCTCGGCGATGCGCTCAGCGATCGTGCGCGCGGCGATGCGGCGAGGCTGGGTGTGTGCGATGGAGGTGCGGCCCAGCTCGAGGCAGATCTTGGGCAGCTGCGTGGTCTTGCCCGAGCCGGTCGCCCCGGCGACGATCACGACCTGGTGGTCGCGGATGGCGTGCGCGATCTCGTCCCGCGCGGCGCTGACGGGCAGCTCGGGCGGGTAGACGATGACGGGTTCGACAGACACAGCCTTCCAGCCTATCGCGCGCTGATCCCTCGGCGCCCAGCGCGCACCGAATCTCGCGTGAGGGGTCGCTTCTTGTCGCCTGGCGCGCGGCTAGGCGACAGAAAGTGACCCCTCACGCAGGACGACTCACGGCATCGACGCCTTCTGCGCCAGGATCCGGCGCACCGCCGCATCGACCTTGGCGGCGAACGCGGGGTCGGCCTGCGCGCGGGCGAGCACGGCCTGGTGCATTTCGGCGTACACCGAGGGGTCGGCCGAGACCAGCAGCAGGTCGATGCCGGCGTCCACGGCGAGCGTCGCGCGATCCGCGGGCGACCACGGCTGCACCTGCCGCGCGGCCGAGAGGTCGTCGACGGTGACCACGCCGTCGAAGCCGACGCGATCGCGCAGCACACCGACCACGGCGGGCGAGAAGGCAGCCGGCGCCGAGGGATCGATCTGCGCGTAGATCGCGGTCGAAAGCATCACGACCCCGGGCCCCTGCGGCAGCACACTCGAATACACGCCCACGTCCGCTCCGTCGGCGGTGACGGTGTCGTCGGTCACGCCGCTGCGGGTGTCGGTGTTCTCCGTCACGCGACCGAGTCCCGGGAAGTGCTTGAACGTCGGCAGCACGCCGCCCGCACGCATGCCCGCGGCGAAGGCGCCGACCTTGGCGGCGACGGTGGCGCCGTCGTAGCCGTACTCGCGGGCCAGCGCGCCGATCGGGGGGTTGGATGCCGCGGCATCCGGGCTCGCGACGATGTCGGCCACGGGAGCGAGGTTCATGTTCACCCCGGCCGACGCGAGCTGCGCGCCCCACGTGGTCGCCGCCGCCTGCAGCGAAGCGTCGTCCCGCTGGCCCTGCCGGACGGCCGAGGGGATGTCGTCGAACCCGGGGCCCGACAGCACCTGCACGGTCCCGCCCTCTTGATCGGTGGCGACCCACAGCGGCGGCTGGCCCGCTGCGACGGCCGAGGTGAAGCCCTGCACGAGGGCTGCGGTGGCCTCGGCTCCCGCCGCGGAGCGCCCGTGCAGGAAGATTCCGCCGATGTGGTCGTTCTGCACGGCCGCGAGGGTCGTCGGGTTGGCGCCCTCGACCGAGGTGCCGACCATGAACATCTGCCCCACCTTGTCGCTGAGGCTCATGCCCGCGAGCGGGTCGGGCGTGCGCGTGGGGGTGGGGGTCGGCGTGGGGGTGGGGGTGGCGGATGCCGAGGGGGTCGGGGTGGCGGAGGGGGCTGCGGCGGGCGCGCAGCCGGCGAGGGCGAGCGCCGCGACCACGACGAGCATCGAGAAGCGGGGGGCGGTCTTCACCTCTCGATGGTGGCTCATCGACCTGAGCGTCCGGTCCCCGCGCGGGCGGCTTGCGCTCGCGCGGGGCGGGGCGTAGGGGCGGGCGGCGGGGCGGGGATCAGCCGTTGCCGGCGGAGCAGGTCGCCTGGTCGGCCTTGGTGCCGCTGACGTTGCTGGGCAGCTCGACGACGCCGGGCGTGCCACTGGCGCCGGGGGAGGCGCTCGCATCCGGAGCCGGGGTGCCCTCGACGGGGGCCGAGGCATCGGGAGTCGGCGTCGGAACCGATGGGTCGGCGACGACCCCACCGTTGCCGTTGGCCTCACCGGTGAGGGCGAGGGCCGCGTTGCTGTTCAGCGCGTCGAACAGTACCTGCGCGGAGGCCTCGTCGGGGACCACGTGGTTGGAGTTGTACGGATCCGGAAGCACCGGGTACTGCACGAACGTGAACTCGCTGAACGGCACGTCCTTGAGCGTGTACGCGAGCTGCGCGATGCGGATCGGGTCGGCGAGGCTCTCGCTCGGCTCGATGTTGTTCACCGCGGTGTTCGCGAGGCCGATGAGGGTGCCGGGGTTCGACAGCACCTCGTCGCTGCGCAGTTTGTTCACCAGACGCGACATGTACTGCTGCTGGTTGCCGATGCGGGCGAGGTCGCTGCCGTCGCCGACGCCGTAGCGGGTGCGCAGGAAGGCGAGGGCGTCGAAGCCCTTGACCACGCGAGGTCCGGCGTCCCATGTGATGCCGGCATCCGGATCATCGATTCCGTCGCCGCCGATGCACACCTCGACACCCCCGATCGCGTCGGTGATGTTGACCACGTTGCCGAAGCTCACCTTCGCCGCGAACGGGATGCTCTGACCCGTCAGGCCGGAGACGGTGTCGGCGACGCAGGGCAGGCCGCCGTCTTCGTAGGAGGTGTTCATCGAGGCCCTGTCGGTGCCGCCAAAGACCGAGCCGTCTTCGTTCGTGCACTCGGGAATCGCGACCTGCAGGTCGCGGGGGAACGACACGACCGTGACGCGCCGCGGATTGGCCGAGACGTGCAGCAGCATGTTGACGTCGTTGCGGGCGCCGTCGTTCTCGGGGTCGGAGCAGCGAGGACCGAAGGCGGCCGCCACGACGTCGTCGCACTCGTCGGTGCCGACCACCAGCACGGCGAAGGGCTCGCTGTACTCGCTCAGCGCGGGCGGCTCGGCCGGAGCATCCTTCAGTGGCACCGCGGCCTCCTGCAGGCGGCTCGTCAGCGACCAGGCGTAGAAGCCGCCGACCGCGACGGCGGCGACGACGACGACCGCGGCGACGATGGCGACGGCTTTCACGCCGCGACGCCAGGGCGACGCGGGCTCTCGGCGCGCGTGCTGCGGAGGAGGCTTCATCCGGTCAGTCAACCACGGCGCGGCCTGCGGAGGTGAGAGACCCGCACGGGGCGACCGGTCGCTGCCGGCCGCCCCGTGCGGGCGGGGATTACTGTCCGCCCTCGGTGAGGGTGACGTCGATCGGCGTGTAGTCGCCGTCGACGGTGACGCCCTCGTCCTTCAGCGCGGTGAGCGCGGCCTGCACGTAATCGTTCGAGTACGCGGATGCCGGCGGCTCGGTCGTGATGAGGTTGAGGCCGTCCTGGTTCTTGGCGGCCAGGGCGCCCTTGACCGTCTTGTCCCACGCGGCGGAGTCGACGACGCCGAAGTCGCCGCCGGTCCAGATGAGCTTGTTGACCTCGTTCATCTGCCACAGCTGGTGGGTCGGTCCGACGGGGAAGGCGCTCACGTCGGGGGCGGTCGCGGCCGTGTAGGTGATGTCGGCGGCCTCAGTGGGGTTGTCGCGCGCGAACACCCAGCCCTTGATGACGGCCTTCAGGAAGCGCGTGGCGGCGTCGGCGTAGGCGGGGTCTTCCGACAGGCGCTTCGTGTCGGCCCAGATCGCGTCCTGCAGCATGGCGCCTGCGGTGTCCTCGTACGAGATCACGTCGATGTCGTCCATCGTGTAGAGCTTCCCGGTGGCGGGGTTCACCGTCTCGAGCAGCTGGGCGAGCTCGTTGTAGGTCATCGCCTGGGCGGCATCCACGTCCTTGTCGAGCAGGGCGTTCATCGAGAAGTCCTGCGTGGTGATCTGCACGGTGGAGGCGTCGAGGCCCTTGTCGGCCATCGCGGCGAAGATCTCCCACTCGTTGCCGAAGCCCCACGAGCCGATGCGCTTGCCCTCGAAGTCGTCGACGCTCGTGATGCCCGAGCCCTTCCACGACACCTGGGTCGTCCCCGACTTCTGGAACACCTGCGCGATGTCGGTGAGCTCGACGCCCTGGTTCTCCATCGTGCCGAGCACCTTGGGCACCCACGCGACGGCGAAGTCGACGTCGCCGGCGACGAGGGCGTCCTGCGGAACGATGTCACCGCCGGAGGGGACGACCTCGACGTCGTCGAAGCCCTCCTCCTGGAAGTAGCCCTTATCGAGCGCGACGTAGTAGCCGGCGAACTGCGCCTGCGGCAGCCACTGCAGCTGCAGCTTCACCGAGGTCAGGGGCGTGAAGTCCTCCGTCGAGGCGGCGTCGGGGGTCGAGCTTCCGGCGCAGGCGGAGAGGGCGAGGGATGCCGCGGCGAGTGCGGCCATCGCGCCGAGGGCGCGACGTGTGCTGTGTGACATGGGTGTCCTTTCGGGAGGCGGGTGGTGCAGGTGTGGAGCGAGTGGAACCTGTTCTGTCGAGGGCGGGTGGAGGTGCCGGTCAGGCCGGCGGACGCCCCGCGCCGAGGCGTCGCGAGACGACGCGTTCGAGCAGCGAGGTGACGAGGAAGAAGACGAGACCGATCGCGATGCCGCCCGCGACGAACGCCCAGGCGAGCGAGGCGCGTCCGGATTTGGCGTAGGTGGCGATCGCGGTGCCGATGCCGTCGGCGGGTCCGCCGAAGTACTCGGCGACCAGGGCCGAGATGACCGCGAGCGAGGCGGCGACGCGGATGCCGGTGAGCAGGTACGGCAGGGCGGTGGGCAGCGTCAGCAGGCGGAAGGTCTGCGAACCGTTCGCTGCTGTCGCGCGGAAGAGGTCGCGCTGCACGGGCCGGGTCTGCTGCAGGCCGCGCAGGGTGTTGACGAACACGGGGACGAAGGCGGCGATCCCGGCCACCGCCTGACGGCCGAACTGGCTCGATGCGCCGAACATCGTGTTGAGGATCGGCGTGAGGGCGACGATCGGCACGACCGCGAGGGCGGCGATGAGCGGAGCCGTCATACCGTCGACGGGCCGCCAGGTGGCGGCCAGCGCCGCCAGGGCGACCGCCACGACGCTGCCCGCGACGAGGCCGACGAGCGCATTGGTGCCGGTGATGGCGGCGGCTTCGGCCACCAGCGGCATCCGCCCGGTGAGCTCGCCCGCGATCGCGATCGGGTCGGGCAGCATGCGCGGGGCGGAGCCCGAGGCCACGTAGGCGAACCACAGCGCGAGGCCGAGCACTCCGACGAGCACGGGCGCCGCGAACCGCACCCACGAGGGCAGGCGGGTGGCCGTCATCGCTCGTTCACCCGTTGCAGGGGAGTGCCGTGCAGGGCCTCGCGCACGGCGGTGACGCGCGCGAAGTACTCCGGCGATTCGCGCAGGGCCTCGTCGCGCGGGCGTCCGGGGCGCGTATCGATCACGTCGGTGATGCGGCCGGGGCGCGGGCTCATGACGACCACGCGGTCGGAGAGGAAGACCGCCTCGGGGATCGAGTGGGTGACGAAGACCACCGCGGCTCCCGTCTCGGCGGCGATGCGGGCGAGTTCGGTCTGCAGCCGTTCGCGCGTCATCTCGTCGAGGGCGCCGAACGGCTCGTCCATCAGCAGCAGCTGGGGCGAGGCGGCGAGAGAGCGGGCGATGGCGACGCGCTGCTGCATTCCGCCCGAGAGCTGGTCGGGGTAGCGGCCGACGAAGTCGGACAGGCCGACGAGCTCGGCGAGTTCGGCCACGCGGGCGTCGCGCTTCGCCTTCGCCCACCGGTGCAGTTCGAGCGGCAGCGCGATGTTCGCCGCGACCGTGCGCCACGGCAGCAGTCCCGCCTGCTGGAAGGCGATGCCGTAGTCCTGGTCGAGGCGGGCCCGCCGGGCGGTCTTGCCGAAGATGGTGAGCTCTCCCGCGGTGGCGTCGTCGAGGTCGGCGATCAGCCGCAGCAGCGTCGACTTTCCGCAGCCCGACGGCCCGATGAGCGAGACGAATTCGCCCGCGGCCACCTCGAGGTCGACGCCGGTGAGGGCGGTGACCTCTCCGGATGCCGCGGGGAACACCTTCCCGATTCCGGTGGCGTGCACGGCGGGGGTGGGTGGGGTGGTCATCGGGTCTCCTCTCCGCGACGGAAGCGGTGCAGCGTCACGCCGATGAGCGCGACGCCCGCGGCGGCGACGAGCCCGATCACGACGGTGCCGAAGGTCGGTGCCCAGGGGGCGGCGGGGTCGGACGAGGCTTGACCGGCGAGCTGGATGAGCATGCGGCCGATGCCGCCGCGCAGGCCGATCGACACCTCGGCGACGACGGCGCCGACCACGGCCGAGGCGGCGGCGAGGCGGAGCGCCGGCAGCAGGTGCGGAACGGCGGCCGGCAGGCGCAGGTGCACGAGCGTCTGCCACCATCCCGCCGACTGGGTGTGGAAGAGGTCGCGGTGCAGGGCGTCGGGCGACTCGAGTCCGCGCAGGGTTCCGATCGCGACGGGGAAGAAGGCGAGGTACGACGCGATGAGGGCGACCGAGAACCACTGCGGCCACGGCACCACCCCCGCGCGGTCGATCTGGTTGCCCAGCGCGTTGACCACGGGGGCGAAGGCGATGAGCGGCACGATCTGACTCACCACGATCCAGGGCAGCAGGCCCCACTCCACCAGGCGCCAGCGCTGCATCGCGATGCCCAGGATGCCGCCGACCACCACGCCGATCACCCAGCCCACCGCGGCGAGGCCGAGGGTGGTGCCCGCGGCCTCGAGCACCGAGACGATCAGCGGGGGAGTCGCCCCGCCGCTCGTGGGCTGGAACATCCGCGCGACCATGTCCCACACGTGCGGCATGGCGCGGTCGTGGGTGCGGGGGAGCAGGATGACGCCCGATCCGGCCGATCCGTCGCCGCCCACGGTGACCCCGTCGGCGGGACCGAGGAGCTTGTAAAGCTCCCAGAGCGCGACGAGGGCGGCGACGCCCGCGACGCCCCACCCCACCCGGGCGACCAGCCCCGACGAATGTGCGGCCCCGCGCCGCGGCATCCGCCCGCCCGTGTCGGGGACGACCCCGGTCACGGAGCCGGGGGCCACCGCCTGATCGGTCACCGCTTCGCCGTCACCGGGGGAGTGAGCGCGGGGATCACGCTCTCGCCGTAGACCCGCATCGTCTCCTCTTTGTTGTCGTGCTGCAGGTAGCCGGCGAACTGGGTGACGCCCAGCGCGCGCAGCTTCTCGAGCTTGGCGATGTGCTCCTCGGCGGTGCCGAGCACGCAGAAGCGCTCGACGATCTCGTCGGGCACGAAGTCGACGTGGTCGTTGTTGCTCTTGCCGTGCGAGTTGTAGTCGTATCCCGTGCGGCCGGCGATGTAGTCGGTGAGGGCAGCCGGTACGTTCCCTTCGGTCCCTGAGCCTGTCGAAGGGCCGTACTTCGCGACGATGTCGGCGACGTGGTTGCCCACCATCCCGCCGAACCAGCGGCACTGCTCGATCATGTGCGCGCGCGATTCGGGGGTGTCCTCGCCGATGTACATCGGGGCGGCGACGCAGAAGGCGATCTCGTCGGGGTCGCGTCCGACGTTCTCGGCGGCCTCCCGCACGGTCTTGATCATCCACTCGGCGATGTCGAGGTCGGCGAGCTGCAGAATGAAACCGTCGCCCACCTCTCCGGTCAGCTTGAGCGCGAGGGGGCCGTAGGCGGCCACCCACACGTCGAGCTTCGATCCGCGGCTCCAGGGGAACTGCAGGGTCGCGCCGTTGTACTCCACGGCGCGGGAGTTGCCGAGCTCGCGGATCACGTGGATCGACTCGCGCAGTGCCTTCAGCGTCGTCGGCTGCCCGTTCGTGACGCGCACCGCCGAGTCGCCGCGGCCGATGCCGCAGATCGTGCGGTTGCCGTACATCTCGTTCAGCGTCGCGAAGGTGGAGGCCGTGACCGTCCAGTCGCGCGTCGCGGGGTTGGTCACGAAGGGGCCGACCGTGATGCGGCGGGTGGCCGCGAGGATCGCCGAGTGCACCACGTACGGCTCCTGCCACAGCAGGTGCGAGTCGAAGGTCCACACGTGGCTGAAGCCGTGCGCCTCGGCGAGCTGCGAGAGCTGCACCGTGCGGGCGGCGGGGGGATTCGTCTGCAGGACGACACCGAAGTCCATGGGGTCTCCTCTCAGACCAGGTACTGGCTCAGGCCGCGCTTGATGTAGCGACCGTGACCCTTGTCGCCGGTGTAGCCGCCGGCATCCACCACCACCCGACCCCGCGAGAGCACCGTGTCGACGCGACCGTCGATCTCGTAGCCCTCCCACGCGGAGTAGTCCATGTTCATGTGGTGGCTGCGGCCCTCGCCGACGCCGATCGAGGTGTGCCCGTTCGGGTCGTAGACGACCACGTCGCCGTCGGCGCCGGGTTGGATGACGCCCTTCTGCCCGTACATGCCGAACATGCGCGCGGGGGTCGTGCTGGTCAGCTCGACCCAGCGGGGGAGCGTGATCTGCCCGGTCACGACGCCCTGGTACATGAGGTCCATCCGGTGCTCGACCGAGCCGATGCCGTTGGGGATCTTCGCGAAGTCGCCGACGCCGAGCTCCTTCTGGTCTTTCATGCAGAAGGGGCAGTGGTCGGTCGACACCATCTGGATGTCGTTCGTGCGCAGCGACTGCCACATGTGGTGCTGGTGGCCCTCGTGCTTCGATCGCAGCGGCGTCGAGCACACCCACTTCGCGCCCTCGAAGTCGCCCCACTCGGCGCTCGAGGCGCCGAGCTGGTCTTCGAGCGAAAGATAGAGGTACTGCGGGCAGGTCTCGCCGAACACGTTGAGACCGCGGTCGCGCGCCTCGGCGATCTGCTCGACCGCCTGCTTCGCGCTGACGTGCACGACGTACAGCGGGGCGCCGGTCAGATCGGCGAGCATGATCGCGCGATGGGTGGCCTCTTCCTCGGCCTGCCAGGGGCGGGTCGTGCCGTGGAAGTACGGGCTCGTCTCGCCACGGGCGAGGGCCTGCTGCACGAGCACGTCGATGATGGCGCCGTTCTCGGCGTGCATCATCATCATCGCGCCGTTGTCGGCGCCCTTCTGGAACGCCCGCAGGATCTGGCCGTCGTCCGAGAGGAACACGCCCTTGTAGGCCATGAAGAGCTTGAAGCTCGTCACGCCCTCGGCGATGAGCTCGTCCATCGCGGTGAGCGAGCTGTCCTGCACGTCGGAGAGGATCTGGTGGAAGCCGTAGTCGATCGCGCACTGCCCGGCGGCCTTGTCTTGCCAGGCCTGGTAGCGGTCGAGGATGTTCTCGTCGGGGTACTGCACGACGAAGTCGACGATGCTCGTCGTTCCCCCGATCGCCGCGGCACGCGTGCCGGTCTCGAAGGTGTCCGAAGCCTCGGTGCCGCCGAAGGGCATCTGCATGTGGGTGTGCGCGTCGATGCCGCCCGGGATCACGTACTTGCCCGTGGCGTCGACGACGGTGTCGACGGATGCCGCGAGGTCGTGGCCCAGCAGGGTCGAGCCCGGCTGCAGCACGGCGACGATCTTCTCGCCGTCGATGAGCACGTCGGCGGCGCCCGTTCCGGTGGCGTTGACGACGGTGCCGCCCGAGATCAGGGTGGTCGCCATCTCAGGCCTCCACGATCTCGCCGTAGGTGTCGGGCCGGCGGTCGCGGTAGAACTGCCAGTCGTCGCGCATCTGCTGCACGAGGTCCATGTCGAGGTCGCGCACGAGGATCTCCTCGTGCTCGCCCGAGCCGAGCGCACCGACGTGGTTGCCGCGCGGGTCGATCACCTGGCTCGTGCCGTAGAAGGTCACGGCATCCGCCCCGTACTCGTTGTCCTCACGGCCGACGCGGTTGGGCTGCAGCACGAAGTAACCGTTGGCCACGGCCGCGCACGGACCCTCGACCTCCCACAGGCGGTTCGACAGCCCGGGCTTGGTGGCGTTGGGGTTGAAGACCATGTGCGCGCCGTTCAGGCCCAGCTCGCGCCAGCCCTCGGGGAAGTGGCGGTCGTAGCAGATGTACATGCCGACCTTGCCGACGGCGGTGTCGAACACGGGGTAGCCGAGGTTGCCGGGGCGGAAGTAGAACTTCTCCCAGAACTTGTCGAGGTGGGGGATGTGATTCTTGCGGTAGCTGCCGAGCACGGTGCCGTCGGCGTCGACCAGCACCGAGGTGTTGTAGTAGACGCCGGTCTGGGCCTCCTCGTAGATGGGGAGCACCGTGACCAGGCCGAGCTCCTTGGCGAGGGCCGCGAACCGCTGCACGATGGGGCCGTCGACGGGCTCGGCGTAGCGGTAGTACTTCTGGTCCTGCGTGATGCCGAAGTAGGGACCGTAGAACAGCTCCTGGAAGCACAGCACCTGCGCTCCCTGCGCGGCGGCGTCTCGAGCGAACTGCTCGTGCTTGTCGAGCATCGACGCTTTGTCGCCGGTCCAGGTCGTCTGCGTGATCGCTGCGCGCACCGTCGTCATGGGGCTTCCTCGTTCCTGTGGGCCTGCTCGAGTTCTGTTACTGTCGCGCCTGAACATTTCTCGACGATTTCTCCCGGTGTCACCGCCGTAAAGTCTCGGCTCGGTGGCGGGGGAGTTTCCGGATGCCAGGGGGAGGGCCGCCGATGCTCGCACCCGAATCGCTGGTCGAGCGCAGTTCTGCGGGCCTCGCGGCCGAGATCGCCCGACGCGTGAGCGAGGGCGCGCTGGCACCGGGGAGCCGGTTGCCGACCGTGCGCGAGGTCGCCGCGACCCTGGGCGTCTCGACGGGCACCGTCGCGGGGGCCTGGCGCGCGCTCGCCGACGCGGGAGTGGTGACTTCGCGCGGACGGGCCGGCACCTTCGTGCGCACTGAGCGCCGCGAGTGGTTGAGCCCCCGCGTGCAGGGGATGTCGGTCGCCCCCGCACCCGGAGCTCCCCGCGGACTGGGGTCCGGCCCGCAGCGCGCCGCGATGCGCCTCGACCTCTCGCTCGGCACCCCCGACCCCGCGATGCTGCCCTCGATCGAGCGCGCGCTCGCCGGGGCGCGGCCCCGCGCCGACACCGGGCGCTACCACGACCTCCCGGTGCTCCCCGACCTGCACGACGTGCTGCGCGAGCAGTGGCCCGTGCGCGGGGTCGAGGCGCTCACGGTGGTCGACGGCGCCCTCGACGGCATCTCGCGCACGCTCGACCAGGTCGTGCGCTTCGGCGATCGCGTCGCGGTCGAGTCGCCCGGCTTCCCGTACTTCTTCGACCTGGTCGACGCGGCCGGGGCCGTGCCGGTGCTGCTCGAGGGCGACGCCGACGGGGTGCTCCCCGCCTCCCTCGCCCGCGCTCTCGCGCAGCGGCCCTCGGCGGTGATCCTGCAACCGCGCGCGCAGAACCCCACGGGCGCCTCGATGTCGCTCGATCGCGCTCGCCGCCTCGCCAACGTGCTGCTGAGCGTGCCCGGCGGCAGTCGCGTCACGGTCATCGAAGACGACCACTCCGCGCTCATCGCCTCGGCGCCGCCCGTGTCGCTCGCCCTCTGGGTTCCCGCGCAGGTCGTGCACGTGCGCGGGTTCTCGAAATCGCACGGCCCCGACCTGCGCATCGCCGCCCTCGGCGGACCCGCGGCGATCGTCGACCGCATCGTGCGGCGGCGCATGCTGGGTCCCGGGTGGACCTCGCGCCTGCTGCAGGCGGTGCTGCTCGAACTGCTCACCGACTCCCGGTCGATCGCGCCCGTGCGCACCGCCCGGCTCATCTACCGCGACCGTCTCGACCGCCTCGCCACGGCGCTTCGGCGCCTGGGGGTCGAGGTGGGCGACCCCGACGGCATCAACGTCTGGATGCCGGTGCGCGACGAACGCGCGGCCGTCGTGCACCTCGCCGCCGAGGGCATCGCCGTCGCCGCCGGAACCCCGTTCGTCGCCGACGCCGCGACCGCGTCCGACCGCGAGCCGCGCGTGCGCGTCACGGGCGGATCGGTGGTCGAGAACGTGCGCCTCGTCGCCGAGGCCCTCGCCCGGGCCGCCGACGCCGCTCCCTTGGCGTGAGGCCGCCGTCAACCCCGATCCGCATGTCGGAGGCCGCTTCTAGGGTGGAAGACATGACCGTTCCTTCAGTTCAGCTCAACGACGGAAACTCCATCCCCCAGCTCGGCTACGGCGTGTTCCTCGTGCCCGCCGACGACGCCGAGCGCGCCGTGTCCGAGGCGCTCGAGGTGGGCTACCGCCACATCGACACGGCCGCCATCTACAAGAACGAAGAGGGCGTCGGCCGCGCCATCGCCGCCAGCGGCATCGCGCGCGACGAGCTCTTCGTCACCACCAAGCTCTGGAACGACCGCCACGACGGCGATGAGCCGCTCGCCGCGATCGACGAGAGCCTGCAGAAGCTCCAGCTCGACGCCGTCGACCTCTACCTCATCCACTGGCCCACGCCGAAGAACGACAACTACGTGCACGCGTGGCAGAAGATGATCGAGATCCGCGAGTCGGGCAAGACCCGCTCCATCGGCGTCTCGAACTTCCTCGTGCCGCACCTCGAGCGCATCGTCTCCGAGACCGGTGTCACCCCCGTGGTGAACCAGATCGAGCTGCACCCCGCCCTCAGCCAGCGTGAGATCGCGGCCTGGGGTCAGCAGCACGACATGCACATCGAGTCGTGGGGCCCCCTCGGCCAGGGCAAGTACGACCTGTTCGAGCTGCCCGCCGTCAAGGACGCCGCCGAGGCGCACGGCAAGTCGCCCGCCCAGGCGGTGCTGCGCTGGCACATCCAGCACGGCTTCATCGTGTTCCCCAAGTCGGTGCGCCGTGAGCGCCTCGAGGAGAACTTCGACCTGTTCGACTTCGAGCTCACCGCCGACGAGATGGCCGCGATCGACGCGGTCGACCCGGGCGACGGCTCGGGCCGCGTCGGCACGCACCCCGACGACCTCAACTGAGGTCGGCGCACCCGCGCGCATGAACCGCCTCGCGAACGCCTCGAGCCCCTACCTGCGGGCCCACGCCGACAATCCCGTCGCGTGGTTCCCCTGGGGGGCCGAGGCGTTCGCGCTCGCGGCCGAGAAAGACGTCCCCGTGATGGTCTCGATCGGCTACAGCACCTGCCACTGGTGTCACGTGATGGCCCGCGAGTCGTTCGAGGACCCCGAGACCGCGGCCGAACTCAACGCCGGCTTCGTGTCGATCAAGGTCGATCGCGAAGAGCATCCCGACGTAGACGCCGCCTATCTCGACGCGGCATCCGCCTTCACCCCGCACCTCGGCTGGCCGTTGACCGTGTTCGCCTCTCCCGAGGGGCGCGTGTTCTACGCCGGCACCTACTTCCCGCCCACCCCTCGGCCCCCGCAGCCCTCGTTCCGCCAGGTGCTCGCCGCCGTGCGCGAAGCCTGGACCGAGCGCCGCGACGAGGTCGACGCCACCGGGGCATCGCTGCGCGAGGCGCTCGCGGCCGCGGCATCCGCCCCCGCCGACGCCCCGCCGAGTCTCGACCAGCTCGCAGCCGCCGCCCGCGCGGTCGCCGCGCGCGAAGACCGCGAGTACGCCGGCTTCGCCGCCGGCCCCGCGTTCGAGACGCCGAAGTTCCCCAACACCCCCGTGCTGCGCTTCCTGCAGCATCCCGCGCTGGTTTCGGAGGTTCCGGATGCCGCGGCCGTCGCCTCCCGCGCGCTCGGGGCCATGGCGGGCTCCGACCTGCACGACCCAGTCGACGGCGGGTTCTTCCGCTACGCCACGCGCCGCGACTGGAGCGTGCCGCACTACGAGCGCATGCTCACCGACAACGCCGGTCTCATCGAGGTCGCCCTTGCCGCAGGCGACGAGGCCTCGGCGACCGACGCCGCCCGGTTCGTCGTCGACGTGCTGCAGCTGCCGTCGGGTGGCATCGCCGCCGCTCAAGACTCCGAGTCCATCATCGACGGCGCCCGCAACGAGGGCGGGTACTACCGCGCCGTCGACCGATCCGGCCTGCAGGCCCCGGCGCTCGACGCGAAGGTCGTCAGCGGGTGGAACGGCCACGCGATCGCCGCTCTCGCTGCCGCCGGCGCCCGCACCGACCCGCGCTTTCTCGAAGCTGCCCGGTGGGCCGCCGACGCGGTGCTCGAGAGCAACGTCGCCGACGACGGAACCCTGCGCCGCGCCTCATTGGATGAGATCCGCTCCGCCGCCCCCGCGACGCTCGAAGACTACGGCGGGCTCGCGCGCGGCCTGCTCGCGCTCGCCCGCGCGACCGGCGAGGTCGCTTACGCCGCGCGAGCGCGGGCTCTCGTCGATCTGTGCCTCGGCGACGACGGCATCCACCCGCCCGGAGGCGGCGACGCCGTGCTCGTCGCCCAGGGTATGCAGTCGCACGCCGTGCCCACCGACGGCGCCTCGCCCTCGGGTCCGTCGGTGTTCGCGGCCGCGGCCCTCGACCTCTGGCGCCTCGGCGCGGGCGAGCGCTACCGCGACGCGACCGAGTCGCTCGTGCGCGCCGCCGCAGAGGCCGCTCTGTCGTCGCCCCTCGCACACGGAGCGATCCTCGAGGTCGCCGTGGGGCTCGCCGCGGCGCCGCGCCAGGTGGTCGTGGTCGGCGAGGCCGATGCCGAGATCGCCGAGGCCGCGCGCCGCGTGAACGCCGACGTCGTCGCGATCGTCTCACCCGCCCAGGCTCAGGCGTTCGCCGAGGCGGGTTTCGAGCTCTTCGAGGGCAAGGTCGCGCAGGGCGGCGAGGCGACCGCTTACGACTGCCGCGCGTTCGCCTGCGCCCTGCCGACGACGGATCCGGCGCGGCTGGTCTGACGCGCGGGGCGTGAGGCGGTCGCGGGAGCGCCGCCTCCGGGGCGCGCCCTGCCGTGTGAGATGCCCGGGCCGACGGATGATGAGGCGGTCGACCCCCGCCCGTCCCCCTTCCGGGGGACATCAGCGTGACGAGCCCGCAGCGGGCTGAGTGGACGGGTGATTCGCACGCGTGGACGCCGCGGAATTCCGCAGCGACGCCCGTTGCCTGGATGAACGCTATGCGCACGATCAGTGCCGTCTGAATACAGGCGACGTTGACCGCCACGTTGGCGGGCCCCGGGGGTGCGCGTGCTCTCTGTCTCTCGTCTCGCTTTCGTGTCGGTCGTCACGACCGCCGCCCTCCTGGTCGGGTTCGCCGTTCCGGTCGACGCCGCGCAGGCCGCGTCGCAGCCGGATGCCGTGGCGCCGGTCACCGATGGTCCCGCCCTTCCATCGACCGATGAGGCATCCACCGCACCGCAGCTGCCCGCGGGATCGTTCGACATCCCGTCGCCGCCGACCGACGTGCCGACCTCGGCGGTCGAGACGGTCACGCCGCCGCCGAAGCCGGACGTACCTCTTGACCTGAGCTTCACGCCGTCGACCGACGGGCTCGAGATCATCGACGAGTCCGAGACCTCGACGACCTACCGCGCGCCGTCGGGCGGTGAGATCACCCGCCTGACCACCGATCCAGAGCGCGCGAGCGAGGGCGACGGCGCGTGGTCCGACATCAACACCTCGGTCTCGCGCGACGGCGAGGCCTGGACCGTCGACGACCACCCCCTCGCTCCCGTCTTCCGCGGGGGTCCCGACGAGGCGCCCGGTGTCACGGTGACGCGGAAGGGCCACGACGTGTCGTTCTCGCTGATGGGTGCCGAGCCGGGCGAGGTGGCAGCGCCGTTCTGGTGGTGGGACGACTGGAAGCAGCTGACCTACCGCGACGTGGTCGGCTCGTCCGATCTCGAGTACCGCATCGAGCCGGGCGCGGTGAAGGAGTCCGTCGTCCTCGACGCGGCGCCCACGTGGCGCACGTCGTGGACGTGGCGCATCGACGCCGGCGCTCTCACCCCGACCCTCGGCGAGGCGGATTCGGTGAGCTTCACGGATGCCGACGGCGCCGAGGTCCTGATGATTCCGACCCCCGTCGCGTTCGACTCGAGCGGAGTCGATGGCGCCTCCGACGACGCGACGGTCGCTCTCGACGCGTCGCTCCGACAGGCAGTCGACGGCTCCTGGCGCTACACCCTTCGCGCCGATCGTGACTGGCTGCGCGACCCGGAGCGCGTCTACCCGGTGCGCATCGACCCCACGGTCATGACCCCCCGCTCGACCACCGCGTACAAGTCCGACGGCACCGTGCGTAACGGATCGACGCTGATCGGCAACACGCGCGAGGGAAACCGTGACAGGTTCTGGCGATCGGTCGTCTCGTATGACTACGGATCCATACCGGGTCAATTCATTTCGCGCGCTGCGTTGGGTTTTGGCTGGGACGGCGGCGGAACGAGGTCTGCCCAGCAGGGGTGGGTGCAGCACGCCAGCGCATTTTCATACAACGGCATGGGGCCACACCTCAGCTGGTTCACGCTAGGTGAAGGTACGACGACGACCACGGGCGACGGCTTGGCTGCCCGCCTGGCCAGTCAGCTTCGCATCGGCGACCGTCCCGCCTTCATGATCGGCGGCTACGAGGGCTCGACGTACTCGCTCAAGAGCCTCCAGACCAATCTTTGGGTGGAGTCGTGGGAGTACCCCCACGTGTGGGGCAACGGACCCCGCGAAGATCAGACGGGAGTCGGCCTCACGCCCACGCTGGGCCTGACTGCCACCAACCCGGGCGGTATCCGGCAGCACTACCGCTTCGAAGTGGCGACCGACCCCGGCATGTCCAATGTCATCGCGGCGTCGAACTGGAGCACGGGAACGCAATACCAGGTCCCCTGGGGCATCCTCCGAACCGGGACTTCGTACTACTGGCGCGTCTGGTTGATCGACGATGCAGACGGTCACCTCGGTCAGAGCACAGAGACCCAGTCGCCCGTCTACCGCTTCACGACGAACCAGGTTCCCCTTCCGGATGCCGCGACCGCGACGCCCGGCTCCCCGGTCACCGAGACCGCGACCACCGTCACGACCCTGACACCGCAGTTGCAGATCGGCGCGGTCTCCGACACCGACGGCATCGGCGGCTCGATGACGTACCAGTTCAAGATCGCCACCGGTCAAGACGCCCGCTCGGGCGCCGTGGTCACGTCGGGCTGGGTGAGCGCGGTGAACGGCGTCGCCTCGTGGACCGTCCCCGTCGGAACCCTGCAAGACGGCGGCGTCTACTCGTGGACCGTCACCACGAACGACGGCCAAGACACCACGACCGAGAACACGTGGGTGCGGCGCCTCCGCACCGATCTGCGCCTCGGTGCCTCGGGCCCCTCGCCCTACGACACGGCCGGGGCGGTCACGACCAACCTCGCGAACGGCAACGTCAACGTCTCGTTCGCCTCGCCCACAGTGCAGACCCTGGGCGGCGCGATGGGCATGTCGTTCACCTACAACTCGCAAGAGGTGCCGCAGGCGAACCGTGGGTTGCTCGCTGAGTACTTCGATGCGCGGGTGAACGGCAGCCCACCGTCCTCCGCTGACGGATACACCTTCGCCGACAAGGTCCCGGCGATGGTCCGCACCGATCCCGCGGTGTCGTTCCAGTGGGGATCCGGCGTGCCCGCCGAGGCTCTTCCCGCCGACTACTTCCTCGCGCGGTGGACCGGATTCGTGACCCTTCCGCCCGAACTGATCGGCCGCGAGGTGCGGTTCGGGGCTTCGCACGACGACGGCATCCGGGTCACCTACGACGGACGCAAGCTGATCGACCGGTGGCAGCACGGTTCGCAGACCACCACCGACGGCGCGACCGTCACCGGCGCCGGCGGGGCGAAGCCGATCCAGGTCGAGTATTACGAGAGCGTCGGGATCGCGTCGATCGACCTCTGGGTCGAATACACGCCCGAGGGGGCGTCCGCTCCCACGCGCATGAACGTTCCGCCCGACTGGTTCACGAAGCGCGTGACGACGCTGCCGCAGGGGTGGGGCGCGTCGGTGCCGCTCGCGGGGGTCGCGGCGAGCTGGGTCTCGGCCCAAATCACCGACGCGTCGGTCGTCCTCACCGACGTCACCGGCAAGTCGCACACGTACACGAAGGTCGCGGCCGGCGGCTACACGCCGCCGACCGGCGAGTACGGCGTGCTTTCGCTCGACGGAAACGGCTGGGTCGTCTTCACCGACGAAGACGGGACGGTCTACCAGTTCTCGAAGGAGGGGCGCGTGGCATCCGCCACTCCGCCCGAAGACGTCCGCAAGGCCGCCGCACCCCAGGCGCTGCTGAACGCCAACGGCGTCACCACGCAGATCGTCGACCCGGTGTCGAAGAGCGGCGACCAGTACCTGCGCGCCGTCGCCTTCACTTATCAGAACGGCGATCGCACGGCCTGCCCCGAACGCTCCGGAGACGGCTTCGCCAAGGCCCCCGTCGACATGCTGTGCCGCATCGCGTACCCCGACGGCTCCGAGTCGCGCTTGTTCTACAACGGCAACGGACAGCTCGCGGGGATCCTCGATCCCGGCGACGAGCTCACGTTGTTCGGCTATGAGAACGCGGGAGGGCTGCTGAGCCAGATCCGCGACGCCACGGCGAACGACGGGCGGCCCCTCACCGCTGCGGCCTCGGCGAACGATCCGGCCTCGACGACCGTCGCCTACGACAGCGGGCGCGCGGTCGGCGTGACCCTTCCCGCTCCCGACGGCGTCACGGCATCCGCTCGCCCCTCTCGCACCTACGGCTACGGCTCGGGTCAGACGACCGTGACCATCGCGGGATTGTCGGGTCCGTCGCAGACGGTGACCTACGACGCCTCGTGGCGCCAGACGGCATCGACCACCGCCATGGGCGTATCGACCAGCCAGCAGTGGGACGCGTCGAAAGACCTCGTGCGACGGACGACGGATGCCACGGGCCTCGTCTCCACGCGGATGTACGACCGCACCGATCGGCCGGTGGCCGCGTACGGGGCCGCGCCCGCCGCGTGCTTCGGCAGCGACGGCGTGCCTGTGCAACAGCCCGAGAGCGTGCAGGGATGCGGCATCGTGCCCCCGTCATCGACCACGACCTACGACGGCGGCATGAACGGCCTGCAGGCGGCGTACTACTCGAACACCGAGAAGCTGTCGGGCAAGCCCGAGGCGTACGGGCTCGGTCTCGAGGGCGTGAGCGGGGGAGCGGTCGACCGCGACTGGGGTGAAGCCGCGCCCATCGCGGGCATCTCGGCCGATCACTGGTCGCTGCGTCTGACGGGTCTCATCACCTTCCCCGAGGCGGGCACCTACCGCCTCCGCACCACGAGCGATGACGGGGCGCGGGTGTGGCTCGACGACGTTCGGGTGATCGACAGGTGGCGCCCGCAGGGGGCGACCGACGAGACGAGCGCTGCCTTCACGGTCTCGGCGGGGGAGGTGCGGCGCATCCGCCTGGAGTACTTCGACGTCACCTCCTACGCCTCGCTGCAACTGAAATGGTCGACGCCGTCGAACGGCGACTTCGCGATCGTGCCGGGTGCGCAGCTGCGACCCGACTACGGCCTGGTCACCTCGACGGTCGTCGCCGACGGCACGTCGGTCACCGGAGCATCCGCCCCCTCGCTCACGACCGCGACGAGCTACGCCGACCCGGTGGTCGGGCAGGCGACCGAGAACGTCGTCGACCCGACCGGGCTGGCGCTGAAGAGCACGGCGGCGTTCGAGAAGATCAACGGCACCGGGTGGCTGCGTCAGCTGTCGAAGACGCTGCCCGCCGTCGCCGCCTCGGGATCGACGACGGATGCCACGAGGACGACCCGCGCGTACTACGGCGACCTCGAGCAGCTCGAGGCCGACACGTGCGGGGTTCCCGCCGGCACGCGGCAGTTCGGGATGCTGAAGAGCTCCACCGGGCCCACCCCCGCGACGGGCACGGCGATCGTCACGTCGTACGTCTACGACGTGATGGGTCGGACCGCCGGAACGCGAGTGACGGGCGACACCGGTTGGTCGTGCACCACCGTCGACGCGCGCGGTCGTGTGACGCAGCGCTCGTCGGTCGGCGGTGCCGGCGTGCCGACGAGGACCGTCACCACGACCTATTCCGCGACGGCGGAGGGCACGCGGGTGGTTGTCACCGGCGACGCGATCGCGGGGTCGAGCGGATCGTCGATCACGACGCGTTCCGACTTCTTGGGGCGCGTGATCGCCTACACCGACGTGTGGGGCACGACCACCGCGCCCGAGTACGAGCCGTTGACCGGGCGCGTGCTGCAGGTCGTCACCAGTGGCGAGGGCCTCGCCTCATCGTCGACCGGCTTCACCTACGACCGCGACGGGAAGACGACCTCGGTCTCGTTCCGCGGTGAGACCTACGCCTCCGTCGTCTACGACGCGAAGCAGCGGGTGTCCCAGGTGTCGTACCGGGGCGGTTCCGCGCTCGCCGTGGCATGGGACGACACCCGGGGCAGCATCGGATCGCAGACGTGGTCGTTCCCCTCGGCGGCATCCATCACCGACGAGGTGACGAGATCGCTGGCCGGGCGTATCGTGCGCGAAAGCTTCACCCAGGGAACCAAGTCGTACACCTCGACCTACGGCTACGACGGCGCCGGCCGCTTGGTCTCGGCCAAGATCCCCGGGCACGAGCTGTCGTACGAGTTTGCCTCGTCCGGGGGGTGTGGTCCGAACGCGTGGGCGGGGGCGTCGGGCAACCGCACGCGCTCGGTGGATGTGTATACCGCACCCGGTTCGAGCGCTCCGCGGGTGGCGACCACCCAGTACTGCTACGACTGGGCCGACCGAGTGCTGTCGACCGCGAACAGCGGCACTGTCGCCGGGGCGAACCAGATCACCGACGGATTCGGTGCGGATGAGATCTGGTACGACGTGCGCGGCAACACGCGACGTTTGGCTGACCTGCAGTTCTCGTACGACGCCGACAACCAGCACATCGGCACGGTGACCTACAAGGGTTCGCGCACGTCGTTGGTGCGGGATGCGGCGGGTCGTGTGGTGTCGCGCACGGTGGATCCGGCGGGTGGTGCACCTGCGGTGACGAAGCGGTACCTGTACGCCGGTGCGGGGGATAGTCCGGTGGCGGTGGTGTCGGCGGATGCGTCGTCGGTGTGGATGTTGTCGCTGCCCGGTGGGGTGACGGTGGATGTGCCGTCGGCGGGAGCGTCGACGTGGGCGTATCCGTCGTTGCAGGGTCACACCCTGACGACTGGTGATGGGACGTCGTCGACGGGGGTGCAGTTGTATGACCCGTTCGGTCAGCCGTTGGATGCCGCGACCTTGGCGATCGGAACGGCTGCGGCGAACGCGTCGGGTGTGGTTGGTGAGACGTCGGGCTGGCATCAGGGTGCTCAGAAGTTGGTGGAGGCGACTGAGGACACGCTGATCGTCGAGATGGGCGCCCGGCTGTACGTGCCCACGCTGGGTCGGTTCTTGCAGGTCGATCCGGTCGAGGGCGGAGTCGACAACGACTACGTGTGGCCGACGGACCCGACCGGCGCGAATGACCTCTCCGGCCTCTTCCTTGAGCCTTACTACCCGACCCTGCCATACGGCGTGGAGGGGGTGTACGTAATCAACTTCGTAGGAGGGCAGAACTATGTGGGTCAGAGCAGTGACATTCGGCGGCGTTTGCTCGAGCACGCGAGGAGCGCTCGATTCAGCGGTCTGGTTGTTGCTGACATTACCTACACGCCAGTCGCGGGAGGCGTCGCCGCCAGGCGCGCCATTGAGGAGGTGACTCTTCGTACGGTTGCGCCGAACGGTGTAGGACTCAGCGGCAATTTGAACAGAATTCGGGCCTCACGCAACGTCTCGTCGAACTCGCCCCGCGTCATCCCTGGAGGCGCGGGGTGGACGAACGCGGGTTCGTCAAAATCCGCAACGAAGATGAGCGTTGGCTCCGGACTCAGGGGTGGCGCCGTTGGTATCCGGATGGGCGGCGGTTGTGGTCCCAACGCCTACAAATACTTGGCGAAGTAGGAGAACTGAAATGAGTCAGTCAGGGCCCCTGTCGGTTTATTCCTCGGACGTAGCAAGGTACATATCTCGAAGTGTCTTGAACGGTATCCCAGTTCTCTTCGTGCCGGAAGATTGGACGCCGGCGCACTGGCTCTCAATATCCCGAATTCGCGCTCTCGTCAAAGAAGGTGTGGGTATCTACCTGCGCGAAGGTCTACCAGTGGGGTTCGATCTTGGGTGGTTGGGTCAAGAGATCGAGGTTCTTCCACTCCTTTGGATGGACGCGGGTCCGGGTGAGATCGAGGGACTGTCAGTCTTGAACCAGGCAGCGGGTCTTCGAGAATTGATGACGCCCCTCGCCGGGGAGGTCGATCTTTCATCGCTTCCGAGTTTGCGAGAAGTCGAAGTGCGTTCTGATGGATATTTAAGCGCGCTCAGGTCTCCGTCGGTATCAACAGTGATCCTTCGTACTCCACGTGTGTCGGCAGAAATCGCGCTTTCGACTTCGATCTCTTCTCTCTCGATCACTTCGCCCAGCGTTGACTCAAAAATTTTCACAAAGCTTCCACTACTGCGTCTGTTAGGTCTCTACGACGCGCGGATTGTCGACTTGCGTCACCTCCCGGACAACGCTCCCATTGAAGAGCTTGTTGTAGCCGATTGCAATGTTTTGCGAGGCGTCGCGAGCCTCACCCGTTTTGACGTACTCAAAACGGTGAAGCTGTTTCGCGTTTCTCGGATTCTGGACGTTGGCCATATAGCCGACCTTCGAGTTTCCAGCCTAGAGATCTTCGATTGCCCCGACATTACGTCAGAAGTGGCGCAGCGGCTCGCGAGTTTGCAGCCAACGTGGACGGTAGCGTCGAGCCAAAGACGACTGTCTCGCTCCCGATTCGATTTGGTCGAGGCGCATGACGGCACACACGAGATCGTCTTCAACGATTGGGAATGGATAAATTCGCTGATCAAGCGTGGCCACATCAATACCAAGATTTTTGTCGACGAGCTTGAGAAGGCTTTCATCGCCGCGGTCGCCGTCGATAGACCGCTTACGGTCGATTTTCACTTCGATTCCGAGGCAGGATCAGTGATAGCAATAACCTCGAGTCGCTCTGATGCGCTCCGACTGCGGCGGCGGTGGGACGCGGCTATCGCAACCTCAGAGTCTCTTCGGTCCGTTCTCGTGAGCGCTGAGATTCTCCCCCCGGCATGATCATGGCGACCGCTCCGCGCAACTGGGCCGACCGAGTGCTGTCGACGGCGAACAGCGGGACCGTAGCCGGCGCGAACCAGACCACCGATGGGTTCGGTGCGGATGAGATCTGGTACGACGTGCGGGGCAAGCAAGAAGATCGACAAATGGGACGAGGAGGGCGGATTCGCCGTCTCGGTGTCTCCAGCGCACTTATGGGGATGATGCCAACCGCGGCGGTCGTCGCGACCTCGGGCGCAACTCCCGTTGAGCTCGTGCTCCTTGTGACTTGTTCGAGCCCTGTTTTGCTGGTCTACGGGTGGCCTTGGTTGCGCGTCTGGCGGACCGGGGCCTTTCCTGGGGTGGACGCTCTTCACGTTGTGGGGTGGTGGAAAACGAGCGTCATCGAAAAATCGATGATCCGCCGGGCTTATGCCGTCCCTTATCGAGGTTGGTTCTATGTCTTCGGGTGGCCGGTCGTGAGCGGGTCGTGGCAGAGCGGAGCTGTAGAAGTCGAGGTTGCCGGCGCTGTCAGAACGCTCAGTGGAACGGTCACATCCCTTGGCTGCGCACGTAAAGAGGCGGAGCAGATCAACCGTTGGCTTGGTCTTGAAGCGGGCGCAGGTAATGGTCCACGTAGACGGAACTCCCGAAACAAGGGACGCGGAAGGTGACAGCCGAACAACCCAGGGGTCCGAAGGCTGTCGCGACTGTCTTCGCTCGAACACCGGCACTGGACACGGTGGTTGCAGCTGTATGACTCATTCGATGGGCGGTTGGATTCCGCGACGTTCGCGAACGGTACGGCCGCATCGAATGCGTCGGGTGTGGGCCGAAAGCGGCGAGTTGAGGCGCGCCTCCGGAGCCTTAGCGACCTATATGGGTTCGCGCGCGTCATTGGTGCGGGATGCGGCGGGTCGTGTGGTGTCGCGCACGGTGGATCCGGCGGGTGATGCGCCGGCGGTGACGAAGCGGTACCTGTACGCCGGTGCGGGGGATAGTCCGGTGGCGGTGGTGTCGGCGGATGGGGCGTCGGTGTGGATGCTGTCGCTGCCTGGTGGGGTGACGGTGGATGTGCCGTCGGCGGGAGCGTCGACGTGGGCGTACCCGTCGTTGCAGGGGCACACCCTGACGACCGGTGATGGCACGTCGTCGACGGGGGTGCAGCTGTATGACCCGTTCGGTCAGCCGTTGGATGCCGCGACCTTGGCGATCGGCACGGCTGCGGCGAACGCGTCGGGTGTGGTCGATGAGACGTCGGGGTGGCATCAGGGTGCGCAGAAGTTGGTGGAGGCGACCGAAGACACGCTGATCGTCGAGATGGGCGCCCGGTTGTACGTGCCGACGCTAGGTCGGTTCTTGCAGGTCGACCCGGTCGAGGGTGGCGTCGACAACGACTATGTCTGGCCGACGGACCCGATCGGGAAGAACGACCTCAGTGGGAAGATGAGCGCGGACTCCGCCGAGCGATGGGCCTCACGGGGTTACGTGGGGTACATCAACTCCTCCGGACGCGCGGACGCGCGACGGAAGACGCGGGATGAAATTTTCGCTCCTTCTGTGCCGCCTGCTTTCCCTGGTGCCGCACGTGCACCCTATGCGCCACCGCGCGTGACGCCGACGCGAAACTACTTCGACGGCGAGCTTCTCTCCATCGACTGGTCGCGAGGCGGAGCCCTAGGTGGCGGTATCTCGGCATGTGCGGGGGTATGCGTCAACGTTTCGCTCGACCACGACTTTCATGGCCGTCTGTCTCTGGGGCTCGGGCTCGAACTAGGCCTCGCTGTGACAGCCGGCGCGTCGAGCGAAAGCGGGAGTGGGTTTTTCATGGGGGGTAGTTGTACGGGCACGGCTGGGCCCATCGGTTTGTATGGGGAGGCCGGTATTCAACAGAATGGTCCTCTGGGCTACTTCGGTGGGGGAGTTTCCTTTGGAGCCATAGCGGGCTGCAGTGCTCAAGCGGGATGGGGATGGTGAATTGCGATGCTATTGATGTCCCTCAACGAGGCGCCTGCCCCCGCCCTACCTAATCTGATCGCTGGGATGCTCTTCGTCGTCATGGGCGCGTTGTCGATCATTCATCGCAAACGCATATATGCAGCAACTGTCCGTGGAGAAAAGCGCTGGTTTGGTCGGGGAATCGGTGAGTTCCTGGAACGCCTCCAGAGTCCATTCTGGATCGGATTTGCGGGCCTGCTGGGCGTCCTCATGGGGGCCGCGGCCATCGTCTACGCTCTGTTCCGGTTTCTCAATCCGTGAGATCTACAACAAGGCGTCGACCAGTGTCGAGGGTGAATCCCGCCTCGAGCCTTCCAATTCTCCTGTTTGAGTCGGACGGGAATTATCAGCGAGTAGATCAAGTAGACGAAAGGAACAGGTACGTGAGCTCAACGACCTACCAGAGATCGGCCATCAGCACACTTGTCGGCTATGCCGTGGAGAACGCCATCAAGAGCGTCCTAGTGGCGTCGGCTCCGAGTAGGGGTTCAAGACCTGTGAATAGGGGGATGTATTGATCTTACAGAGTGATGAGCCGAGCAAGGCTGTGCCATATGTGGGTCGAGTATGTCGTATCATTCATTTTCTCGGCGTGTGGGTAGCACTAACAGTCGCCCTGTTTGCCTACGACAGTAAGCCAGATCTCTTCGCCGTGGCGGTCATAACGCTCCCTGCTATGGTGTCATTCGCGCTTTCGCTTCGAGTGCGCCTGCGTGTGGCGGGGGCGAAGGTAGCATTTCAGGCCCACTTTCGAAAGTACGAATTCGACCTGTCGCGCGGCGATGGATTCCAGTGCGTGCTGTACGAGGGATTCTGGAATAGATACAGCGCGGTGAACCGCTTTCTGAACGCAAACGCATACATGCTCGAAGTTCCCGTCGATGGCGGGCGGGAAATATCGCTACCCGCGACGATCGGAGGACGTGAGCGGTTGACCCTTATCGCCGAACATCTCAACGAGCCATCGATGCGATGAAAGATCGTCGGGCGCGCACGATGCGTGTCGCAGCTCTCAGACGGCGAGATAGTGATTCGCCAGATTTCAACGCTGCTCTGTTCGCTTGTGGTTTGATCCCTGGCGGTATTGGGGCTGCTCGCGCCGTCGCCGAGACGATTCCCTACCCTTCGCACAAAAGTCGACCGGTGACCTACAAGGGTTCGCGCACGTCGTTGGTGCGGGATGCGACGGGTCGTGTGGTGTCGCGCACGGTGGATCCGGCGGGTGATGCGCCGGCGGTGACGAAGCGGTACCTGTATGCCGGTGCGGGGTATAGCCCGGTGGGGGTGGTGTCGGCGGGTGCGTCGTCGGTGTGGATGTTGTCGCTTCCCGGTGGGGTGACGGTGGATGTGCCGTCGGCGGGGGCGTCGACGTGGGCGTACCCGTCGTTGCAGGGTCACACCCTGACGACCGGGGACGGGACGACGTCGACGGGGGTGCAGCTGTACGACCCGTTCGGTCAGCCGTTGGATGCCGCGACTCTGGCGATCGGCACGGCTGCGGCGAATGCGTCGGGGGTGGTCGATGAGACCTTGGGCTGGCATCAGGGTGCGCAGAAGCTGGTGGAGGCGACCGAAGACACGCTGATCGTCGAGATGGGCGCCCGGTTGTATGTGCCGACGTTGGGTCGGTTCTTGCAGGTGGATCCGGTCGAGGGCGGCGTCGACAACGACTACGTGTCACCGACGGGTCCGGTCGGGGAGAACGACCTGAGCGGGAGCGCGGAGGAGTGGCGCGGCTTTCTCGAAGGCGCGGCGATATTCGCCGGTGTCGTGGGCGCCGTGGCGTGTGCGGCAAGCGTCGTGTGCGGGGTGGCAGGCGCGGTCGCGATCGGCGTTGCAGCGGGCGCGGCTGCGTACGTCGCTCGGGATGGGTTCTCAGATCGTTTCAGTGCGGGCGGCCTCGCAGTGAACGCCTTGGCCGGGGCTCTGCCCGGCGGCGGCGTTACGACTGGAATCCGTTCCGTTGCCGCTCGTGTGATGGCGCGGGCAGTGCCAGCTGGTAGTGCGGCGTTCAAGAGGGACAGCTTCCACCGGGTCGGCGGTTGGGTGGCATCATCTATAACTCGCCGGGGTGCCATTCGACCCGCCCGCGTAGCAGCGACTAGGTCGTGGGGCCTAAGCGTGAGTGTTCGAGCGCAGATAAATGGCCGCGCTGGCACTCAGAACTGGGTCGTGGGACGGGGACGCCTCGTGCATTCTTACTACAAGTACAACTGAAAGGACGAACGGGTTGGTCGATTCTGAACTGGAGGAATGGGCTAGTGGCGTGCGCGTCTCGCTCACACCACTTTTCGGTAGGACCGTTCATGTGAAGAACCCCGGCGCAAGCGAGCAGGTTTGGAGAGACTCGCTGTGTATCGGGCGGGCGCTTGGGCTCGTTAAAACTTCGGTGTCCGATGGGACTCATCAGAGCCGCTGCGACGAACGAACGCACAAGTCGATTTGGCTTCGCGTCGTGCTCGAACTGATGGCAGAAGTGTGGTCGCGTGGCGAGAGCGATCCTCGAATCGACATGGATGAATTCGCGCAAACCTGGGGCGCAGAAGCGGAGGAGATCGCTCGAAAAATAGCTCCAACCGGGATGGACAGATGGTTCTCCACTAGAGGCGCCCGGCGCCGATATCTCAAACGCCTTCACGAAGCGTTGCCATGCTGTGGCGCCTAGCGGAACGTCGCGTGCCGGCGTCATGCGGCCGCATGGCGTGCGGGAGGATCCACCTGGGCGGCCGGCCGGCGCGTCGTTCACGCGGGTGCAGCCGTCTGACCCGTTGCAGACGGCGCGATGGGGCACAGGACGAGGTAACTCCGGCGGGAGATGCGCCGGCGGTAACGAAGCGGTACCCGTGTGCCGGTGCCGGGGATAGTCCGGTGGCGATGGTGTCGGCGGATGACTCGTCGGAGTGGATGCTGTCGCTGCCCGGCGGCGTGACGGTGGATGGGCCGTCGGCCGGGGCGTCGACGTGGGCCTACCCCTCGCTGCAGGGGCACACCCTGACGGCCGGTGAGGAAAGCTCGGCCCCTCCCTCGACCGGCGATCCAGGGATCGAGCCGTACACACCGCCACAGATGCCCGCAGGGTCGTTCGACATCCCGTCACCCGTGACCACGCCGTATCCCTCAGCTGTGGAGCCTGTCACGCCCCCGGTCATTGGGGAGAAGTTTGAGGAGTTGCTGCGCGCGACGAATGAAGCGGCACGGCGTTCGCGATCCATGCCGCCAAAGAGTTCTGCGTCGGGCGACAGCGGTCTCAGCGTGCCGACCGAGCCGCAGGCCGTCAGCAGCGGCGCCGGCGAGTGGAAGGAGGTCGAAACCTCCGTCTCACGGATGCGGATCGCGCGCCAGGTTGGAGGCTTCCGCCGCGGCGGGTGCGTGCGAAACACCGTCGCACCGACGGAAGTGACCTCACCTGATCGTGCGCAGTGCCCGGAAGCCCGAGCGCCCTCTTCCGAGAGGCACCGCAGCAACTTGCGCTCGGCTTCAGAGGGGCAGTGACTCGCGACCTAGTCCAGACCAGCTTGACCCCACGGGGCGCGAGGGGCTCGCGTGATCGCCCGCTCCCGCGGCATCCGTCCCCGTCACTTCACTCCAGCAGGTGCCGCAGATACCGCCCCGGCGCATCCAAGAACCCGCGGTGCAACCGCACCAGCTCGAGGTCTTCCCACGCGCTCTCGCGGATGCCCCAGTCGCCCAGCTCGAGGATCGTCGCCCCCGGCAGGGCGGCGAGCACGGGGGAGTGGGTCGCGCAGATTACCTGGGTGCCGCGCGAGCGCATGCGGTCGAGGGAGGCGAGCCAGCGCAGGGTCGACGAGAACGACAAAGCGGCTTCGGGCTCATCGAGGCACGCGAGTCCAGAGACGTCCTGCGGGTGGTCGAGCACCTCGTCGAGCAGGGCGTTGAACGACTCTCCGTGGCTCATCTCGTGCAGGCTCGACGGGGCATCGGGCAGGTCGTCGCGCCACGAGTAGTAGCCGTGCATCGTCTCGGCGCGCAGGAAGAACCCCCACCGCGGAGCCCGCGGACTCCGCTCGATGCGCAACCACTCCGAGAGGGGACTCTCGGTGCGCCGCGTCTCGCCGCCGCCGTTGGTCGACCCGCCCTCGGCGGGGAGCCCCGCAGCTTCGGCGATCCCCTCGATGAGCGTCGACTTGCCCGAGCCGTTCTCTCCGACGAGAAAGGTCACGCCGGGGCCGAACTCCCAGCCGTCTCGGCCGGCCACCTCGAGGAACTGCGCCACCGCAGGCACGGTCGCCGGCCACGCCGCCGGGTCGATGCCGGCGTCGGAGAAGAGCTTGACCCGCCGGACGGGCCGCGGGTCGTGCAGCCAGTCATCCGCGCTTCTCATGGCCCCATCTTTCGAGGATGCGGGTCGGACGCGAGACGTGAAGCGCGTCTGCCACGCCGACCGGAATCCAATCTGCGCACGCACGCCGGGTCTGCACCGACATCAGATCCAGGTCGGCAGCCAGTTGTGCAGGCGCCAGAATTCGTACGGCACCGGCAGCCCCGCCCACACGGGGTACCAGAACGCCGAGACGACGACGCAGAACCCGAGGAACACGAGCACCCCCACCTGCCCGGTCATCCGCGATGCCGCGCGCGCCGGGCTCGCGATCTCGCGCAGCGCGAAGGTCAGGGCGATCACGACGAAGGGCAGCATCGCGACCGTGTAGAACTGGAAGATCGTGCGCTCGGGGTATAGCAACCACGGCACGTAGGTGGCGGCCAGGCCCGTCAGCACCAGGGCGTAGCGCCAGTCGCGCACCATCACGAAGCGCACGAAAAGGAAGACGGATGCCGCGATCCCGGCCCACCAGATGATCGGGTTCGCCAGGCTCGAGATCGCCTCGGTGCAGCCGGTCGGCAGGGTGCAGCCGTTCACACCGGCGGCATCCTGATGCCAGTACATCGAGGTCGGACGTATGAGCAGCGGCCACTGCCACGCGGGACTCGCGTAGCTGTGCGGCGTGACGAGACCCACGTGGAAGGCGTACATCGCCTCGTGGTAGGCCCACAGCCGTTGGAGCGCTTCGGGAACCCACGACCACAGCGGACTCGTCGCCACCGGCGTGCTGCGCATGTATCCGCCGCTGGTGAAGAGCCATCCCGACCAGCTCGCGAGGTAGACCACGAGCGCCACGGGCACGAGCAGCACGAACGAGGCGAGGCCCTGGCGCACGGCATCCATCGGCCATTGCACGACACCCGCGCGGCGTCGGGCGAGCGCGTCGGTCACGACCGCGTAGACGCCGATCGCGGCGAGCACGTACAGCCCCGACCACTTCACGGCGGTCGCAGCGCCCGCGGCGGTGCCGGCGGCGAGCAGCCACGGGCGGTTCCAGAGGATCGGACCCCACATCGGCCGCTCGCCCCGCCTCGCGACGAGCTCGGCGAGGCGATCACCGGTGCGCAGACGGTCGAGGGCGACGAACCAGAACGTCAGCAGGATAAAGAACGTGAGAAAGATGTCGAGCAGCGCGATGCGGCTCAGCACGATGCCGAGGCCGTCGATCGCGATGAGACCGGATGCCACGGTGGCGAAGGGGATCGAACGCGTGAGCGTGCGCGCGACGAGGTAGACCAGCAGCACGGTCGCGGTGCCGAAGACCGCGGCCGAGATGCGCCAGCCGGTCGCGGAGTCGGGCCCGAACAAGGCCATGCCCGCGCCGATGAGGATGCGCCCCAGGGGCGGGTGCACGACGTAGCTGCCGACCCCGGTGAAGATGTCGGTGTCGCCCGCCGCGAAGCGGGTGTCGGTGTCGTCGGGCTCCCAGGTGGAGGGGTAGCCGAGCACCCACTGGCTCCACGAGTCCTTCACGTAGTAGGTCTCGTCGAACACCAGCTGATGCGGATTACCGATGTCGATCAGGCGCAGCACCGCCGCGACGACCGTGACGAGCAAGGGGGCGAGCCATCTCCAGAGGCGGTAGCCGCGCGGGCTCGCGAGCAGCGCGTCGCGCCACCGGTCAATGCGCGTCTGCTCGACCGTGGGGAGCAGCGGAGGCACGGCGGTGGTCACGTGCCCCAGCCTAAGGTGGAACGGTGATCATCCTCGCGGCGACCCCCATCGGCAACCTGGGCGATGCGTCGCGCCGCCTGGTCGAGGCGCTCGAGAACGCCACGGTCGTCGCGGCAGAGGACACCCGCACCACGCAGCGACTGCTCGCGGGCCTCGGGGTCGAGAACCGTCCGCGCCTGATCGCCCTGCACGACCACAATGAGAAGGAGCGCGCGGCCGAGCTCGTCGAACTCGCGCGCGAAGACGACCTGCTCGTGCTGAGCGACGCGGGCATGCCCACCGTCAGCGACCCGGGCTTCGGCCTCGTCGCCGCCGCGGCCGCCGCCGGCGTCACCGTCACGGCCCTCCCCGGGCCGAGCGCCGTCGTCACCGCCCTCGCGGTCGCGGGCCTCCCCACCGACCGCTTCGCCTTCGAGGGCTTCCCGCGCCGCAAGCCGGGGGATCGCCGCAAGGCCTTCGCGCAGCTGGCGTCGGAGGAACGGACCCTCGTCTTCTTCGAGTCGCCCTCGCGCGTGGCATCCACCCTCGAAGATCTCGTGAGCGCGTTCGGCGCCGATCGTCCCGCCGCCGTCTGCCGCGAGCTCACCAAGCTCTACGAAGAGGTCAAACGCGGCACCCTGGCCGAGCTCGCCGCATGGGCGGCCGAGGGCGTGCGCGGAGAGATCGCGATCGTCGTCGGCGGTGCCTCGGCGCGCGAGGTCGCGTTCCCGGATGCCGTGACCCAGGTGCTCGAACTCGTGCGCGGCGGCACGCGGCTCAAGGAGGCCGCCGCCGAGGTGGCGTCGCAGACGGGTCACTCCTCGCGCGAGCTGTACCAGGCCGCGCTGGCCGTCAAGCGCTGAGCGTCTCTGCGCGTTTTCGCGGGCCCGCGCGTCTTCGCGCGTGAGGGGTCGGTTGTTGTCGCCTGGCGCCCGTCTCGGCGACAGTTTCTGACTCCTCACGCGCGGGGGCGCCGGCCCACCCGTCACACGCGGCGGGAGTGTCGGAGCCTCCCCGTAGAATCTCCAGGTGACTTCCGGCCGATCCTTCTACATCACGACGCCGATCTACTACCCCAGCGATCTGCCCCACATCGGGCACGGGTACACGACCGTCGCCGTCGACACGCTCGCCCGCTGGCATCGCCAGGCGGGCGATGACACCTGGATGCTGACCGGCACCGACGAGCACGGGCAGAAGATGCTCCGCGCCGCAGCCGCCAACGGCGTCACCCCGCAGGAGTGGGTCGACAAGCTCGTCACCGAGTCGTGGTTTCCGCTGCTCGAGACGCTCGACGTCGCCAACGACGACTTCATCCGCACCACGCAGCCCCGCCACGAAGAGCGCGTGCAGCAGTTCGTGAAGGCCCTGTTCGACCGCGGCTACATCTACGCGGGCGAGTACGAGGCGCTCTACTGCGTCGGCTGCGAGGAGTTCAAGCCCGAGGCCGAGATCGTCGACGGCACCGGCCCCTTCGAGGGCCTCAAGGTCTGCGCGATCCACTCCAAGCCCCTCGAGCTGCTGCAAGAGAAGAACTACTTCTTCAAGCTCAGCGAGTTCCAAGACCGCCTGCTCGAGCTGTACAAGACCGAGCCCGACTTCGTGCGCCCCGAGTCGGCGCGCAACGAGGTCGTGTCGTTCGTGCGCAGCGGTCTGAAAGACCTCTCGATCTCGCGTTCGGCGTTCGACTGGGGCATCACGGTTCCGTGGGATCCCTCGCACGTGATCTACGTGTGGGTCGACGCGCTGCTCAACTACGCCACCGCCGTGGGCTACGGCACCGACCCCGCCGAGTTCGAGCGCCGCTGGCCGGCGTTCCACGTGGTCGGCAAAGACATCCTGCGCTTCCACGCCGTGATTTGGCCCGCCATGCTCATGGCCGCGGGCCTCGACGTGCCGCGCGGCGTCTTCGCTCACGGGTGGCTGCTCGTCGGCGGCGAGAAGATGTCGAAGTCGAAGCTCACCGGCATCGCGCCCACCGAGATCACCGACGTCTTCGGCTCCGACGCGTACCGGTTCTACTTCCTCTCGGCGATCGCGTTCGGCCAAGACGGCTCGTTCTCGTGGGAAGACCTGTCGGCGCGCTATCAGGCCGAGCTCGCCAATGGCTTCGGCAACCTGGCGTCGCGCACGGTCGCGATGATCTCGAAGTACTTCGAGGGCGTCGTGCCGGCCCCGGCCGCGTACACCGAGGGCGATCTGACGATCCAGAAGATCGTGGCGGATGCCGCGACCACCGCCGACGCCGCCATCGAGCGCTTCCGCACCGACGAGGCGATCGCGGCGATCTGGACGATCGTCGATGCGCTGAACGGCTACATCACCGAGAACGAGCCGTGGGCACTTGCCAAAGACGAGTCGACGCGTGAGCGCCTGGGCACGGTGCTGTACACCGCGGCCGACGGCCTGCGCGCCCTCGCGGTGATGCTGTCGCCGGTCATGCCGGAGTCGACGTCGAAGCTGTGGGTCGCGCTCGGCGCGGCCGAGGGCCTCGGCGCTCTCGTCGAGCAGCCGATCCGCGAGGCGGGCACCTGGGGGCAGCTGCCCGCGGGGGCCACGGTGACTCCGCTCACGCCGCTCTTCCCGCGCGTCGAGCAGGCGTGACGCAGGTGCCTTCCGAGTCGGCGGCGGCGGTCCCTGACCCGCGGGCGGTCCCTGAGCCTGTCGAAGGGTTCGCCGCCCGGGCCGCCGCCCCCGGCTCGACCCCCGTCGAGCGCCCCCGCGACACCATCGGCGACGGCGACCCGAGCCAGTATGTGCGCGAGCGTTCGGTCGACGGTCGTCGCGATGTCAGTTATCCGCCGGCGCCTGAGCCCCTTGGCATCCCGGTCTACGACAACCACACGCACCTCGAGATCGAAGACGGCGAGACCGGCCTCTCGTTGAACGAGCAGATCGATCGCGCTCTCGCCGTCGGTGTGCACGGGGTCGTGCAGGCGGGCGGCGACATCGACTCCTCGCGCTGGTCGGCGTGGGCTGCGCGCTCGCACCCGCGCGTGCTCGCGGCGGTGGCGATCCACCCCAACGAGGCTCCCGCGTACGAGCAGGCGGGGGAGTTGGACGCCGCGATCGCCGTCATCGACGAACTCGCCGCCGAGCCGCGGGTGCGGGCCATCGGCGAGACGGGGCTCGACTTCTTCCGCACCGACTCCGACGGCATCCCGGCCCAGATCCGCTCGTTCGAGGCGCACATCGCGCTGGCGAAGAAGCACGGGATCGCGATGCAGATCCACGACCGCGACGCCCACGACGCCGTGCTCGAGACCCTGCTGCGCGTCGGCGCTCCCGACAAGACGGTCTTCCACTGCTTCTCGGGCGACGCCGACATGGCGCGCATCGCCGCTGACCACGGCTACTACCTCTCGTTCGCCGGCAACGTCACGTTCAAGAACGCGCAGAACCTGCGCGACGCGCTCGCGGTGACGCCTCTCGACCGCATCCTGGTCGAGACCGATGCCCCGTTCCTGACCCCCGTGCCGTATCGCGGCCGGCCCAACGCGCCGTACCTGATCCCGGTGACCCTGCGCTTCCTCGCGGCCGAACGGGCGATGGACGCCGACGAGCTCGCCGCTCAGGTCGCCGCGAACACGCTCGAGGTCTACGGCGCGTTCGAGGATTGAGCGCGCGCGGATCCTCGGCGATTCGCGCATCTGCAGCCGCGAGGCCTCGGATGCCGCCGAGGTTGTGCGGATCGCGGAGGTTGTGACGGCGTGCGCCGCATGGGCTCAGTGATTCGCGCACCTTCAGTCCATAGGTCGCGGATGCGGCTGAGTTTGTGTGGATTGCTGAGGTTGTGGCGGCGCGTGCCGCTGGCGTGACGCAGGCTCAGTGGTTCGCGCATCTTCAGCCCATAGGTCGCGGATGCGGCTGAGTTTGTGTGGATTGCTGAGGTTGTGGTGGCGCGCGTCGCTGGCGTGACGCAGGCTCAGTGATTCGCGCATCTTCAGCCCATAGGTCGCGGATGCGGCTGAGTTTGTGCGGATTGCTGAGGTTGTGGCGGCGCGTGCCGCTGGCGTGACGCAGGCTCAGTGATTCGCGCATCTTCAGTCCGCAGGTCGCGGATGCCGCTGAGTTTGCGCGGATCGCTGAGGTTATGACGGCGTGCGCCGCCGCGGGCGCGGCGCGGGCTCAGTGATTCGCACATCCTCAGCCAGACGGCCGCGGATGCGGCTGAGTTTGTGCGGATCGCGGACATCACGCGAGCGCAGACGACGCCGAGAACGACGAAGGCCGGCACCCCGCGGGGCGCCGGCCATCTGGCATCCGGGATCAGGCCTTGGCCTTGTCCTTCGGCTTGCGCACGAACAACGTCTCGGTCTGCTCGAGCTCCATACCCTTCGTCTCGGGGATGCGCAGCAGCACGTAGACGAACGACAGGCCGGCGAACAGCGCGTACATGCCGTAGGTGAGCGGGAGCGACCAGCTCGACATCGCCGGGAACGACACGGTGATGGCGAAGTTCGCGATCCACTGCGCACCGGCGGCGACGCCGAGCGCCTTGCCGCGGATGCGGCTCGGGAAGATCTCGCCCAGCAGCACCCACACCAGCGGACCCCACGAGGCGCCGAAGCCGACGACGAACACGTTCGCCGCGACGAGCGCGACACTGCCCCAGGGGGCGGGCAGCGAGACGTCCTGGCCCGAGCCGGTCGCGAACGCGAACGACAGGGCCATGGCTCCGAGCGACACGGTCATCAGGATCGAGCCGGTGAGCAGGATGGGCTTCCGGCCGACGCGGTCGACGAGGAAGATCGCGACGAAGGTGACCACGACGTTGGTGATCGAGGTGATCACCGAGATCAGCAGCGAATTGCTCTCGTCGAAGCCGACGGCCTTCCAGAGGGTCGTGGAGTAGTAGAAAATCACGTTGATGCCGACGAACTGCTGGAACATCGACAGAAGGATGCCGGTCCAGACGATGCCCTGCAGGCCCAGCACGGGGCCGCGCAGCGACACGTTCTTGTTCTTTCGATCGGCTTCGATCGTGTTCGACAGCTCGTTCATCGTCTTGTCGAGATCGGCCGGCGGCACCAGGCGCGCGAAGATCGCCTTGGCCTCGTCGCGCTTGCCCTTGGCGAGCAGGTAGCGCGGCGACTCGGGGACGGTGAACGACAGGATGCCGTAGACGGCGGCGGGGATCACGCCGACCAGGAACATCCAGCGCCAGGCCTCGAGGCCGAGCCACAGCTGGTTGGCCGCACCGCCGGCGGTGTTGGCCAGCAGGGCGTCGGACAGCAGGGCGCCGAAGATACCGAGCGTGATGGCCAGCTGCTGCAGCGACGCGAGCGAGCCGCGGATCTGGCGGGGCGCGACCTCGGCGATGTACGCGGGAGCGACCACCGAGGCGATGCCGATGCCCAGGCCGCTCATCACGCGCCAGAGGATCAGGTCGGGCACGCTGAAGGTGAGCGCCGCACCGATCGACGACACGAAGAACAGCACGGCGCCGAGCAGCATGACCTTCAGGCGGCCCCAGCGGTCGGAGAGGGCGCCGGCGATGATGGCTCCCACCGCGCAGCCCAGCAGGGCGACCGCGACGACGAAACCGGTGAGTACCTGTCCCAGTTCGAAGTTGCCGTCGACCGCGTCGACGGCGCCGTTGATGACGGAGGAGTCGAAGCCGAAGAGGAAACCGCCGACGGCGGCGGCGACGGACAGCCCGATCGCTCGTCGCCCGTACGGGCTCCGCAGGGTGAAGGCGTTGGCGGGGATCGACTGCGTTTGACTCACCAGACCACGCTACTCCCGGCTCGTTCGCAGCAAGGGTTCTGGCGGAGCCCTGACTACAGTGGAACAATGCCCGTTTCGCTCCTCGGTGCCGCCGAGATCCGTCGGCTCGCCGCCGACCTCGACGTGACCCCGACCAAGAAGCTGGGGCAGAACTTCGTCGTCGACGCGAACACGGTCCGCAAGATCGTGCACGCGGCCCGGGTCACGGCATCCGACCGCGTCGTCGAGATCGGACCGGGCCTCGGTTCGCTCACCCTGGCGATCCTCGAGACGGGCGCCTCGGTGGTCGCCGTCGAGATCGACCACCGCCTCGCCGAGCGCCTCCCCGTCACCGCCGCCGCCCACGACGTGCCCGCCGATCGCCTCACCGTGATCGACGCCGACGCCCTGCGCGTCACCGAGCTGCCGGGCGAGCCCGAGGTGCTGGTCGCCAACCTGCCGTACAACGTGTCGGTGCCGGTGCTGCTGCACTTCCTCGAGAGCTTCCCGTACCTGCAGCGCGGCGTCGTCATGGTGCAGGCCGAGGTGGGGGAGCGCCTGGCCGCCCCTCCCGGGTCGAAGGTGTACGGCGCACCCAGCGTCAAGGCCGCCTGGTACGGCTCGTGGCGCCTCGCGGGTACCGTGTCGCGTCAGGTCTTCTGGCCGGTACCCAACGTCGACAGCGTGCTCGTCGGCTTCGATCGCGACGCGGAGCCCCGCGGCACCGAAGAGCACCGGCTGCGGACTTTCCAGATCGTGGATGCCGCGTTCCAGCAGCGCCGCAAAATGCTCCGGCAGGCGCTGTCGGGAGTTCTCGGCGGCACCGCTGCGGAGGCGTCGGTGCGTCTGGAGGCGGCCGGAATCGACCCGACCCTTCGCGGCGAGCAGCTCACGGTCGACGACTACGCCCGCATCGCCGCGTCGTCCTGACGATTCTGCGCTGATCGCGGCATCCGGCCCACGCGTGCACAACGGCGGGGCGTTCCGCGGCGCGCCGTGTGGCGCCGGCCGGTGCGCGGCGTGTCGTCGACGACGCCCGCGGTTGTGCTCGGCGCCCACGCGGGGTCACGGCATCCGGCCCGCGCGTGCACAACGGCGGGGCGTTTCGCGGCGCGCCGTGCGGCGCCGGCCGGTGCACGGCGTGTCGAGGGTGACGCCCGCGGTTGTGCTCGATCCACCGCGCGCCGCCGCCGACCCACAACGCGCGCAGGGTGAATTCCCGCCGTGTTCATCACGCGTTTGCGAAACATGTCTGTAACATCTCGAGGCAACCGGGAGCATCACGCCGGTCACGAGGCCGTACCCGACGGCCCGGAAGGAACGAGATGCGTTACGCCGAGTACCCCCGTGCCGAGAGGGTGCTGCTGCACCTGAGTGACACCCACCTGCGCGCCGGCGGTGCGCCGCTGTACGACAGCGTCGACTCCGAGGCATACCTCGCCCGGGCGGTCGAGGCGATCGGTGCCTCGGGCATCCGCCCCCACGCCCTGGTGTTCACGGGGGATCTGGCTGACTTCGGTGAGGCCGACGCCTACGAGCGCGTGCGCCGACTGGTCGAGCCGCTCGCGGAGCGCCTCGGCACGCGCGTCATCTGGGTGATGGGCAACCACGACGACCGCGCGGCGTTCCGCGCCGAACTGCTTCCCGGCGACGCCGCCGACGAGACCGCCCCGGTCGACCGCGTCGACGAGATCGACGGCCTGCGCATCGTGACGCTCGACACCTCGGTGCCCGGAGCGCACCACGGAGAGGTCACCGCGGCGCAGCTCGAGTGGTTGACCGAGGTATTGGCGACGCCGGCCCCGCTCGGCACGATCCTCGCGATGCACCACCCGCCCGTGCCCAGCGTCCTCGATCTCGCCGCCTCCGTCGAACTGCGTGACCAGCGCAGCCTCGCCGCGGTGCTGCGCGGTACCGATGTGCGCGCGATCCTCGCGGGCCACCTGCATTACTCGACGTTCGCCACGTTCGCCGGAATCCCCGTGTCGGTGGCATCCGCCACCTGCTACACGCAAGACCTCATGGTGCCCGTGGGCGGAACCCGCCCGCAGGACGCCGCGCAGGGGTTCAACACCGTGCACGTGTACGACGACACCGTGGTGCACTCGGTCGTGCCGCTCGCGGCGACTCAGGCTCTGCAGTACGTGGATGCCGCGGAGTCGCAGCGACGCCTGCACGACGCCGGCATCGTGGTGCCGGCGTCGCGGGCGTTCAGCGGACCGGTGTCGCCGCCGACGACGCCGCTGCCGATCCTTCGTTGACCGCCGTCTTCTCCCAGGGAGCGGCAACGGGGAAGTAGCGCTCGAGGCACGCCCGGAGCGCGGGGACGCGCACCTCTTCGGGGATCTCGGGCACGCTGCCGTCGTTCAGGCAGAACATGTCGGTGTCGCGGCGCGAGACGAGGCGCTCCATCGTGCGCAGCGAGTCGAGCTGCGTGGTCTGCACATAACGCGTGCGGGGCTCGGTCGTGATGACCGCCCGGCCGGTCGCCAGCGCGTAGTGGTGGTACAGGCTGTTGGTCACCGAGATGTCGGTCGCCGAACGGAACCGGCTCGCCGCGGTGCGGGCGTAGTCGTCGGCGAACTCCTGCTCGAGCTCGAACGCGACCGAGCGACGAAGCGGCGTCGCGCAGTGCTCGAGGTCGAGGGTGATGACCCGGCCGAAGCGCTCTTTGAGTAGCGCGCGGTTGACGCGCAGGCCGTTGTCGTGGCCCGAGCGGTCGATGTGCGCGGGGCCGCTGCCGATGCGCACGCCGCTCTCGACGAACCGGCTGACGCCGCCGCCGCTGAAGAACAGCTCGGGGGTCACGGGGCGCCCGAAGAACATGTCGTCGTTGCTGTAGAGGAAGTGCTCGGCCAGCCCCGGGATGCGGTGCAGCTGCGCCTCGACGGCGTGGGAGTTGTGGGTGGGCAGCACCGAGGGATCGGCGAAGAACTCCTCGCTGCGCACGATCGTCACCTTCGGGTGATCGGCGAGCCACTCGGGGGTGGGGGAGTCGGTCGCGATGAAGATGCGGCGCACCCACGGCGCGTACATGTGCACGCTGCGCAGCGCGTAGCGCAGCTCGTCGACCTGGCGGTAGCGCGCGGCGTTGTCGTCGCCGTCGCCGACGACGTAGCCCTTCATGCGCGCGGCCCGCTGACGCTGGAACTCGCTCGACGAGCCGTCCACCCACGAGAAGACCATGTCGACCTCGGCCGTGAGCTCGTTGGGGTGCGGGTCGAACATGCCCGCCACCGTCGTCCACCGGCGTCCGTAGCGCTCCACCTCGACCAGATCGAGGTCGGCTGCGGCGAACTTGCGGCGGGTGAGGGCGCTGGGTCGCGGGGCCTCGATGGTCTTGTCGCCGAAACGCCAGAGCTCGAGTCGCGGGGCGAGAGACGCCCCGTAACGGTACGAACCCTCGGTCGAGGTGCGGGGGCGGAACACCGCGTACGCCTGCACGGATCCGGGCGAAGGGTGCACGCTGTGCGCGGGCACGGGGTCTTCGCCGCGGGCCTTCAGGTACACCGGGCCCAGCTCGGGATCGCGCAGAGCGGTCAGGGCCGCCTCGGCATCCGCCGTATCGACGACGAGCTTCGGGCGACGGTTCGCGTCGCGCACGAGCATCACCCGCACGCCGGCCGCCTCGATCGCCGAAGCTGCGGTGAGAAGGTCGTCGCGCTCGGACATCGAGGGCGTGGAGGAATCATCGACGACGTGCAGGATGCCGTCGTGCATCCGGATATCGGAGCGGGAGAGCAGCGCGCGCCAGGGGTCGGTGTCGATCGACAGGGGGACCATCGGGCGCATAGTGCCTCCACGGGGATAGGTGACGGGCTCCCGTCACCGTAGGGTTCCGGGGTTACGAAGACGTTTCGGCGGCGGCGCCGAACGGCGGGGAGCGGCGCGCTACTGTCGAAGAGTGACTCGAATCGCTCGCTCCGGCCCGGTCTGTCCCGAACCGCTTTGCGAGCGACGGCGGGAACCGGGCCGACGTTCCAGTTTCGCACACGCCGGCTCCGCCCGCTGCACGATCGGGCGGGCTGCGCGATGACCGCTGCTCCGCCGGCCTCCGTCCGCGTCCGCGCGCCCGGCAAAATCAACGTCTTCCTCGAGGTCGGCGACGTGCAAGACGACGGCTACCACGAGCTCGCCACGGCCTTCCAGGCGGTGTCGCTGTACGAAGAGATGACAGCGACGCCCGCCGATGACATCACCCTGAGCGTGACGGCGAAGGGGCCGGTAGACATCGAGGGCGTGCCCACCGACGACCGCAACCTCGCCGTGCGCGCCGCGCGCCTGCTCGCGCAGACGGCCGGTGTCGACCGCGGCGCCCACCTGTCGATCCGCAAGGCCGTTCCGGTGGCCGGCGGGATGGGCGGGGGATCGGCGGATGCCGCTGCCGCCCTGGTCGCGTGCGATGCGTTGTGGGGGCTGGGCATGCCGATGGGCGAGCTGGCCCGTCTCGCGGCTCGACTGGGCGCCGACGTCCCGTTCGCCCTGCTCGGCGGGACCGCGGTCGGAACGGGCCGCGGCGACGAGCTCAGCCCCGCTCTCGCGCGCGGGCGGTTCGACTGGGTTCTCGTGCCGAACGACGAGGGCATGTCGACACCCGTCGTCTACGGCGAGCTCGACGCGCACCGCCGCCGCCACGCCGTCGACATCGGTCCGGCGCCGCGCGTGCCGGCGGTCGACCCCGACGTGCTGCACGCGCTGCGCCAGGGCGACGCCGAGATGCTCGCTCAGACCCTGCGCAACGACCTCCAGGCGCCCGCCCTGCATCTGCGGCCCGATCTGGCGCGCGTGCTCGAGCGCGGCGAGAGCTCGGGAGCGCTCGCGGGCATCGTGTCGGGATCCGGTCCGACTCTCGCGTTCCTCACCGCCGACGAGTCGTCCGCGATCGACCTGCAAGTCACCCTGAGCGCGGCCGGGCTCGTCGCTTTGCACGTGCACGGCCCGGTGCCGGGCGCGCGTGTGGTCTGACCGCGGCGCACCATAGTGCAGGCCGACACACGGAGCAATCTTCGCCTCGGGGCCTCGAGACCTGGTTAGCCTCTTTCGAGGTGGTCCGTCACCGCTGGGTGCCGTGCCCGCGGGGCACCACGAAGGGGGTTTCCCATGAAGGCAACACTCGACGGCGTCGTGATCGCCGAAGCCGACCGCGACGACCTGGCCTCGATCGAGGGCAACTGGTACTTCCCGCCGCAGGCGGTGCGCGAGGGTGCGCTGCACGAGAGCCCCACGCCGTACACCTGCCCGTGGAAGGGCGCCGCCCAGTACTGGAACATCTCGGTCGACGGTGCGGAACTCCCCGACGGCGCATGGTCGTACCCCGACCTGTACCCGGGCGCCGTGGATCGCGTCGGCAAGGACTTCGCCGGATTCGTCGCGTTCGACCGCAAGGTCGTGGTCTCCGACTGAGGTCGGGCACTCACATGATCGAGTTCTCCGCCGTCTCGAAGGTGTTTCCCGACGGCACGCACGCCGTCGATGATTTCCACCTCGTCATCCCCTCCCGTCAGACCACCGTGTTCGTTGGGTCGTCCGGCTGCGGAAAGACGACGCTGCTGCGCATGATCAACCGCATGGTCGAGCCCTCGTCGGGCACGATCGCGATCGACGGCGCCGACATCGGCGGTAAGCCCGCCGTGCAGCTGCGCCGCAGCATCGGCTATGTCATGCAGAATTCCGGGCTCATGCCGCACTTCACCGTGGCCGACAACATCTCCACGGTCCCCGTGCTGCAGGGCCAGAGCCGCAAGGCCGCGCGTGCCCGGGCGCTCGAGCTCATGGCCACCGTCGGTCTCGACACGGCCATGGCCGACCGCTACCCGAGCCAGCTCTCGGGCGGCCAGCAACAGCGCGTCGGCGTCGCCCGCGGGCTCGCGGCCGACCCCAACATCCTGCTGATGGACGAGCCGTTCGGCGCCGTCGACCCGATCGTGCGCGACGAACTGCAGCAGGAGCTCCTCCGCCTGCAGCGCGACATCGGCAAGACGATCGTCTTCGTCACGCACGACATCGACGAGGCGTTCCTGCTCGGCGATCAGGTCGTGATCCTCGAGAAGGGCGCCAAGATCGCCCAGGTCGGCACGCCCAGCGAGATCATCGAGAATCCTGCGAGCGACTTCGTGGCCAGCTTCATCGGCGCGGTCAAGGGCAAGCGCGCGCTTCACCTCAAGAAGACGCCGACCGGCACGGTCGTGGTCGACTCCGAGGGGCGTACGCAGGGCGCGATCGTGGAGGATGCTCACCCGTGAACTGGGTAGGGAACAATCTCGACCTCATCGCGCAGCTGACTGTCGTGCACCTGCGGCAGAGTCTCATCGCGCTCGTGGTCGGTTTCGTCATCAGCATCCCGCTCGGCTGGGTGGCCTGGCGGTACCGCCTGGTGCGCAGCAGCGTCATCACCATCACCGGGTTGCTCTATACGATCCCCTCGTTGGCGCTTCTCATCCTGGTGCCCGTCGTGACCGGGTGGTACAGCATCGTCAGCGAGACGAACCTCATCGTGGCGTTGGCCATCTACGCTGTCGCGATCCTCGTGAGGGCGGTCGCCGACGGCCTCGACTCGGTCGACGCGGGTGTCCGCCAAGCCTCTACCGCGATCGGCTACGGGTCCTTCCGCCGCTTCGTGGCGGTGGACTTCCCCCTGGCCGGCCCGGTCGTCCTCGCCGGTCTCCGCGTCGCCTCGGCGAGCACCATCGCGCTGGCGACGGTCGGCATCCTCGTCGGCATCCAGAACATCGGCTACCTGTTCACCAACGGGTTGCAGCGACGTATCATCCCCGAGGTGTTCGCCGGTGTGATCGCCGTCGTCGTTCTCGCTCTGGTCATCGACCTGCTCCTCGTCGTGGCAGGGCGACTCCTCATGCCCTGGACGCGGGGAACGAGGACTGTTTCCCGGCAGGGCAACCGGACGTTGGTGAAAGCATGAATCTCATCGGCGACGCGATCGGCTGGATCTTCGGCGGCGACACCGGGCAGTTCGACCCTGTTCCGGTCGCCATCGGCGTCCAGCTGCTGTACACGCTTATCGCCATGGTCATCGCCGGCGCAATCGCCATCCCCCTCGGCTGGTTCATCGGTCACACCGGCAAGGGACGCGAGACCGCTGTCGCGGTCTCCGGGGCCGCGCGGGCGATCCCCTCCTTCGGTCTCCTGATTCTGCTGACCCTGTTGATGGGAGTGCTGCACAAGCCCGAAGCGGCGGTCATCTCGTTCATCGTGCTCGCCATCCCGTCGCTGCTCGCGGGCGCATACACGGGTTTCGAGGCGATCGATCGACGCGTCATCGATGCGGGCCGGTCGATGGGGATGACCGAAACGCAGGTGTTCTGGCGCATCGAGGTGCCGCTCGGGCTGCCGTTGCTCGTCGGAGGCATCCGTGCGGCCACGCTGCAGGTGCTCGCGACGGTGACCATCGCGGCCTATATCGGCCTCGGCGGACTCGGCCAGTACATCATCGCCGCCATCCCGCTGCGTCGCTTCGACATTCTCATCGGCGGCGCCATCCTCGTCGCTGTGCTGGCTCTGCTGATCGACGGACTCTTCGCCCTCCTCCAACACCTCGTCGTGCCTCGCGGTATCCGTGCCGCGGGTGCGTTACAGCCGCAGCGTCGCTCAGCCCGGCAGCGTCGCGCCGAGGCCATCGCCGTGGGGGCTCCGGCCGCACCGCCGACGGCCCCCTGACCCCACCCGACTCCCGAACCACCAGAAAAGAGAGCACCCATGTTCACAGCACGAACCACCAAGGGCCTCGGCCTGATCGCCGGCCTCGCGGTCGCCTCGCTCGCCTTCGCAGGCTGCAGCGGCGGGTCCAGCGACCCGCTGAGCAACGGCGGCGGCGCGGCCAGCGGCTCGTCCGAGACGATCGTCGTCGGCTCGCAGGCCTACTACTCGAACGAGATCATCGCCGAGATCTACGCCCAGGCCCTCGAGGGCGCCGGCAAGACCGTGACGCGCCAGTTCCAGATCGGTCAGCGCGACGCGTACATCCCGCTCCTCGAAGACGGAACCGTCTCGGTCTTCCCGGAGTACACCGGCAACCTCTTGCAGTTCTTCGAGAAGGACACCACCGCGCGCACCGCCGACGATGTGTACGCGGCGTTGCCGGCGGCCCTCCCCGAGGGCCTCGAGGTCCTCGACCAGTCGTCCGCGACCGACCAGGACTCGTACACGGTCACGAAGGCGTTCGCCGACGCGAACGGCCTGACCAGCATCGCCGACCTCGCCAAGGTGACGACGGGGCTCACCCTGGGCGGCAACGCCGAGCTCGCCGAGCGCCCGTACGGCCCCGCCGGACTCGAGTCGACCTACGGCGTCAAGGTGCAGTTCTCGGCGACCGGCGAGACCACCGTTGACGACCTGGTCGCCGGCACCGTGCAGGTCGCGAACGTGTACACGTCGGAGCCCCGAATCCAGACCGACGACCTCGTCACCCTGACCGACCCGAAGGGCCTGTTCCTCGCCTCGAACGTCGTGCCGGTTGTCAACTCGAACGTCGCCTCCGAGGTGTCGGACGTGCTGAACAAGGTCAGCGCGGCGCTCACCCCCGAGGGACTCGTCGAGCTGAACGTGAAGTCGACGGTCGACCAGGAGTCGACCCCCGACATCGCCAAGGAGTGGCTCTCGGCCAACGGCTTCTGAGCCGTTCTCCACGCGGGGTCGTCCGGTTCGCCGGGCGGCCCCGCGTCGTTTCTCCCCGCTGGGTCTCCCTGCGGGTTCTCCCCGCGAGACTGCATCTCGCTGACATGTCGATGTCAGGCTGCAACGCAGTCGTCAGCGGGTTGCCGTCTCGGCGCGAAAGAGGGGCCCGCGTCCGGGCGCTTCGCGCGGAGAGGGCGGGCGGATGCCGGCGCCTCGGGCACCGCGTAGCCTGGGACGGATATGGCACATCTGCTCGGGGGCGAAGCCCTGCACCTGGAATACCCGACCAAGGTCGTCTTCGACTCCGTCTCGCTCGGCGTGAACGAGGGCGATCGCATCGGGATCGTCGGCCGCAACGGTGACGGCAAGTCGAGTCTGCTCGGCATGCTCGCCGGCATCCGCGAGCCCGACGGCGGTCGCGTGACCGTGCGCGGCGGGGTGACGGTCGGCGTGCTCGACCAGCAGGACACCCTCGACGACGACGACACGATCGGCCACGCGGTGGTCGGAGATCGTGCCGAGCACGAGTGGGCGGGCGACTCCCGCACGCGCGACGTGATCGCGGGACTGCTGGGCGACCTGCCGTGGGATGCCCGTCTCGGCGACCTCTCGGGTGGTCAGCGCCGCCGCGTTGCGCTGGCGAAGCTGCTCTCGGGCGACTGGGACGTGCTGTTCCTCGACGAGCCCACCAACCACCTCGACGTCGAGGCCATCACCTGGCTGGCCGCCCACCTCAAGAAGCGGTGGGCGCCCTCGGCGGGCGGCCTGCTCGTCGTCACGCACGACCGGTGGTTCCTCGACGAGATCTGCACCGCGACCTGGGAGGTGCACGACCGGACCGTCGAGCCCTTCGAGGGCGGGTACGCGGCGTACATCCTGCAGCGCGTCGAGCGCGACAGGCAGGCGGCGTCGATCGAACAGCGCCGGCAGAACCTCGCGCGCAAAGAGCTCGCGTGGCTGCGCCGCGGCGCACCGGCGCGCACGTCGAAGCCGAAGTTCCGCATAGACGCGGCGAACGAGCTGATCGCCGACGTGCCCGAGATCCGCGACAAGGTGGCCCTGCAGTCCCTTGCGGTCGCGCGGCTGGGCAAAGACGTCGTCGACCTGCTCGACGCGGGTGTGGCCTTCGGTGACAAGACGGTGCTCACAGACGTCGAGTGGCGTATCGCTCCGGGGGAGCGCACCGGCATCCTGGGGGTGAACGGCGCGGGCAAGTCGACCCTGCTGAACCTCGTGACCGGCTCGCTCGAGCCGACCAGCGGACGCGTCAAGCGTGGCAAGACGGTCAAGGTCGCCACCCTCACCCAGCGCCTCGATGAGCTCGACCAGCACCTGAACGACCCGGTGCGCACGGTCATCGCGGGGCTTCGCACGACCTACGCGTTCGGCGCAGGCTCCAAGTCGCAGGAGCTCACCCCGGGTCAGCTGCTGGAGCGCCTCGGCTTCTCGAGCGCTCAGCTGTCGACGCCGGTCAAGGACCTCTCCGGCGGGCAGAAGCGGCGCCTCCAGCTGCTGCTCGTCATCCTCGATCAGCCCAACGTGCTGATCCTCGACGAGCCCACGAACGACCTCGACACCGACATGCTCGCGGCGATGGAAGACCTGCTCGACTCGTGGTCGGGCACCCTCATCGTCGTCTCGCACGACCGGTACTTCCTCGAGCGCGTCACCGACCAGCAGTACGCGATCCTCGACGCCAAGCTCCGGCACCTCCCCGGAGGAGTCGACGAATACCTGCGTCTTCGGGCGATGCAGGATGCCGAGCCCTCGCGCCCCGCGGCATCCGGCGGCCCTTCTGCTACCCCCGGTCTGCAGGGCGCGGAGCTGCGCGCAGCGCAGAAGGAGGCCTCGGCGACCGAGCGACGCATCGAGAAGCTGCAGCAGCAGATCGACAAGGCGAAGGCCGCGCTGGTCGACCACGATCAGTCCGACTACGAGGGGCTCGGCAAGGAGATGCAGCGCATCTCCGCCCTCGAGGGCGAGCGCGACGAGCTCGAGATGCGGTGGTTCGAGCTCACCGAGACGATCGGCTGACGGCATCCGGAACCGCTCCAGTTCGCGCGTTCGCTGAGCGGAGGGGATTCGGGGAGCGGAGGAGTCGCGTTGCGGCAACCGTCCTCCGGCGCCCGGAAGACCTCCGCTCGCGAGTGATCTGCGGGGCGCGCCGCCCCCGCGTCAGTGGATCGCGTACTCCAGCAGCACGATGAAGACGCCCAGGCACGCGGTGGCGAACGCCCCGAGCAGTCGGCCCGCGAGGCCCGCGCCGCGACGGCGGTAGGCGTTGTAGCCCAGCAGGGCGAGCACGACGAAGGTCGACCACATGCTGAGGTCGGCCGCATCGTCGACGGACACGCCCGTCGCGCCCGCCATGAGCAGCACGAGCACCGAGGGCACCGAGGCGTAGAGCATGCCCGCGCCATGGCGCATGCCCTCGCGGGTCGCGTGCCGCAGACCGTGATCGGCGTGCTCGGTGAGCGTGTGGGCGAATACGTGGGCGATGAAGAACACGACGAGCGAGGTGGCGGCGCTCAGCAGCACATCGCCGACGGTGTCGGCGTGATCGTCGGCGATGGTCACGAACGCCGCGAACACGATGAGGCCGTAGATGGCGGCGGGGGAGCGGAAGCGCACGTCGAACCACGACTTCACCCGCTGCCACCGGGTGGGGGCCGCTGTCGGCGCGCTCACGCGTCGAACCCCAGGCTGAGTTTGCGCAGCAGCGTGGCGAGGCGGTCGCGGTCGTTGCGGGCGAGCCCGTCGAGCAGCAGGGCCTCGGCGTCGACCAAGCGCGTGATCGCAGCATCCACCCGCACGCGTCCGTCTTCGGTGAGCGTGACGAGGATGCTGCGCCCGTCACCGGGATCGGCCTCGCGACGCACGAATTTGCGGGCGACCAGGCGGTCGATGCGGTTGGTCATCGTGCCGCTCGAGACGAGGGTCTGCTGCAGCAACTGCTTGGGGCTCAGCTGGTAGGGCTCGCCCGCGCGGCGCAGGGCCGAGAGCACGTCCCACTCCCACGACTCGATGTCGCTGCGGCGGAAGGCCTCTTTGCGGGCGATGTCGAGGTGGCGCGACAGGCGCGCGACGCGCGAGAGCACCTCGAGGGGCGAGAAGTCGAGGTCGGGGCGCTGACGCATCCAGGCCTCGACGATGCGGTCGACTTCGTCGCTGTCCTGGCTCGTACTCACGCTTTTATTATGACCAGCCCACCGCATCGCGACAGCGCGCCCCTCATCGCCGGGGCCCGCGTCTGGCAGACTTGACCAGTGCCCTCGGGCACGGTCCGCCGTGGTGTAACGGCAGCACGACAGCCTTTGGAGCTGTTAGGTCCAGGTTCGAATCCTGGCGGCGGAGCATGACATCACCGACCGAGCTGGCCGTCGTCGTCCTCGCCGCGGGTCAAGGAACTCGCATGAAGTCGCGCACCCCCAAGGTGCTGCATCCGGTGGGCGGTCGCCCGCTCGTCGGGCACGTGCTCGACACCGCCGCCTCGCTCGACCCGGCGCGCATCGTCGTCGTCGTGCGGCACGAGCGCGAGCTCGTCGCCGAGACGGTCTCGGAGCTCGTCCCCGGGGTTGTCGTCGTCGATCAGGACGAGGTGCCCGGCACCGGGCGCGCGGTCGAGGTCGCCCTCGACGCGCTCGACGGCTTCGAGGGCGACGTGCTCGTGCTCAGCGCCGACGTCCCGCTGCTCGAGACCGGCACCCTCACCGAGCTGCTCGCCACCCACCGCACCGGCGGGACCGCCGTGACGCTGTTGAGCGCGCGCGTCGACGAGCCCTTCGGCTACGGCCGCATCCTGCGCGATCACACCGACGGCGTGAGCCGCATCGTCGAGCAGAAGGACGCCTCGGCCGAAGAGGCGGCGGTCACCGAGATCAACGTCGGCGTGTACGTCTTCCAGGCGTCACCGCTGCGCACGCAGCTCGCGCGCGTGGGCACAGCCAACGCCCAGGGCGAGAAGTACCTCACCGACGTCGTCGCCCTGCTGCGCGAGGCCGAGCTCGGGGTCGCGGCATCCGTCACCCGCGACGCCTCCGCAGCGCTCGGCGTGAACGATCGCGTGCAGCTGTCCGAGGCCGGGCGCACCCTCAACGCGCGCACGGTGCGCCGCTGGCAGCTCGAGGGCGTCACCGTCGTCGACCCCGCCACCACGTGGATCGACGTCACCGCGACGCTCGCCCCCGACGTCACGATCCTTCCGAACACGCACGTGCGCGGCGCCACGGCCATCGCCTCGGGCGCGACCATCGGCCCCGACACGAGCCTGACCGACTGCGAGGTGGGCGAGAACGCCACCGTCACCCGCACCGACGGTACGCTCGCGGTCGTCGAAGCCGGCGCCACCGTCGGCCCGTTCGCCTACCTCCGCGCCAACGCGCGCGTCGGCGTGAACGGCAAGGTCGGCACCTTCGTCGAGGTCAAGAACTCCTCGATCGGCGAGGGCAGCAAGGTGCCCCACCTGTCGTACATCGGCGACACCGAGATCGGCCGCGGAGTCAACCTCGGCGCCGGCGCGATCACCGCGAACTACGACGACGTCGCCAAGCACCGCACCGTCATCGGAGACCAGGTTCACAGCGGATCGCATAACGTCTTCGTCGCGCCGGTTACGATTGGAGCCGGTGCCAAGACAGGTGCCGGTGCGGTCATCCGCAAGGACGTTCCGGCCGGTGCTCTGGCGCTCAGCGTGTCCCCCCAGCGCAACATCGAGGGGTGGGTCGAGAAGAACCGACCGGGCACCGCTGCGGCCGACGTGGCTGCGCGGGCTCGGGCTGAACAGGAAGCGGCCGATGGCTCGTAAGAAGAATCGTGTAGACCTCGACCGCGACAACGGCATCGCCCCCGGGCTCGTCGCCAAGACCAAGAAGCGGCTCGTCGTCGCCTCGGGTCGGTCGCACCCCGAGCTCGCCGCACAGGTCACGCAGCACCTGGGCACCGAGCTCGCCCCCACCGAGCACCGCACCTTCGCCTCGGGCGAGATCTACACCCGCTTCGAGGTGTCGATCCGCGGCTGCGATGTGTTCGTCATCCAGTCGTTCGGCCCCCCGGTCAACGAGTGGCTCATGGAGTTGCTCATCATGCTCGACGCGCTCAAGCGCGCCTCGGCCAAGCGCATCACGGTGGTCGCCCCGTACTTCCCCTACTCGCGTCAGGACAAGAAGGGTCGCGGCCGCGAGCCCATCAGCGCCCGCCTCGTCGCCGACCTGCTGAAGACCGCCGGTGCCGACCGCATCATGAGCGTCGACCTGCACGCCGCGCAGATCCAGGGCTTCTTCGACGGCCCCGTCGACCACCTCTTCGCCAAGCCCGTGTTGCTCGAGCACTTCGAGCAGGGCCTGTCGACCGAAGACCGCGAGACCCTCACCGTCGTCTCGCCCGACATGGGCCGCGTGCGCGTCGCCGACACGTGGTCGGACAGCCTGGGCGCGCCCCTCGCGATCATCCACAAGCGTCGTGACCCCAAGGTCGCCAACCAGGTCTCGGTGCACGAGATCGTCGGTGACGTGAAGGGCCGCACGTGCCTGCTCGTCGATGACATGATCGACACCGGCGGCACGATCCAGAAGGCCGCCCAGGCGCTCAAGGCGTCGGGTGCCCGCAAGGTCATCGTCGCCGCGACCCACGCGATCTTCAGCGACCCGGCCACGGAGCGTCTGCAGGATCCCGCGATCGACGAGGTCGTCGTCACCGACACCATCCCGATCGCGGCCGATCGCCGCTTCGACCGGCTCACCGTGCTGCCGATCGCCCCGCTGCTGGCGCGCGCGATCCACGAGGTCTTCGAAGACGGCTCGGTCACGAGCATGTTCGGCGGCGACGCGTAGGACGTTCCCGATCGACCATTCCCAGCCGCCTGCCCTCCGGGGGAGGCGGCTGGGTTCGTTCGAAGGCCGCGCGTGCGCCGTCGTGCGGACTCCGGGGCCGACACGCCGGTCCCGACGGCTAGCGAGGGGGCGTGTCGACCGTCTCGTCCGCACGACGGCGCACCGAGCGCTCACAGGTGGCACAAATGTGTGAACCCGCTCGCCGTCAAGGTCGTGTCCCTAGCGTGAGCTCGACCGAGCCGCGAGGCACGACCGAAGGAGGACCCTCATGATCCGCACCACAGCCGTACCCCGTCCCGTCCGCGTCGGAACCGCCCTGTTGGGCGTCGCCGGCATCGTCACGCTCGCCGGCTGCTCCGGTGGCACGTCGGATGCCGCGGCCCCCGCCGCGAGCGAAGCCGCCCCCGCGGCGAGCTCCGCGCCCTCCACCAGCGCTGCCGCCGACACCTCGAGCACGTCGGGCACCTACAAGGACGGTACCTACGAGGCCACTGGCCAGTACGCGACCCCCGAGAGCGTCGAGACGGTCGACGTCACCCTCACCATCGCCGGCGACACCGTCACCGCGGTCGAGGTGACCGGAGACCCTCAGGCCGCGGAGTCCAAGCGCTACCAGAGCGAGTTCATCGGCGGCATCCAGAGTGAGGTCGTCGGCAAGAAGCTCGACGAGCTGTCGGTCAGCAAGGTCGCCGGTTCGTCGCTGACCAGCGGCGGCTTCAACAAGGCCGTCGACACGATCAAGACCGAGGCCAAGGCCTGACGACCATGGTCACCCCGACCGCGACGGCCTCGACCTGGGCGTTCGACGCGATCGGCACGCCGTGGGTGATCGACACGGCGGCCGAGCTGCCGACGGTCGCCCGCGACGCGGTATCGGCCGTCATCGAGCGTTTCGACCGCGAGTGGTCGAGGTTCCGGGCCGACTCGGTCGTGTCGGAGCTGGCCGAGGGGCGCACGGCATCCGTTCCCGCTCCGAGCGACGCGGATGCCATGCTCTCGCTGTACCGCGAGCTCGACGAGGCAACCGCCGGGGCCGTGAACCCGCTCGTCGGCGACTCTCTGGCGCGCCTCGGTTACGACGCGCGCCTCACTCTCGCCCCGTGGGGAGGGCCGCAGCCGGCGCCCGCGTGGCGCGATGTGCTGGCCTGGAGCGACACGCTGTCGCTGAGCGCCCCGGCCACGATCGACGTCGGCGCTCTCGGCAAGGGGCGACTCGTCGACCTCGTGCTCGACGTGGTCACCGCCCACGTCGAGGGTGATGTCGTCGTCGACGCCTCGGGCGATCTGGCGGTCCGCGGGACCCCCGTGCGGGTCGGGCTCGAGCACCCGTACGACGCATCGCGCGCGATCGGCATCGCCACCGTGACCGAGGGCGCGCTGGCGGCTTCGGCCATCAACCGTCGCGCGTGGGGCGAGGGCCTGCACCACGTTCTCGACGCCCGCACCGGTGCGCCGGTGAACGCGTTCGCGGCGACCTGGGCCCTCGCCGACACCGCGATGCATGCCGACGCCCTCGCCACCGCGCTGTTCTTCGACGGTGGCCCGCGCCTGGCGGCCTCGTGGAACGCGCAGTGGGTCCGCATGCGCACCGACGGCCGCGTGGAGTGGTCGCCCGGATTCGAAGGAGAAGTGTTCTCATGAGCGTCACGCTCACCGCGGGCTCGACCCGCGTGCTCGGTCTGATCGGCCGCGTGTCGATGTACCGCCTGGTCCTGGCCTCCCTCGGCCTGCTCGCGGTGATGTCGCTCGTGCTGTCGTTCGCCGGCCTCGTCGTCCCCGAGCCGCTCGACCTCGTCGCGAGCGCCGTCGTGCTCGCCCTCGCGTGCGTGGCGACCGACCTCGTCGCGCAGGGCGTGCTCCGGATGCCGCGGCGTGTGGAGTCCTCGCTCATCACGGCCGCGATCCTGCTGTTCGTCCTGCGGCCCACGCTCGAGCCGGTGGGGCTCGCCGGGCTCGCGCTGGCCGGGGTCGTGGCATCCGCCTCGAAGTACCTCCTCGTGTGGCGCGGCCGGCACATCTTCAACCCGGCTGCCACCGGTGCGTCGGTGCTCACGATCGTCAGCATCTGGGCGCCCGACCTGGGCTCCTCGGCGTGGTGGGTGGGGTCGCCGTGGCTCGCGGCCCCCGTGCTCGTGCTCGGGGTGCTCCTGCTGCTGCGCACCGACAAGCTGCCGATCGTCGTGGTGTTCTGGGTCGTGGCGATGGCGGTGGCGTTCACGCGCACGAGCGTGCAGTTCCAGGCGGCGGGTTTCCCGGTCGACGTGCCGAGTGTGCTGCTGCAGGTGGCCTTCTCGTCGCCGTTCCTGTTCCTCGGGGCGTTCATGCTGTCGGAGCCGCTGACCCTGCCGCCGCGGCGGGCGCAGCAGTACGTCGTGGCGGTGCTGGTGGGCGTGCTCGCCGGCTGGCCGATCCCCGTCGGCGAGGTCACTCTCGGCCAGGAGCGCGCCCTTCTGGTCGGCAACCTCGTGGCCTTCCTCTTCTGCCTGCGCGCCGCCGTGCGCCTGCAGGTCGAGGGGCGCCGCGACCTCACCCCGACGGTGCGCGAGCTGACCTTCCGCGCCGCGCGCCCGTTCTCGTTCTCGCCCGGGCAGTACCTCGAACTCGACGTGCCTCATCGCAAGCCCGACGGCCGCGGAACGCGTCGCGAGTTCTCGATCGCCTCGGCCCCCGAAGACCCGCCCGAGGTGCGGATCGCCTTCAAAGACGGCTCGCAGTCGTCGTACAAGCGCGCCCTCGCGGCGGTCGAGCCGGGCTCGACCCTCGCGGTGACGGGCGTGTGGGGCGACTTCGTGCTGCCGTCGCGGTCCACGGCACCCGTCCTGCTGGTGGCGGCGGGGATCGGCGTGACGCCGTTCGTCTCGCAGCTGCGTCACCTCATGGCCACGGGTCAGCAGCGTGACGTCGTGCTGGTGTACGTGGTGTCGGATGCCGAGGAGCTCGCGTTCCGCGACGACATCGCCGCCAGCGGCATCCGCGTCGTCGTCTTCTCACGCGACGAACCGCGTGACCTGCCGGCGGGCTGGGAATGGGCGGGGCCGGACCGCGTCGACGCCTCGTCACTCGTGCGCGCGGTGCCCGATCTCGCGCAGCGGGCGGCCTACGTGTCGGGCCCGCCGCGGCTGATCACGGCGCTCGCTCCGGCCCTGTCGAAGGCGAAGTCGCTGACCACCGACGCGTTCGCGGGGTACTGAGCCGGAGGTGGCGGCGCGGGGCCTGAAAGGGGAGAGTGGGGGCATGGAGTCCGGATTCTTCCCCGCCGACCCGCCCGCCACCGAGCCGCCCGTCGAGCCGCGGCGCGAACGCAACCCGTCGTTCGAGCCGTCCGCCGACGAGCTTCCCGTGCTGTTCGCCGTGTCGGAGGTGGTCGCTCGGGGCGAGAACGTCGTCATCGCGCTCACGGGTGTTCGGGTCTACTCCGACGGCATCGAGCTGCTGATCGATCGTCACCTGCGGCGCGGCTCGACCGACGAACGCGACTGGCGTCAGGTGCACGGGATGTTCGCGGAGCACTGGGGGAGGGGCGCGCTCGAACCCGACCGCCTGCGCTGGGGTCTCGTGCTCGGCGACGGCACGCGGCTGTTCGCCGAGGACCGCTTCGGTGCACCTTTCGACGCCGACCCCGACCGGCACACGATGCGCGTCAACGGAGGGAGTGGGGGCGGTGACGACGACCGTTACACGATGCGCAATCAGCTCTGGGTTCACCCGCTTCCCCCCGAGGGGCCGCTCGAACTCGTCGTGCAGTGGCCGGCGTTCGGCATCGGCGAGTCGCGAGTCGTCCTCGACGGCGGGCGGATCGCCGCTCTCGCGCCGTCGGTGAAGCCGCTGTGGGGCTGAGGCGCGCGCTCGGCGCCTGAGCCCCCGGCATCCGGACCCCTTTCCTCCTCAGGCCGTTGCCGCACCCGCAACGGACCCGCCGACTCCGCGGAACGCCTCAGGCCGTCGCCGCGCCCGCGGGGTCGGCCGGCTTGGCGGGGAGGCGCACCTCGAACGTCGTGTCGCCGGGCGAACTGGTCACCGTGATCGTGCCGCGGTGCGCGTCGACGATCGCCCGCGCGATCGACAGGCCCAGGCCCGTGCCGCCGGTCTTGCGGTCGCGCGAGCGGTCGCCGCGGGCGAAGCGCTCGAACAGCTGCGAGGCGACCGAGGGGTCGATACCGGGCCCGTTGTCGTGCACCCGCAGCACCGCCTCGGCGCCTTCGTGTGCGACCGAGACGTTCACCACGCTCCCGGCCGGGGTGTGGGTGCGGGCGTTGGCGAGCAGGTTCGCGATCACCTGGTGCAGGCGTGAGGCGTCGCCGGCGAGCTCGACGGGGGCGTCGGGCACGTCGATCGTCCACGAGTGGTCCGGACCCGCGGGACGCGCGTCGCCGACGGCCTCGACGGCGAGCCGCGTGAGATCCACCGAGCCGTAAACCAGCTCCTGCCCCTCGTCGAGGCGGGCGAGCAGCAGCAGGTCTTCGACGAGCGTGGTCATCCGCAGCGACTGCGCCTGGATGCGCTCGAGCGACTGCTCGGTGGTCTCCACGGCCAGGGCCGTGCGCTGGCGGCTCTCGTCGTCCTGCGCCTGACGCATCGCGCGCAGCGACAGCTCGCTGAACCCGCGGATCGAAGCGAGGGGAGTGCGCAGCTCGTGGCTCGCGTCGGCCACGAACCGGCGCATGAGCTCTTCGTTGCGTTGGCGCGCGGTGAGCGAGGCGTCGACGCGGTCGAGCAGGGTGTTGAGGGCTGCGGCCACCTGTCCCGTCTCGGTGTGCTCATCGACGAGGTCGGCGGGCACGCGCTCGTCGATCGACACGTCGCCCTCCTCCATGCGCAGCGAGGCGACGCGCGTCGCCGTTTCGGCCACGGCGCGCAGGGGGCGCAGACCGAGGCGGATCACGACGGCGATGACGACGGCCAGCAGCAGCAGACCACCCGCGGTCACGAGTGCGACGGTGGTGAGGATCGCGCCGATCGTGCCGGTGACGTTCGAGAGAGGCAGGCCCACGAGGAACGCGGCGTCGCTGCCCGGAGTGGGGTACAGGCGCACGAGATACTCGCCGAGGTTCGGCAGATCGACCGTTTCGGCGGTCGGATCCGCCGTGCGCAGCCGGTCGACGATTTGGCCGAGGTCATCGCTCGACAGGGCGCGGACGCCCTCGTCGGCGACCACCGCGCCGGTGTAGCCCGAGCGCGAGTTCATCACCAGCAGCGTGCCGGCGGGGAAGCGGCCCGACTCGAGCACCTCGTCGGCGGTGTCCTGGAAGACCACCCGGGGCTGGAGACCGGATGCCGTCTCGGTCACCGAGGCGTCGAGGTTGACGAACAGCACCTGGCTCAAGATCGCGCTGGTGGAGATGCCGATCATCACGAGGATGAACGCGACCATGCCGATCACGGCGGTCATCAACCGCGCCTGCAGCGTCCACGGTCGGCGCAGGCGCGCCCGCAGCGATTCGCGGGGCGCGGGTGGGACGGGGGGAGCGGGGCGCGGGGGAAGGCTCACTGCGGAGCTTTGATCATGTAGCCGACCCCGCGCACGGTGTGGATGAGCGGCTCGTGGCCCGCGTCGATCTTCTTGCGCAGGTACGAGATGTAGAGCTCGACGACGCTCGAGCGTCCGCCGAAGTCGTAGTTCCACACGCGGTCGAGGATCTGCGCCTTCGACACCACACGGCGCTGGTTGCGCATGAGGAAGCGCAGCAGCTCGAACTCGGTCGCCGTCAGTTCGATCTCGCGGTCGCCGCGCACGACCTCGTGGCTGTCCTCGTTCAGCGACAGGTCGCCCACGCGCAGGATCGGCTCCGAGTCGCGGGTGAGGGCGGTGCCGGCGCGCCGCATCAGGCCGCGAAGGCGTGCGACGACCTCTTCGAGGCTGAACGGCTTCGTCACGTAGTCGTCGCCGCCCGCGGTGAGGCCGGCCACGCGGTCGGCAACGGCGTCCTTCGCGGTGAGGAAGAGCACGGGCACATCGTTGCCCGAGTGACGGAGGCGCTGCAGCACGGCCATGCCGTCGAGGTCGGGCATCATGATGTCGAGCACCATGGCATCCGGTTCGAAATCCCGGGCGGCCGACAGGGCGTCGAACCCCGAGCCGGCGGTGCGCACGTCCCAGCCCTCCATGCGCAGGGCCATCGACAACAGGTCGGTGAGCATCTGCTCGTCATCGACGACGAGTACGCGCAGGGCGCTCCCGTCGGGGCGGGTGAAGGCGGGGGCGGCGGCGGTCGCGGTCATGGAACTCATTGTGCGCTCGTATCTATGAGCTTTCTATGGCGCGCGTTATGGGAATGCTGTGAGCTGCGTCGCGCCCGGCTGAGAACGAGCATCAGACCCACCCCGATCGCGGCGCCCAGGGTGTTCGCGGCGACGTCGCGCAGATCGGCCACCCGGGTGGGGAGGAACAGCAGCTGGCACAGCTCGATGGCGCTCGACACCGCCGTCCCCAGCACGAGGCCGTGCCACCACCGCCCACCCCAGGCGATCACCAGCACGCCGAGCGGTACGAACATCGCGACGTTCGAGGCCGATTCCACGACGTCGAACGTGATCCACGACGTCAGGGACGACAGTTGCAGATCCGCGAGGACCCGGGCCAGCAGGCCGCCGACCTCGGGGTCGTAGATCGACGGTCGCAGCGTCATCCACCACACCGCAACCGCGTAGACGCACGAAGCGGCGACGAGCCATGCCCGCCGCCGCTTCGTCACTGTCGGAATCCCGCGATCAGTGGGTGTCTTCGGCTTCGATCTCGGTGCGGTCGCCCGACCAGAGGGTGTGGAACGTGCCCTCCTTGTCGATGCGGCGGTAGGTGTGCGCACCGAAGAAGTCGCGCTGGCCCTGGATGAGGGCGGCGGGCAGACGCTCGGCGCGCAGGCCGTCGTAGTACGCCAGCGACGAGCTGAAGGCGGGGGCCGGGATGCCGCTGGCCGCCGACAGCGACACGATGTGGCGCCACGCGTCCTGCGCGCGGCCGAGCGCCTCGACGAAGTACGGAGCGGTCAGCAGCACCGGCAGCTCGGCCTCGGCGTCGTACGCCTCGGCGATGCGGTTGAGGAACTGTGCGCGGATGATGCAGCCGCCGCGCCAGATCTTCGACACGGCGCCCAGGTCGATGCTCCAGTCGTACTGGGCCGCACCGGCGCGGATCTCGTCGAAGCCCTGCGAGTAGGCGACGATCTTCGAGGCGTACAGCGCCAGGCGCACCTGCTCGATGAACGCGTCGGCGTCTTCTCCCGACAGCACCTCGGTGCCCGAGGGGCCGGGGAGCTCGCGCGAGACCGAGCGCTGCTCGGGGTGGCTCGACAGCGACCGCGCGAAGGTGGCCTCGGCGATGCCCGACACGGGCACGCCCAGGTCGAGGGCGGTCTGCACGGTCCACGCGCCGGTGCCCTTGGCGCCGGCCTGGTCGAGGATCACGTCGACGAGGGGCTTGCCCGTGTCGGCGTCGGTCTGGCGCAGCACCTCGGCGGTGATCTCGATGAGGTACGACTCGAGCTCGCCGCGGTTCCACTCGGCGAACACGTCGGCGATCTCGGCCGGGCTCTTGCCCGTGGCGCGGCGGATGAGGTCGTAGGCCTCGGCGATGAGCTGCATGTCGGCGTACTCGATGCCGTTGTGCACCATCTTGACGAAGTGGCCGGCGCCGTCGTGGCCGACGTGCGTGACGCAGGGCTCGCCCTCGGCGACCGCGGCGATCGACTTCAGGATCGGGCCGAGCGTGGCCCAGGCCTCGTCGGAGCCGCCGGGCATGATCGAGGGGCCGCGGAGGGCACCCTCTTCGCCGCCCGAGACGCCCATGCCGACGAAGTTGATGCCGGTGTCGCGCACGGCCTTCTCGCGGCGGATGGTGTCGGTGAACAGCGCGTTGCCGCCGTCGACGATGATGTCGCCGGGCTCGAAGACCTTGACGAGCTCGTCGATGACGAAGTCGGTGGGGCGGCCGGCCTTGACCATGATGATCGCGGTGCGCGGCTTCGACAGCGACGCGGCGAAGTCCTCGTACGAGAACGAGGCGACGAAGTCCGCTTCGGGGTGCTGCTCGAGCACGTGCTCGGTCTTGTCCTTGCTGCGGTTGAAGATCGCGACCGTGTTGCCCTCGCGGCTCGCGAGGTTGCGGGCGAGGTTCGAGCCCATGACGGCGAGGCCCACGACGCCGATGTTGGCGCGGCCGTCGCCCTCGCCCTCGGGGCGGGAGTCGGCCTCGGCGGTGGGACGATCCACCTCTTCGATGCCGGGTGCACCCTCGTGCACCTGTGCGGCCTTGTGCGGGGCCTGATCCTGGTCGCTCGAGGGTCCGGTCGGGGAGGGGGTCGACGTCATTCGTTGCTCCGTGTTCAGGTGCGAGGAAGGGGTGGGAGGGCTCACGCGGGCCGCCTCCGCCACTTTATCGGCTCGGCCCGCGTGTGTTTCAGGAGGGGGTATGGGTGAGCTGAAGCAGGTCGATGACCTCCTGCACCTGCTCGGCGGGGGTCAGGTCGAGGTCGACGCGGATCGCCTGCTCGTCGGCATCCGGCATCTCCAGCGTCTCGAACTGCGAGGTGAGCAGCGAGGGCGGCATGTAGTGGCCCTGGCGGCGCAGCAGGCGTTCGAGAACGAGCTTCGGGTCGCCCATCAGCAGCACGAACGTGACATCGTCGCGGCGCAGCACGTCGCGGTAGCTGCGCTTGAGGGCCGAGCACGTGATGATGCCCGGGCGACCGGCGGCGATCCGCCCGTCGATCCACGCGGCGACGCGGTCGAGCCAGGGCCAGCGGTCGTCGTCGTTGAGGGCGTGACCGGATGCCATTTTGGCGACGTTCTCGGCGGGATGCAGGTCGTCGCCCTCTTGGAAGTCCCAGCCGAGACGGCCGGCGAGCATGCCGGCGACGGTGGACTTGCCGGTGCCGGCGGGGCCCATGAAGACCAGGACGGGAACGGGAGCGGTCATGGAATCTCTCTTCGTCGAAAGCGGACGGTTCGGAATCAGATGGTGCGGCGCACTTCGGTGAGCACGGCGGCGACGTACAGGCGCGTGTGCTCCTCGGCGGCGTCGGCGTCGGCGCGTCCGATGGCCTCGGCCGTGGCGACGTGGTTGTCGAGGGCGTCGGGGTTGGGCACTCCCGGGGTGAGCCCGTGCATCGCTCGTCCCTCGATCGCGGCGGCGATGGGGGCGCGGGCGGCGGCCAGCATGAGGTTGCCGCTCGAGATGAGGATGAGGTCGTGAAAGGCGATGTCGGCCGCGAGGTACTCGGGGGAGTTGCCGAGGCCGGCCGCACCGAGGCGGGCGAGCTCGTCGGCCAGACGCAGGATCTCGCCGCGCTGGATGTCGGTGGCGCGCCGGGCACTCAGTCGGGCGGCGACGGGTTCGACCGCCGCGCGGAGCTCGGTGGTGTTGACGATCAGCTGGTCGCGCCGGCGACCGGCGAGCTGCCATCCGATGAGGCGGGTGTCGAGGGCGCTCCAGTGCTCGGGCTCGCGCACGGTGAGTCCGACCCGGCGGCGCTGGGAGAGAAGGCCCATCGCCTCGAGGGAGCGGACGGCCTCGCGCACGACGGTGCGCGAGACGGCGTACTCGGCCTCGAGGGCGGCGAGGGTCAGGACGGTACCGGGCGGCAGATCGCCGTCGACGATGCGAATGCCGATCGCATCGACCAGCGAACCGTGCGTCGCTCGGGCCATGACCCCTCCTTAGGCCTTAGGTACGACCTTATCTTGTCAAAGATATGATCATTGTGTGAAGATGCCGTGACCGCTTCGGCGGATGCGGGGCTGACACAGCATGCCCGATGACGCGTCCGACGGCTTGAATCAACGGAGATCTCTTGGACGACTGGACTCAGACACTCGGCACGGCGCCCCTGCTCGCCATCGCCGCGGGCGCGATCGCGCTCATCCTGGTGCTCATCATCTGGCTGAAGGTGCACGCCTTCCTCGCCCTCATCATCGTGTCGCTCGCCACGGCCTTCGCGGCGGGCGTTCCCGTGTCGTCGATCGTGACGACGCTCACCGGTGGCTTCGGCGGGACGCTGGGAACGGTGGCCCTGCTCGTCGCCCTCGGCGCAATGCTCGGGCGACTGATCGAACACTCCGGCGGCGCGCAATCGCTCGCCGAGACCTTCGTGCGCGTCTTCGGAGAGAAGCGCGCCCCCTTCGCCCTCGGCATCGTTTCGCTGATCCTCGGGTTCCCGATGTTCTTCGACGCCGGGCTCGTCATGATGCTGCCGATCATCTTCGCCATCGCGCGCCGCGTCTCGGGCAACAACGTGCTGCTGTTCGGTCTGCCGGCCGCCGCCGCGTTCTCGGTGATGCACGTCTTCCTCCCGCCGCACCCGGGCCCCGTGACCGCGAGCGAGCTCTACGGTGCCAACCTCGGTCTGCTGCTGATCGTCGGCCTCATCATCGCCTTCCCGATCTGGTACCTCTCGGGTTACCTCTGGGGCAAGTTCATCGCCCGCCGCATCGTCCTCCCCGTGCCCGCCCTCTTCGGTGACGTCGACGCCGACCAGCCGGCGAACCCGCCCAAGCCCCTCACGGTCATCGCCGTGCTGCTGCTGCCGATGCTGCTGATCTTCCTCAACACCGGCCTTACGACCCTCGGCTCGGCCGGCGCGGTCGACACCGATAACACCTTCGTGCAGGTGCTGATCCTCCTCGGCAACTCGCCGGTCGCCCTGCTCATCACGGTCATCGTCGCCACGATCGTCTTCGGCTTCCGCCGGGGCGAGAACGGCACCGCGCTCGAGAAGGTCGTCGACTCGGCGCTCGGGCCCGTGGCATCCGTCATCCTCATCACCGGCGCCGGTGGCATGTTCGGCGCGGTCCTGCGCGCCTCGGGCATCGGCGACGCCCTCGCCGACAGCCTCGGCGACCTGGGTCTGCCGGTCATCGTCGCGGCCTACGTCATCGCCGTCATCCTGCGTCTGGCGCAGGGTTCGGCCACGGTCGCGCTCGTGACCGCCGCGGGTCTCGCCGCCCCCGCCGTCATGGCCGGCGACTTCTCTCCCCTGCAGGTCGTGGCGATCACCCTCGCGACCGCGGCCGGATCGGTGTTCGCCGGGCACGTCAACGACTCGGGCTTCTGGCTCGTGGGTCGCCTGATGGGCATGGACGTCAAGACCACCCTGAAGACCTGGACCGTGCAGCAGGCGATCGAGTCGGTGCTCGGCTTCGTCGCGGCCCTCGCCGTCTTCGGCATCGGGGCGCTGCTGTGACGGGCTCGAACGCCGACCTGTTCGACGTCTCCGACCGGCTCGCGCTCGTCACCGGCTCCTCCCGTGGCCTCGGCCGCGCGCTGGCTCTCACCCTCGCGCGCGGCGGCGCCCGGCTGATCGTGCACGGTCGTGACGCGGATGCCGTGGAGCGCACCCGCGCCGAGGCCGAGGAGCTGTCGGATCGCCCTGCCCACGCCGTCGTGTTCGACGTCACGGATGCCGCGGCCGTCGAGGCCGCGATCGGCGGAGTCGTCGAGGCGGTCGGCGTGCCCGACATCCTCGTCAACAACGCCGGCGTCCAGCGCCGCGCGCCGATCCACGAGTTCGCGGTGTCGGACTGGGACGACATCGTCGCCGCCAACCTGTCGGGCGTCTTCTACGTCTCGCGTTTCGTCACCCCCGCCATGGTCGCGCGCGGCTCCGGCAAGGTCGTCAACGTCGCCTCGGTGCAGTCGCGCCTGGCGCGCCAGACGATCGCGCCGTACTCGGCTACCAAGGGCGGCGTCGCACAGCTGACCGCCGGCATGGCGGCCGACCTCGCCCGCCACGGCATCCAGGTCAACGCCCTCAGCCCGGGGTACTTCGCGACCGAGATGAACCGCGACCTGGTCGACGACCCGGAGTTCACTCGCTGGTTGACCCAGCGCACGCCGGCCGCCCGCTGGGGTGACTTCGACGAGCTGCGCGGAGCGCTGCTCTTCCTGGCATCCGACGCCTCGAGCTTCGTGTCGGGGCAGAACATCTTCGTCGACGGCGGAATGACGGCGGTCGTCTGATCGTGGAGGAGCACACCATGAAATCGTTGCTGATCGAATCGGCTCGCACCGCCGCCGTGCGAGACGTCGCCGTCCCCGAGCCGGGGGAGGGACAGGTCCGTCTGCGGGTCGCCTACGTCGGCATCTGCGGATCCGACCTGCACTACTTCTTCGACGGTGCGAACGGCGCGTTCGTCGTGCGCGAGCCGCTCGTGCCCGGGCACGAACTGTCGGGCACGGTCGACCTCGACCCCTCGGGAACCTTCGCTGCGGGCACGCCCGTGACGGTGCACCCCGCCCGATTCGGCACGCCGCGCGAGGGCATCGAAGACGCTCCGCACCTGTGGCCCGGGGGCTCGTACCTCGGCAGTGCCTCCACCTGGCCGCACACTCAGGGCGCGGCATCCGAATACCTGATCGTCGAGAGCGGGATGGTGCGCCCGCTGCCGACCGAGCTGCCGGTGCGCCGGGCCGTGCTCGCCGAGCCGCTCGCGGTCGCCCTGCACGCCCTCGGCAAGGCGGGCCCGGTGGAGGGCCTCGAGGTGCTGGTCACCGGATCCGGACCGATCGGTCTGATGGCCGTCGCCGCAGCCACCGCCGCCGGCGCGCGCGTCACCGCGACCGACGTGCTCGCCGGCCCGCTCGAGCGCGCCCGGGCCCTTGGCGCCCAAGCGACGATCGACGTCTCGACCGAGGCGGTCGAGGCCGGCGCCTATGCGGTCGTCCTCGAATGCTCGGGCGTGCCCGTCTCGATCTCGACGGCCTTGAAAGCAGTGCGGGCGGGCGGCACGGTCGTGCAGGTCGGCATGCTGCCGGACGACGCGCGGCCCGTGAACCTCGCGCCGTTCATCTCGAAGGAGGTGCGCTACTTCGGCGCCTTCCGCTTCCGCGACGAGATCGATGCGGCGGTCGCGCTGCTCGCGGCGAACCCGGCGATCGAGAGTGCGATCACGCACGAGTTCGCGGTGACGGATGCCGACGAGGCCTTCGCCGTCGCGCGCGACTCCGAGCGGTCGGGCAAGGTCGTCTTCGCCCTCTGATCGACACGACGAAGCGGAGCGCCCCTCGGGTCGCTCCGCTTCGTCGTTCTCGGAGTGGTTTGGGCGTCAGGAGCTGCGTTCGGCGGTGAACCGGCGCGTCACGGCGATGTCGCGGTCGCCCAGGTCGCGCTCGACGATCTCGTCGAAGGCGGCGCGCAGCGCGGGCAGCAGGGCGGGCCGCGTCGAGGTGGCCTCGGCGATGTCGGCGGCGAAGCGCAGGTCTTTCACCATGTACGAGGCGACGCCGCTGGGGGAGTCGTCGCCGCTGACGAGCTTCTCGCGCCGACTCTGCAGCAGGTTCGACCCGGCGTACCCGCCGCCGAGCAGTTCCCAGAGGGCTGCGGGGTCGACGTCGGATCGCGCGGCCAGCTCGGTCGCCTCGCCCAGCGCGAGGATCGTCGCCGCCACCACCATCTGGTTGCAGGCCTTCGCCACCTCACCCGCGCCGAGGGGACCGAGCCGCACGGGGGTGCCGCACGGCGCGAGCAGGGCGGCCGCCCGATCGGTGTCGGCCTCGTCGCCGCCGAGCATGATCGACAGGGTCCCGGCCTTCGCGCCGTCTTCGCCGCCCGACACGGGGCAGTCCACGATCCGGATGCCGGCGGGCAGCCGATCGGCGAGGTCGCGGACGCCGACGGGCGACGACGTCGAGCCGATCATGAGCAGGAAGTCCCGTCCGCCGACGCCGGCGAGCAGCCCGTCGGGCCCGTCGAGGTGCTCTTCGAGCTGCGGGAGGTCGGGGAGCATCACCAGCACGGCATCCGTCGCCTCTGCGAGCGCGCGGGCGGTGGGAGCCCAGACGGCTCCGGCTCCGGTGAGGCCCGGTCTCTCTCGCCGCGCGTGAACGGTGAGGGATTCGCGGGCGGAGAGCAGGTGGTGCGCCATCGGCTCGCCCATGGCGCCGAGGCCCCACACACCGAGTCGCACATCGTCGAGCGTTGTCATGAACCGATCCTACCGGCTGGACAACGGGTTGAACAGGGTTCAATATGGTGAACAGAGTTCGAGAGAGACCGCGGCGGGGCGCACCCGCGGCGGCGGAGGGAATGACGACGATGTCGACACGGTCCAGTCTTCGCGCGGTGGTGGCGGTGCCCCTGAAGGAAGAGCATTGCCGGCTCATCGAACGTCTCGAGCCGCGTCTCGAGCTCCTGCGCGATCCCTCGCTCACGCGTCCGATGCGCGGGCCGGCCGACTGGTCGGGCGACCCGGACCACGAGCGTACCGCCGACCAGCAGCGGGCCTTCGACGAGATGGTCGATTCCGCCGAGGCGCTGTTCGGCATCCCCGACGTCGACCCCGCGGCTCTCGCCCGCACGGTCGCGGCGAATCCGCGCCTGCGGTGGGTCATGACCACCGCGGCCGGAGGTGGGGGACAGGTCAAGGCCGCCGACCTCGACCGCGAGGCCCTCGATCGCGTCACCTTCACCACCAGCGCCGGCGTGCACGGTGGACCCCTCGCGGAGTTCGCGGTCTTCGGCGTGATGGCCGGGGCCAAGGGCCTACCGCGCCTCGCGCGCGACCAGGCCGAGAAGCACTGGAGCGAACGCTGGGAGATGCGCCAGGTCGACGAGATGACGGTGCTCGTGATCGGCCTGGGTGGAATCGGGGCCGAGTGCGCCCGACGCTTCCACGCCCTGGGTGCCGAGGTGTGGGGGACCACGCGCAGCGGCACCCCCGTCGAGGGGGTCGATCGCCTCGTGCCTCTCGACGAGCTGGTGTCGGCGGTCGGCGAGGTGGATGCCATCGTGGTCACCCTCCCCGGCACCGACCAGACCCACCACCTCATCGACGCCGCCGTGCTCGCCGCGGTCAAGCCCGGCGTGATCCTCGCCAGCGTGGGGCGCGGCACGGTGATCGACGAGGCCGCCCTGCTCGCGGCCCTCGACGACGGCCGGGTGTCGTTCGCCGCTCTCGACGTGTTCGAGGTGGAGCCCCTTCCCCAGGACTCGCCGCTCTGGCGGCATCCGTCGGTCCTGATGAGCCCGCACACCGCTGCGCTCAGCAGCAAAGAGGAGGAGCGCATCGCCCGCCGCTTCGCCGAGAACGCCACGCGCCTCATCGAAGGCGAGCCGATGCGAGCGGTTGTCGATACGGTCGAGTTCTACTGAGGTGTCGCGATCCGCGACGCCGGCGAGACGAGGGGGCCGCGGTGAGCGACGACGACGTGAGCGAGATCGCGCGTGATCCGGCACCGGCCGTGGGGCGCAGCATCCGCCTCCTGGGCCTGCTCGCCGAGGCGGGGCGCACCCTGACCCTCACCGAGCTCGCCGCGGGTCTCGGCCTCGCCAAGTCGTCGACGGCGAACCTCTGCCTCTCGCTCGAGGCGGGGCGCATGATCGAGCGCGTCCCCCTCGGGTACCGTCTCGGCATCCGCACCGCCGAGCTCGGAGGCGCCTTCGCCGCGCAGTTCAATCAGGTGCGCGAGTTCTACGCCGTGTGCGAGACATCGCCGGTGCTCGCGAGCGAGCTCGTGCAGGTCGCCGTGCTCGACGATGCCGACGCGCTCTACCTCGCCCGCTACGAGGGGTCGCGCTCGATCCGCATGGGCACGCCCCTCGGCTCGCGCCTTCCCGCGGCGCTGTCGGCGACGGGCCGGGCGCTGTTGATGACCCGCACCGACGACGACGTACGTGCCCTCCTCACGCGCGGACGCCCGCTGCCGAAGCTCACCGACCACAGCACCCTCGACGTCGACGCCGTGATCGGCAAGATCGCCGCCTCGCGCGAGCGCGGCTGGTCGGTCGACGAAGAGGAGTCGTTCCGCGGCATCGTCGGTGTCGCCGTGCCCCTCGAGGGGTGGGCGCCCGGCGATCCGCAGCTGGCTCTGGGCGTGGGTCTTCCGGTGGCGGATGCCACGCCCGAGCGCATCGCGCGCGTCGGTGCCGCGCTGCGCGAGGCCGCCGCGGCGCTGACCAACCCGTTCAGCGCGTCCCGCGGTCGCTGACCCGCCGCGCGGCCGACTGCCCCGCTCAGTGCGGGCGCGAACCCTCGGCGCTACCAACCCATCGAGCGCGTCTCGCCGTCGTCGACCCGCCGCGTCGCCGATCTGCTCGATGCGTTCCTCCGCGCCGCGCGCGCGGACCTGGCTCCGCGCCGCGTCCTCGCGGTTCGGGGCGGATTCGCCCCAAACCCGCCCGCCCGGGCACGGCGTCGTTCGGATCCTGTTCAACATATTGAACTCTGTCCACTCCATTGGTACAGTCGGCCCAGTCGCAAGACCCCAGCCGATCGAAGGAGATGGCCGTGACCACTTCATCCACCACGACGACGCAGCCGACGGATGACCCCGAATTCGCAGCGAACCTCCGCCGCGCCACGCTCGCCTCGAGCATCGGCAGCGCGCTCGAGTACTTCGACTTCGCGCTCTACGGCCTCTCGACGGCCCTGATCTTCAACGTCCTGTTCTTCTCGCAGGATGACCCGGCCCTCGCCACGGTCGCGGCCTTCGCCACCTACGGTGTGGGCTTCCTCGCTCGCCCCTTCGGCGGCCTGTTCTTCGGCGTCCTCGGCGACAAGCTCGGGCGCAAGTGGGTGCTGGTGATCACGATCCTGCTGATGGGCGGAGCGTCCACGGCGATCGGCCTGCTGCCGACCTACGAGGCGGTCGGCGTGCTCGCACCGATCCTCCTCGTGGTCATGCGTCTGCTGCAGGGCTTCGGCGCCGGCGCCGAGCAGGCGGGGGCCACGGTGCTGATGGCCGAGTACGCCCCGGTCAAACGCCGCGGCTTCTTCTCGGCCCTGCCCTTCATCGGCATCCAGGCGGGAACCCTGCTGGCGGCGGTCGTTTTCAGCCTCATCTCGCTGCTGCCCGAAGACCAGCTGCTCAGCTGGGGCTGGCGCGTGCCGTTCCTCGCCTCGTTCGTGCTGATCCTGCTCGCGCTGTTCATCCGCATGCGCCTGCGCGAGACGCCGACCTTCATCGAGCTCGAGAAGCACGACCAGATCGCCGAGCGCCCGATCCGCGACATCTTCACGCGGGGTCTGCCGGGCATCATCGTCGGCATCGGCCTGCGCATGGCCGAGAACGGCGGGTCGTACATGTTCAACACGCTCGCGCTGACCTTCTTCGTCGCCTCGGTCGGCGGCCAGGCGGATCGCAGCCTGCTCACCTGGGGTGTCACCCTCGGCTCGCTCATCGGCATCTTCTCGGTCCCGCTCTCCGGTGCCCTGTCCGACCGCATGGGGCGCCGCACGGTCTACCGCATGGGGGCGGTGTTCATGCTGGTCTTCACCTTCCCAGCCTGGTGGCTGATCTCGCTCGGCAGCTACCCGATCACCATCGCGGTCATCGCGATCGGCATCGGCGTCGCCGTCAACTCGATGCTCGGACCCCAGTGCGCGATGCTCCCCGAGCTCTTCGGCAACCGCCACCGCTACCTCGGTGTCGCCATGGCCCGCGAGATCTCCGCGGTGCTCGCCGGAGGCCTGGCCGGAGTCCTGGGCGCGTACATCATCGCCGTGAGCGGGGCGAACTGGCTGCTGCTGGCGATCTACATGGGCACCCTGGCCCTCATCACCACCGCATCGACCTTCCTCGTGCCCGAGACGCTGCGCCGCGACCTCACGCGCACCGACGATGCGATCAAGGTTTCGCGTGAAGAAGCCGGCGAGGGCGTGGATGCCACGACCGTGACCGTCCGGACGATCCGGTGACGCGCGACGAGTGGGGGAGCGTCGGCAGCCTGGTGGGGGCGCCGGCGCTCCCCGCAGGATCCTCGAGCGGGCTCCACGCTGGGTCCTCCGAGGCGGTGCGCTGATGCGGATCTCCCGGCTGATGACGGCGAACGGTCCGCGTACGGCCCGCGTCGAGGGGGCGACCTTCGTCCCGATCGGCGACCCCTACGCCGCGTTCGAGGCGGGTACCGTCCCCGCCGATGAGGGCGACGCGATCACGGGGGTCCTCTTGGCCCCGTCCGTGCCCACGGTCGTCGTCGGCATCGCGCAGAACGGACCCGAGCACGCCTCTCCCGTGCAGGCGTGGCTGAAGAATCCGCGCACGGTCACGGCATCCGGAGCCCCCGTCCGACTGCGCCGGGACGCCGGAGTGACGGTGGCCGAGGCGGAGGTCGCGGTGGTGATCGGCCGCGATACGACCGGTCTCACGGTCGAGACGGCGCACGATTTCATCCTCGGCATCACGGCGGTGAACGACCTGTCGAGCCCCGACCGCGCCGCGTTCGATCCCCGCAACTTCGAGTCGAAGTCCGGGGAGGGGTACACCCCGCTCGGGCCCTGGATCGACACCGCGCTCTCGATCGACGACGACCTGCCGATGCGGTTGTCGGCCGACGCTGAGGTGCGCGCAGAGACGTCGTCGCACCGCCTGCCGGTGTCGCTGCGCGAATGCCTCGCCTACGTCGCGGGCTGGACCACGCTGGGGGCGGGCGACGTCGTGATGATGGGGGCGCCGTTCTCGCAGGCACCGGTCCGTCCGGGGGAGACGGTGGAGGTCGTCATCGCCGGCCTGCGGCTCACGACGCCGACGTCGTAGGGCGGCGGTGCGTCAGTGCTTCTTGTACGACGCGTTGCGGCCGAGCGAGAAGAGGGCGCCGATCGCGCCGATGCCGCCGATGGTCGCGATGCCGCCGATGACCCAGAGCACGACGTGAGAGAAGAAGCCGCTGTCCATGATGATCCTCCGGGTCGGTGTGGCTTCTCGATCCTACCGGCGGTCGGGGACTGCTCCGGACTCCTGCCGCCTCGTGCCTCCTCGGCCGAGTCGTGAGCGTCGCGTCGCACTGGTAGACTTCCCGGGAACTTCGGCGAGGGATGCATCCTCGGGCGCCCACGGGTGCACAGGGCATCCGTGATCGACGCAGTGAAGCAGGCTCCCGGCTTTCCTCACGCGCTCGCGTTCGAGTCGAATCCAGACCACACAGGTGCGGACCTTGTCCGCTCACAAGCTGCGGGACACGAGCCCGCGAGGAGAACATCATGTCGGAAGACAACAAGGTCGTCGCGGAACTCCGCGAGAACTTCGGCAAGGGCTTCGCCCGTCGCCTCCGCGCCGCGGGCAAGATTCCGGCCGTCATCTACGGTCACGGCACCGAGCCCCAGCACGTCGCGCTGCCCGGCCACCAGGTCGCGCTGCTCATCCGTCGCGCCAACGCGCTGATCGACCTCGACATCGCCGGCAAGGGCCAGCTCGTCCTCGTCAAGGACGTCCAGAAGGACCCCGTGCGTCAGATCATCGAGCACATCGACCTCATCGTCGTGAAGAAGGGCGAGAAGGTCCAGGTCGACGTTCCCGTCGTGCTCGTCGGCGAGCCCTTCCCCGGCACGGTCGCCATGCTCGACGCCACCTCGGTGTCGCTCGAGGTCGAGGCCACCCACATCCCGCAGACCATCGAGGTCGACGTCGAGGGCGCTGAGGACGGCACGCAGATCACCGCTGCCGACCTGACCCTCCCCCAGGGCGCGACGCTGGTCACCGAGCCCGAGACCCTCGTCGTGGGCGTCTCGGTGCCGCTCGACACGCTGGCCGCCGACGAGGAGATCGCCGAGGCCGATGCCGAGGTCGCCGAGGAGCAGTCCGAAGAGGCCGAAGCGGCCGAAGAGGGCGACGACAAGTAATTGCCGCGCGGGCCGCTCCGGCGGTCCGTCGACGACGAGGGGGCGCGTTTTCGCGCCTCCTCGTTGCTGTTCACGGGGTCCGCACGCGGATCCGGAAGGATGGATGCCATGGCGGACACCTGGCTCATCATCGGTCTCGGCAATCCCGGCCCGCGGTACGAGGCCACGCGTCACAACATCGGACAGATGGTGATCGACGAGTTGGCCGCGCGGCGCCGCGAGGCCTTCCGCGCGCACAAGGCGAACGCGCGGGTCGTCGAGACGTGGCTGCGGCCCGGGGCGGCGAAGCTCGTGCTGGCCAAGCCCAACAGCTTCATGAACGTCTCGGGCGGTCCGGCATCGGGTCTCGCCCGGTTCTACGGCACCGACCCCGATCACGTCGTCGTGGTGCACGACGAACTCGACATCCCCTACGACACCATCAAGCTCAAGACGGGTGGCGGCCACGGCGGCCACAACGGCGTCCGCGATGTGGCGAAGGCCCTCGGAACCCCCGACTTCCCCCGTGTGCGCGTCGGCATCGGGCGACCGGTCGGCCGGCAGGATCCCGCCGACTGGGTGCTCGACCCCTTCAGCTCCGCCGAGCGAACCACCCTTCCGATCCTCGTGTCGGATGCCGCCGACGCGGTCGAGCTCCTCGTCGACGAGGGTCTCGTCGCCGCCCAGCAGCGCTTCCACGCTCCGCGCGCCTGAGCGGCGCACACGGAAACGGCCCCGGTTCGAGGAGAACCGGGGCCGTTTCCGTATGCGCGGGACGCGTCAGGCGGAGCCGAGACCGATCCCCGCGCCGATGGCGAGGGCGACCGAGACGACGATCCCACCGAGCACGGCGAGGATGATCGCCGCGATGCCGTAACCGCGACCACGGCGCTTGATGGCGGCGATGATGCCCTGGATGAACCCCCAGAGCGCGAAGATGGCGTAGACGGCGAAGGCGACGACGGTGAGCACGCCGACGAGGATCGCCGACTGCTCGACTCCCGGAGGAAGCGTGTTCGGGTCGATCTGTCCGGTCGTGCCGCCGTTCTGCTGTGCATACTGCGCGACGCCGGCGCTCTGCAGGCCGGCGATGAACGCGATGATCGAGCCGCCGACGACGGCCACGAGCGAGGCGACGAAGGCGATCAGACCGAGCCGGTTCGACAGCACGGGCTTGGTGTCGGTGGGCGGAACGTAGGCAGGGGCCGCCGGCGTGTTGTGCGCGGAGGGGGCGGCGTAGCCGTCGTTGCGCGGGGCGGGCGCGTCGTACGGCCCCGGGGGCGGAGGTGTGGTGCTCACGAGATGCTCCTCTGGTCGTCGGCGGTCGCGGGTGCGGCCCGATCCGGCGAGTCTAGGGAGGCGCTCCCCGCCTGCTCGGAGGGGTGGACGCGCGAGGCCCCGTCACGGTAGCGGGCGAATCGGCGGGGTCGAGAAGGTCCCGGATGCCGTTTCCCCGGTGCCTCGCACGTCGCCGTACCAGCGGCGCGAGCCGACCTCAGACCGGGATGCCGCCCGTGCCGGCGGCGGCGAGGCCGGCGCCGAGCGCGAGTGCGGCGAGCCCGCCGAAGACGATCGGGCCGAGCACGGCGATCACGATGGCCGCGATGCCGGCGCCCGTGGCCGCGCGCTTCACGACCGCGGTGATGCCGAGCGCCAGGGCGACGATCCCGATGACCGTGCCGGACCAGAACGCGACCTCGCCCAGCAGCACGAGATCGCGCACGGGCGACAGGACGCGCCAGTCGAACGAGCCCGCGGGCATCTCGAAGAACGCCGGACCCGAGCCGCGGGCCACGCGGAACGCCGCGAACCCTCCGACGGCGGGCGCCAACACCGTCGCGACGATCGACAGCAGCAGGGCCCACGTGCCGAGAGGGCGTCCGCGCCGGCGCACCGGTGGGGGAGTGAGCATCGCGCCGACCGGGGGCGCGGCGTGAGGTGCGGCGAACACCGGGCCGCCCGGGGAGCTCGGCGTGGTCATGCCGCCAGCCTACGAGACGTCTCGCGCCCGCGATCGACGCTCCACCGTGCGGATGCCGGGGTCGACACGCCGCTCGCCGGGGCCGAGGGCGGCGCGCCACCGTCCGCGTCCGCTCGACGGCTGCAGACGCACCCTTGCTGCGTCCAGCCCGTCCCGATGTCGGAGGCCCCGCGTAGACTTTCCCGAGTGACAGTTCCCGGGATCGTTCGCGCCCTCGAGCAGGCTGAGTCGTATCGTGAGGCCGTTTCCGCGGCATCCGCCGACCTGTCTCTCTCCCTCGTCGATGGCCTCGACGCCCCCGTCATCGCGGGGCTCATCGAGCGGCGTCGCGCCTCGGGCGACCCCGGCGCCGTGCTCGTCATCGCCCCGACCGGGCGTCGTGCGGAGTCCCTCGGGCCGGCGTTGGATGCCGTGCTGCCCGGGGCTCAGGTGCTGCACTTCCCCGCGTGGGAGACCTTGCCGCACGAGCGCTTGAGCCCGAGTCCCGAGACCGTCGGCCGCCGTCTCGACGTTCTCCGGCGCATCGCCGCGTGGGACGGTGAGGCGCCGCTCGTCATCACGGCCTCGGTGCGCAGCGCCCTGCAGCCGCTGGCCCCCGGCCTCGGCGAGGTCGAGCCGGTCGAACTCGTCGTCGGCGGCCGCGGCCACGAGCTCGAAACCGTCACGACCCGGCTCGTCGAGCTGGCCTACCACCGTGTCGACATGGTGTCGCGTCGAGGGGAGTTCGCGGTCCGCGGCGGCATCCTCGACGTCTTCCCGCCCGTGGCCGACCACCCGTATCGCGTGGAGTTCTTCGGTGACGAGGTCGATCAGATCCGCGCCTTCTCGGTCGCCGACCAGCGATCGCTCCCGGGCGAGGTCACGGGTGTCTCGCTCAACCCCAGTCGCGAACTGCTGCTCACCGCTGAGGTGCGCGCTCGCGCCGCAGAACTGCGCGACGGTTACCCGGGCCTGCGTCAGCTGCTCGAGAAGATGGCCGAGGGCATCCCCGCCGAGGGCATGGAATCCCTCATCCCCGTGCTCGTCGACGATCTCGTGACCCTCGTTGACTACCTTCCGGGCGGCAGCGCCGTCGCCCTCGTCGACCCCGAGCGCTCGACCGCGCGCGCGACCACGCTCGGCGACACCAACCGCGAGTTCCTCGAGGCCGCGTGGTCCGCCGCGACCGCCGGGGCCGACACCCCGGTCGACCTCGACTCGGGCGACTTCGTCACGCTCGACGACCTGCACGAGATCGCGAGCGGCCGGGGCGGCGCGTGGTGGCAGCTGAGCGCCTTCGATTCGGGGGCGGCGGATGCCGAAGACGAGGGCCTGGTCGTGCCCGACGCGTCCGCGCACCGCATCAAGGCCGACCCCGTGCCTTCGTTCCAGGGCAACGTCGAGGGGGCCACCGCCCACGTCGACGCTCTGCTGCGCGACGGCTGGTCGGTCGTGGTCACGGCATCCGGACCCGGCATGGTCGATCGCGCGCGCGACGTGCTCTCCGAGCGTGGGATCGCCGCCCGGCGGGTCGACGATCTGCGCCTTCCGCCCGAGCCCGGCGTCGCGCATGTGGTGTGCGCCCCGCTCGAGCGCGGGTTCCAGTTGAGCGAGGCGAAGTTCGCGGTAATCAGCGAGACCGAGTTCTACGGTCGCTCGGTGAGCGGCGACAACCGCGGGGTCAAGAAGCTGGCGTCGCGCCGACGCAACGTCGTCGACCCCCTGCAGCTCAAGCCGGGTGACGTGGTCGTGCACGCGACCCATGGCATCGGCAAGTTCCTCGAGCTCACTCAGCGCGAGGTCTCGAGCGGTGGTCGCAACGCGGTCAAGACGACCAAGGAGTACCTGGTCCTCGAGTACGCGCCTGCCAAGCGCGGGTACCCGGGCGACAAGCTGTTCGTGCCCACCGACCAGCTCGACCTGCTGTCGAAATACGTCGGCGGTGAAGCACCGACCCTGTCGAAGATGGGCGGCAGCGACTGGGCTGCGGCAAAGGGCCGCGCTCGCAAGGCGGTGCGCGACATCGCCGTCGAGCTCGTGAAGCTCTACTCGGCGCGTATGGCGTCGAAGGGCTACGCCTTCGGCCCCGACACCCCCTGGCAGCGCGAGCTCGAAGAGGCCTTCCCCTTCGCCGAGACGCAGGACCAGCTGCAGACGATCGACGAGATCAAGGCCGATATGGAGAAGCCGATCCCGATGGATCGACTGCTGTCGGGCGACGTCGGGTTCGGCAAGACCGAGGTCGCGGTGCGTGCCGCCTTCAAGGCGATCCAAGACGGCAAGCAGGTGGCGATGCTCGTTCCCACGACTCTGCTCGTCAAGCAGCACCTCGAGACGTTCGGCGAGCGGTTCGCCGGTTTCCCCGTCACGGTGCGCCCGCTGTCGCGCTTCCAGAGCGACAAGGAGGCGAAGGCGACTCTCGCGGGCCTCACCGACGGCACCGTCGACATGGTCATCGGAACCCACCGCATCCTGACCGAGAAGGTGATCTTCAAAGACCTCGGGTTGATGATCATCGACGAAGAGCAGCGCTTCGGCGTCGAGCACAAAGACCAGCTGAAGAAGCTGAAGACCAACGTCGACATCCTCGCCATGAGTGCGACACCCATTCCTCGGACGCTCGAGATGGCGGTCACCGGCATCCGCGAGATGTCGACCCTGGCGACGCCACCTGAAGACAGGCACCCGATCCTGTCGTACGTCGGACCGCGCAACGACAAGCAGATCGCTGCGGCGATCCGTCGAGAGCTGCTGCGCGAAGGCCAGATCTTCTACGTGCACAATCGGGTGTCGTCGATCCAGCGGGTGGCGGCGCACCTCGCCGAGCTCGTGCCCGAAGCGCGCATCGTCGTCGCGCACGGGCAGATGGGCGAGCACGCGCTCGAGCAGGTCGTCGACGACTTCTGGGAGCGCCGCGCAGACGTCCTGGTGTCGACCACGATCATCGAGACCGGCCTCGACATCTCGAACGCGAACACGATCATCATCGACAGGGCCGACAAATACGGCCTGTCGCAGCTGCACCAGTTGCGTGGTCGCGTCGGACGCGGTCGCGACCGCGCGTACGCGTACTTCCTGTACGACGACATGAAGCCGCTGTCCGAGACCGCGGCCGACCGCCTCGAGACCATCGCGGTCAACAACGACCTGGGCTCCGGAATGCAGGTGGCGCTGAAAGACCTCGAGCTGCGCGGCGCCGGCAACCTGCTCGGTGCCGAGCAGGCCGGGCACATCGCCGGCGTGGGTTTCGACCTCTACCTGCGCATGATCGGCGAAGCCGTGTCGACCTTCCGTGGGGAAGACGTCGACGGTCCGACCGAGCTGCGACTTGAGCTCCCGGTCGATGCGCGCCTGCCCGAGTTCTACATCGACAGCGAGCGCCTGCGCCTCGAGGCATACCAGAAGCTCTCGGCCGCGGCGTCCGCCGGCGCGAAGGACGATGCGATCGACCTCGTGGTCGACGAGCTCCGCGACCGGTACGGCGAGCCTCCCGCAGAGGTCGAAGGCCTGGTCGCCGTTGCGCGGCTCCGCCGTCGAGCGGCGCAGGCGGGTCTCGCCGACGTGGTCGCGATGGGGTCGAACCTGCGCGTGGCGCCGGCGAACCTCGCCGACTCGATGCGCGTGCGTCTGCAGCGGCTCTACCCGAAGGCCAAGCTGGTCGCCGGGGGAGACGCGATGGTGGTTCCCCTGCCGCAGGATGCCGATGATGCGAACCTCATCGCGTGGGTGCGTCAGCTGCTCGATGCCCTGTGGCCCCTCCCGGTCGAGAAGTCCGCGGAGGCGGCGAACGCCTGACCCCCGGCACGGGTGCTGGTGCCCCTCCTGCCCGAGGCCCGATCGACGACGCGTCGGTCGGGCCTTCGTGCGTCTCTCCGCGTCTCTCCGCGTCTTTCCGCGAGAAAGGCGCCGCGACACGCCCGGGGAGCGCCTGGATTCGACGGGTCGGCGTCTCCCGCGTAACTTATTACTTGTTCGCCCCACAGGGGAGAGCGGAGCGGCCGAAAGGCCCCGCAGCCCCTCAAGTAGCGAACCACTCCAAAACCCAAACACATGGTGTAAGGTTTTGGATCGGTCACCCGGCCGGTTGTCACGACGTTGATCTCGTTCAGAGGTCCCACGGTGAGAGCTCGCAGTGTCGGGTGGTCTTATAGAAATGAACTGCCTCACGGGTAGGTCGGAAGACTGTTTCTTGTGGGTGCGTCCGTTCCTTGAGAACTCAACAGCGTGCACTTGTCAAATGCCAATTTATTCCTCGTCGGTCCGTTTGTTCGGATTGCGAGT